>JAGDDD010000032.1 GCA_017958225.1 Alphaproteobacteria bacterium
GGAAGAGTTCGACCTGTCCGAATATCAGCCTAACAATGAGGCTTATCCGAATATACAAATTGCCGGTTATGCCGGATCGTTTGAGGTCAGCGACAAGACAACGGCGTTTGAGGTGACTTTAACAGATATAGAAAAAGCGGTCTGTGACAAGATAATGAACTCGGGTTGGGATCAACCGTATATGATCTATGTCAATAATATGCCCAATGGTGCGTGTGAGGACACCAACGCGATGATTTTTGCATTTAACAACACGCTGGACACAGAAGCACCGGCATGTAACCCGCGCAACGGGTGGAACGACGACCATCAAAGGTGTGAGCCTTGCGCTGACGGGTATGGCAAAGACGGAGATCAGTGCGCGCAATGTCCGGCTGACACTTATCAATATGGCGACGAGTGTCGTGACTGTCCGGCAGGTTCAGAAACCGAGGCCGGCGCGACGGAATGTCCTTGTCCTGCCAATCGTATTTGGAACGCCGAAGCCGGCACATGCGACCTATGCCCTGCGAATACTTACAAGACGGATGATTATACCTGTAAGGCTTGTCCGGAAGGGGCGACATCGGCAGAAGGGTCTGTGGCTGGCGATAACGCTTGCACTTGCCCGGGCTCGACATGGGTGGCGAACATAGAACAATGCGATCCGCCTTTGTGTAAAGATCGCTCGGCGTGCGCGTCGTGGGCAGCGGATGCCAATGGCTATGCCTGTGAAAAAGAGGGCAATGCCGAATTCGGTGTGTGCAATAAATATTATTTCAGAAAATGGATTGAAGGCACCGGCTCGCAATATTTTGATCCTGAATTGACGCTTGATGAATATGATGCAGTGATTGCCCAGTTTGAAAATACAGATTTAACACAAAACAGATGTTGGTTTTGGGGTGTCAATCACGATGACTCACAAGTGGGTTGGTCGCGCTCTCAAATCTCCTATTCGCAAAGTTCATTTTTGGGCTATGGCGGCAACGGTTATGTTGTCGGAACACCGACGCAAGTTTTTGGCAAAGAATTGACGTCAGGTCCCCACGTGATTCGTATGGAAAATAAAAAGTTTTATGTGGATAACGATGTTGCGAATTTTACCGGCAAGACATATACATACAGTACGGAATCTAAAACCTGTATCTTTTGTTGTGTGGGCAATGCTGGAAACTTTGGGACGCCATCAAAGGCGAAAATGTGGTATTTCCAGGCCTATAAAAACGGCGAGTTGGTGGCGGAATATAAGCCGGCGGTCAATTACCAAAACAAGCCGGGCATATACGATACCCAGGAAGATGTGATGTATTACAACAAAGGCTCGGGCGAGTGTAATATCTCGGCCGATTAAACAAGTTGCCTTTTTGTTGGGTTTGGTGTAAAATCTTTTCCATGAAATACGGATGGTGTCTTTTATTGTTTTTAACCGCGTGCGCGCCTTATATAGACGAGCGGCGTGAGGCAGGGCAGATTGCACATGTCGGACAATCTAAACCGGATCGCGTGGCGATTTGTTACCATGGTTGGCGCACCGATGATGACGAATTGTTAAAAATGGCAGAACAGGCCTGTGCGCAAACCGGTCGTGTGGCGCGCTACGATGACACAAAATACTTTAATTGCGCCTTTTTCACGCCGAACACGCGCTTTTTCAAATGTGTTCCCAAAGGAAAATAATGCGGTTGCTGTTGTTGTCTTGTTGTGCGCCTTGTTCCTGCGCCGTCATCGAGTCTTTGGCTGAGCAAAAGAAAGACTTTACTGTTTTGTTTTATAACCCGAATATTGCCCCTGAGGCCGAATACCAAAAACGCCTGGCCGAAAATAAACGCGTCTGCCAACAATTTGGCGTGCCTTTTGTTGATTTACCCTATGAGCCGGAAGCGTGGAAAAACTGCACACAGGGCTTGGAAAATGAGCCGGAACGCGGGCGACGCTGTGCGGCCTGTTTTGAGTTGCGGTTACGTCGGGCTATGCGTTATGCGCAAGAAAATCATTTCGATGTCGTCAGTTCTGTGTTGGGTGTTTCCCGCTATAAAGATTTGGACCAGGTCAATGCGGTTGCGGACAAGGTGTCGGCCGATGTGGGCGTGCCTTATGATAAAACAAACTGGCGCAAAGGCGGCCTGCAAGAACGTCGCGCTCAACTGATTAAAGAGTTGGCGCTTTACCAGCAAACTTATTGCGGGTGCGCCCCGTCGTTAAAAAAGAATTAGGGTTTGGCCCCAATTGGCGCCAAGCGCATGCTCATCATTTTGCCTTCTAATTTCGGCTCTAATTCCGTTTTGGCAATGTCGGCCAATTGTTCCTGCATACGCGTCAGCACGGACACGCCTTGATCCTGATACGACATTTCGCGTCCGCGGAACTTCAAGGTGAATTTGACTTTGTTGCCTTCGGTCAGGAAGCGTTGTGCGGCTTTTAATTTCACATTAAAGTCGTGAATATCAATCATCGGCGTGAGTTTGATTTCTTTAATTTCGACGACTTTTTGTTTTTTCTTTGTTTCGTTTTTGCGCTTTTGGAGTTCGTATTTATATTTACCAAAATCTAAAATCTTGCACACAGGCGGAACAGAATTGGGCGAGATTTCCACAAGGTCCAAGCCTTCTTGTTGTGCTTTGTAAATCGCTTCGCGCGTCGGAACAACGCCTATGTTTTCTCCGTTGGAAAGAATAAGCCGCACTTCGCGTACTTTAATCATTTCGTTGGCTCTGGGTCCGTCATTGGCGGGGTTAAAGCCCTTTGTATTATCGGTAAATATACTGTCCTCCATTTATGGGTTGATGAGAAGTTACTTTATAGTGAATCCTTGTTAAAATCAAGTTCTTTTTTCAAGATAGCCTCGCGCGCCAAAGAATCCACCAGCTCGTTATTCGGATCGCCGGCATGACCTTTCAGCCAATGCCAATGGAGCGTATGTCGCGCGGTTTCTGTCTCCAATTGCTGCCACAAATCTGCGTTGGCCACAGGTTTATTCGCAGCGGTTTTCCAATTTTTCTTTTTCCAGCCGGGCAACCAGTCTTGAAAGCCATTGGCCACATACTGACTGTCGGTAAATAAGTCGATTTCGCACGGCTCCTTTAATTCCTGCAAGGCGCGGATAACCGCGGTCAATTCCATACGATTATTGGTTGTCGGATCTTCGGCTCCGCTGATGTGTTTTGTGTGTCCTTGATAATTTAACACAGCTGCCCAGCCGCCCTTTCCGGGGTTTCCGCTGCAAGCACCGTCTGTGTAAATCACGACTGTTTTCATTAATCGTTGTCGGCTTTTTTAATCAAATTGATAACGTCTTCCGCTGTTTGTGCCTGACGCAGTTGCGTGCAAACCGCTTCATCGCGCAAAAGTTTGGAAATGCGCGCCAAGGCTTTCAGGTGATCGGCCCCCGAATCTTCGGGAACTAACAGCACAAACAACAAATCAACCGGCTGACCATCGACAGATTCAAAGTCAATCGGTTTGACGCGCACAAACGCACCGAATAAGTCTTTTAAATTCGCCAAGCGGGCGTGCGGAATAGCCACACCACGACCAATGCCGGTGGTGCCTAACCGTTCGCGCTCTACCAACGCACCGAAAATAACTTGTTCTTCCAGTTGAATCTGTTTCGCACACAAGGCGGAAATGTTTTCCAAGACTTGCTTTTTGCTGCTGCCCGAGACGTCTAAAAAGACATCTTCAGTTTGGAGAAAATCTTTAATTTTCATCAGGAATACCCGTTATTATTTGCCCTGTTTGGGATTGACCCAACCGATGTTACCGTCCGGACGACGATACACCATGTTCAATTCCCCATGTGCGGAGTTGCGGAACAATAAAGCCGGCGCATCCGTCAAATCCATGCGCATCACGGCGCCACTGACGGAGCAAATCGGCAATTCCATTTGTGTTTCGGCAATGATAACCGGCGCATCAGCTGCGACTTCTTGTGTTTCATCCGATTCTATGACGGACACAGGCGCCATTTCGATTTTTTCGTTGCGGTGTTCAACCAAACGATCTTTATAACGATTCAATTGACGGGAAATACGCGCCACAGCTTGATCCAGCGCGGCATAAGCGTCGGTCGCTTTAGCTTCGCCTTTCATCAACAGGCCCGACGTCGGATGGACGGTGATTTCGGCCTTGATGCTTTCTCTTTCTTTGGAAAAGACAATAGAGGCACTGACCGCGGAAGTGAAATACTTTTCAACAGCCTTGCCCAACGCTTCTTCGGCATAAGCGGGCATGTTTTCGCCCAAGTTAATGTGCTTGCCTGTAATATTTATCTGCATAATTTCATCCTTTATCTAAACAAACAGAATAGATACAGCCTATAAGAAAAGTTTTATCCTGTCAAGTTTTTCTTTCTTTGATTGTTTTTAGGGTGGCTTTGTGGTATGCTAAAGGCAAAGGAAAGCTGATGTCGTTCGGTGTTTATATCCATTGGCCTTATTGCCTGTCCAAATGTCCTTACTGCGATTTTTTCTCGCGGGCGGTATCTCCTGACGCAACGCTGATCGAGGCCTATCAAGCCGAAATACAGCGCCTGCCCAAGCGAACGGTCACCAGCGTGTTTTTCGGGGGTGGCACGCCTTCTTTGATGCAGGAAAAAGATATTTCGGCGCTGTTAGAGGCGGTAGCAGTGCGTTGCGGCCTGTCGCCGGATGCGGAAATCAGCCTAGAAGCCAATCCGGACGCTATAGATATGCCTAAAATGAAGGCGTTGCATGCCTTGGGCGTGAATCGCCTGTCGTTGGGGGTTCAGTCGTTATCTGACGATTCTTTGCAGTTTTTAGGGCGGCATCATGATGCGAAAACAGCGCGGTTGCGCATAGAACAAATGGCGCGTATCTTTGATAATTGCTCTATCGATTTGATGTATGCGCTGCCTTTTCATACCCTGTCCGCGTGGGAAAAAGAGTTGGCCGAGGCATTGACCTATGATTTGCCGCACTATTCCCTGTATCAACTGACGATAGAGGAAGGCACGCCTTTTGCCAGGCAGGGGGTAAAACCGGCAGACGAAAATGTCGCGCGCGACCTGTTTTTACAAACGCTGGAGCAAATGGAAAAGGCCGGAAAACCGTGGTATGAGGTATCTAATTTTGCGCAAAAAGGCTTTGAATGCCGGCACAATCTAGGCTATTGGCTGGGCAAAGATTATGCAGGTATCGGGCCGGGGGCGCATGGCCGCTACGGGTGTGTGGCTACGGAAAATCCTTGTTCTGTGCCTTTATGGCGGCAACAGGGGACACAGAAAACGCGCCTGTCAAAACAAGAAAGATTTGAAGAAAAACTGTTAATGGGCCTGCGCTTGCGCCAAGGTTTTTCAACGCGTCATTTGGCGCCGAAAGCCGTTCAGAGAGCCATTGACAACGGATGGGTCGTGCGCACAAAAAACAAGGTGGTTTTGACGCAAGAAGGGTTGTTGATGCTCAACCCTTTGACCGTATTGTTATGTCCGTAAATTATTGCCAGAAAGAAAACGGTGATGAGCGGCGCTCTTCCTCTTCCATAAAGGTTTCGGACGCGCTTTCAATCAGGCGGAAGCGATTTTTCGGGCGAATTTGAGACACGCCTAACAAGCGTTCGGAGGTGCCGTCTGTGCGGAAACGGAACAGGCCGTCTGTGCCTCTGAAGCCGTTCGGTTGCGTCAATTCGTCTTTGGTAACTTGCCCGTCTTGGCCTAAAAACGCAATCAATTTGACGGCGTCATACGACAAAGAGGCCAGGCGGATGGGCTTTTTGCCATACGCTTCCTGATATTTCGTGGCAAAAGCTTCGTAATCCGGCCGTGCTAACGAGGGGAAATAACTGCCAATCAGTGCGCCTTCTTTGGTCAGCGACGGATCATGCCATTGCGACATGCCGACAAACATGACCACATCCGGTGTGACATCATACAAGGCAAATAAAGCCGCAATCGACTTTAACCGGTTTCCGTCATCGGCGATGAGCAAAGTATCAAAATCCAATTTTTCGGCAATCGGCGTTTCATCTTCTGCCTTGTCTTTGCGTGTGGCTAAATCAGGCGGCAATACCTTGAGCACATACGGTTCAAAGTTGATATAGGTTGGGTTATAAAACGATTCGGCCGCCAGTGTCATCCCGCAATTTTCTGCGGTTTGTTTGGCAGCGAGATAAGTGATATCGCCGGCTTTGCTGTCGGGCGCCAAAATCGCCAAACGGGTTTTGCCTTGCTCACAGGCAAAGCGCACAATGCGTTCCATTTGTTCAGACAAGGACAAAGCCATGGTATAAACGCCTTTGCCCAACACATCCGGATCCGAGGAAAAAGCAATAACAGGTATGTTGCTCCATTGCGCCGAATCTTTAATCGCTTTGACTTCGTCAGCAAAAACCGGACCTAAAATAATTTGGATGTTTTCACTTTTGGCTTTGCGGAAGGCTTCTTGTGCACCTTCGGCCGTGCCTTTGGTGTCGTAAAATTGCAAAATCAAATGGTCATTATTGCTGTCAAATTGGGCCAGCAGAGCGGCGTTGCGCAAACTTTCTCCCAACTTGGCTTGTTCGCCGGTCAAGGGCAAAAACATGCCGGCGCGCACGGTGTGTTGTGCGGTCAGCAGGTCGTCATAAACAGTGCCTTCCGTGCTTTGATACGGTGATAAATCCATAGGCAAGGGGGCATATTTGTCCGCGCTATGCTGACATCCGGCAAGTACCAAACAAGCCACAAAAAGTGCAAAAATATGTTTCATATGATTCGTCTTTTGTTTTTTGATGACTTCTGTTATACTGATTTTTAGATTTATTTTCAACAAAAAAAGGAAGTGGGTATGTCCGGTCTGTATCTTGTATCTACACCTATCGGTAATTTGGGGGATGTGTCGGCGCGCAGTCGTGAGGCCTTGGAACAGGCGGATGTGCTGGCTTGCGAGGATACGCGTAACGCAAAAAAATTGCTTACCTTGTTGGGCATTGCTTACCCGAAAACTTTTTTGGCTTATCACGAATATAATGCCGACAAAATGCGTCCGAAGTTGTTGGCCTTGCTGCAGCAGGGGCAAACAGTTGTTTTGGTGTCCGATGCGGGCACGCCTTTGATTTCGGATCCAGGTTATCGTTTGGTGCGCGATTGCCTGGATGCGCATATTGCGGTGGTGCCTATTCCCGGTGCCAATGCCGTGTTGCCGGCCTTGCAGTTGTCGGGGCTGCCGACGGACAGATTTTTATTCAATGGTTTTTTGCCGCATAAGCAAGGGGCGCGCAAAGCCGAGTTGGCCCTTTTGAAAGATATTCCTGCGACGCTGGTGTTTTATGAATCTCCGCATCGTGTGCCGGAAACTTTGGCGGATATGTTGGACGTTTTCGGGGACAGAGAGGTCGCCGTTGTGCGCGAATTGACCAAAAAGTTTGAAGAGGTGCGCCGTGGCACTTTGGCCGAATTGTCGCAATTTTATGCGCAAGAAGGGCATCCGGTGGGCGAGATCGTTTTGGTGGTCGATCGTGCCTCGGGGCAGGCGAAAACTTATGATATTTCTGCTATGTTGGAACAGGAACTGAAAGAAAAAACACTGCGGGATGCGGTGGATGCCGTGACGAAAAAAACAGGTCTGGATAGGAAAAAAATATATGCGCAAGCCTTGTGTATCAAAAACAACAAAGACAATTAGGGGCGAAAGCGCCTATCGGTCCGGACATTATGCGGAACGGGCGGCTTGTTGGTTGCTACGCCTGAAAGGTTATCGCATTGTGCAACGCAATGTGCGTGTCAGTAAAATGGCCGGCGCGTCTGAAATAGACATTGTGGCACGCAAAGGCAAAATGTTGGTTTTTGTTGAGGTTAGAAAACGCGCGACCTTTGACCTGTGCGCCGAGGCGATTACACCGAAAGTGCAACGCCGGTTTGTGCGCTCGGCCGATTTGTTTTTAGCACGCAATCCTTGGGCGGAAGATATGTCGGTGCGCTTTGATTTGATATGGGTGGCCGGTTGGCATCTGCGTCATATTCAAGACGCGGTGAGGGGAGAGTAAATGCGCAGATATCTCCTGTTGATTGCCTGTTGTTTGCTCTGCGCTTGTCAGTTTTTGGGCTCGTTGTATCATGTCGGCGATTTTGTCGGCACCATGGCGCTGGATGATCGCTCTAATGAGGACGATTGGCTGGATACGCAAATCAATGTCAATATACGCCAAAAGTTTTTGTCGGAAAAAGCCAGTTATGTGCTGGATATAGAAGTGACCGTCTTTGAAGGGGAGGTGCTGATTACGGGCGCTATTCCCACGATTTACGATATGGAGCAAATTGTCGATATTGTGTGGCAGACGCCACATGTGAAAAAAGTGTATAACTATATGCGCCTTGAAAATCCGGACTATTTTGTGGACAGTGCCAAAGACGCCTTGGCCGCCTCTTCTGCGCGGTCCGGTTTGACGATGGCACAGGATGTGCGGTCGGTGAACTATAAACTGACGGTGGATGACGGTGTGCTGTATATTTTGGGCATTGCGCAAGATGCTGAAGAATACAGACGCGTTTTGGATGTTGTGGAAAATATCACCGGTATCACGCGCGTGGTGTCTTTGGTGCGGTCTGCGGATGAAAATTTAGATTGACTTTTATGCGCGCGCCTTTTATCTTAGTTTGTTGAAGGAGTTTTTATGTTAAAAAGCGCGTTTTTGCTTCTATTTTGTATGTGCGCCTTTTTAGCCCAGGCCGCAGATCCGCTGGATGTGTATCCGCAACAGCCGGAGAAATTGTGCGCCGAGAAAACCACCGACGAGGCCTGGAGCCTTCTTGATGTCATGACGATGGCGATTTGTCGCAATCCGACATTGAAATATCGGTTCTTGGCGACGCGTGTGTCCGCTGCACAATACGGGCAGAGCCTGTCTAAATATTTTCCGACGCTCAATGGCACCGCCGCTTTAACCCCTTCCATTCAAAAACAAAAATCTCGTTCATCGAATAAAAGCACAGATTTGTCGGCGCAGTTGGCCTTGAACTGGCTGTTATTGGATTTTGGCGCGCGTGGTGCACAGGCGGCTCAAATGCAGGCGTATTTAGAGGCTGCGCAATCGAGCTATGACAGCTCTTTACAACAATTGCTTTATGATGTGTCCAACGGGTATTATTCTGTTTTGTCAGCTCAGGAAAACCACGAGGGCTTGCAGAAAAGTGAAGTCGCGTCAAAAAAAGCCTATGAGGAAGCGCAAAGCCGCTTTAAATTAGGGTTGGTGCCTAAATCAGATGTGTTGCAAGCCGAAACTGCCTATGCGCAAGCGCGTTTGGCGTCGGCGGTGGCACAAAAGAACATACAATTGCGCAAAGGGGCGTTGGCTCAACTGTTATCGATTGCGCCGGATACGCCTTTTACGTTGAAAATGCCCAGCAAAAAAATTGTCAAAGAAAATGAGTTTGAAGATTTTAACGGCCTGATAGATACCGCATTTGCCCAACGTCCTGACTTGAAGGCGGCTTGGCACAATGTCTCGGCAGCACAAGAGGCTATTACGGCAGCGCGTTCGGACGGGTTGCCTTCCTTGTCGGCAACGGCGCGTGCCGGTGTGGGCGATGATTTGCGTGCCGGTGATGATACTGTCTATAATGCGACGGCCGGTTTGACGCTCAATGTGCCTTTATTCACCGGTTTCCAACATACCTATAAAGTGGAGCAGGCCGAAGCGGCTTATGCTCAAGCGCAAGAGGAATTGGAGCAGTTAAAAAATACCATTCAAAAAGAAGTGTGGGACGCTATTCAAAATTATCGCACCTTTTACACCACACATCAAATCAGCAAAACATTATTACGCAGTGCCGAAGAAAGCGAAAAAGTGGCTTTTGCATCCTATAAGGTGGGCAAACTCAACATTCTTTCCCTGTTAGATGCACAGACACAATTGGCCAATGCACGCATTGAATACAACACCAGTTTCTATAACTTTTTAATTGCCAAAGCCGATGTGTTAAGGACTTTGGGACAGATGGAGCAGAAAAAATGAAGAAAAGATGGATCATTATTCCGGGCGTTATCATAGCGGCAGGTGTCGGTTTATATTTTATGTTTAAAAGTTCGGACAAATTGACACGCCAGCAATTTGAATTTGTGAAAGCGGAGCGGGGCAACATTACGGAAACAGTGACCGCCACAGGCACTTTGCAGCCGATCAATATTGTCAGCGTCGGCACACAGGTGTCCGGTATTATTGAAAAAGTTATGGTGGATTACAATGACGAAGTGACCGAGGGGCAGATTTTGGCCGAATTGGATAAATTGCTTTTGACGGAAACACTGCACGAAACGCAAGCGGCTTTAGATTTAGCCGAATCAAAATTAAAAGTAGCCGAACTCAATTTTTCACGCTACCAAGATTTGTATAAGCAAGATTTAATTGCCAAAGCCGAAATGGAAGACGCGGAAATTGCGTTGGCAACGGCGCAGTCAGCGTTGAAAAGCGCGCAAGCAGCCTATAACAAAGCAAAACAAAATCTGGGCTATGCGCAAATCGTATCCCCTGTGTCCGGGACAGTTGTGTCCAAAGAGGTGGAAGAAGGGCAGACCGTGGCCGCGTCTTTCCAAACACCGACTTTATTCACGATTGCTGAAAACTTGAAATTGATGCAAATTGAAGCCAATGTGTCCGAAGCGGATATCGGTAAAATCAAGCCGGGCATGGAAGCCACTTTTACGGTGGATGCTTATCCGACAGATACCTTTACGGGCACGGTGAAACAAATTCGCTTGAAGCCGACCGAAACACAAAACGTGGTGATGTATACGGTGGTAATTGATGTGCCCAACGATGACAAGCGCTTGTTGCCGGGCATGACCGCCTTTGTGTCCATTATTACCTCGGCTAAAGAGGATGTCTTGCGTATTCCCAATACGACGATTCAATTCAAACCGTCGGCGCGGTTGCGCCAGAATATGAAGGGGCAACGCCCGACCAATTTGAAGCCGACAGAAGTCGTTGTGTATTCCTTTGAGGCTGGACAGATTGTGCCGCATATTGTTGATTTAGGCTTGCTCGATGTCGATTATGCCGAGGTTGTGGAAGGCCTTTTGGAAGGGCAGGAAGTCATTTCCGAGTTTATTGAAAATAAAACCAGCAGTTTCTTTGGTAGAAGATAATGTCCGAAAAACAGGTCGTCGTTCGCTTACAAGATGTGCGTAAAAGTTATTTCATGATGGGGGGCTTGACGCAACTCGTTTTGAAAGGCATTTCTTTTGAAGTGAAATCCGGCGAATTTGTGGCGATTATGGGTCATTCCGGTTCCGGTAAATCGACGCTGATGAATATTTTAGGCTGCTTGGATCGGCCGACGGCCGGTCAATATTGGCTAGATGGGCAAGATGTGTCGCAACAATCGGATGACGAATTGGCGCGTGTGCGCAATAAAACGCTTGGCTTTGTCTTCCAAAACTTTAATTTGCTCACCAAACGCACCATTGTGGATAATGTGGCTTTGCCTTTGTTATATCAGGGCGTTGGCGTTGCCGAGTGCAAAAAACGCGCGTTAGAGATGTTGGACAGCGTGAAACTGCATGGTTATGAAAATTATTTGCCCAGTCAGTTGTCGGGCGGTATGCAACAACGTGTGGCGGTAGCGCGTGCGCTGATCAACGATCCGACGTTGATTTTGGCAGACGAGCCGACGGGTAACCTGGACACGCAAACCAGTAACGAAATTATGGACTTGTTCTGCGAACTCAATCGCAAAGGCATCACGATTATTTTAGTCACGCACGAACCGGATATTGCCCGCTATGCCAAACGCTTGGTGCGTATTGCGGACGGCCTTGTCGAATATGACGGAGACGTCAAAGAAGATATGGAGATAAAATGATAGGACGTATCTTAAAAGAGGCTTGGATTTCTATCGCGGCGTATAAACTGCGCACCTTTTTGACGACTTTGGGCATTATGATCGGTGTGTCAGCGGTCGTGTTGATGGTGGCGGTCGGCCAAACGGTGCAAAATGTGATAGATGAAAGTTTTGCCAGTATCGGCGGTAATTTGTTGGTGGTCCTGCCGGGCGCTTCTACCAGTGGCGGTATTCGCACGGCGATGGGGCGGCCGACGGTTTCGCGTGATGATATGGACGCGATTAAAAAGTTAAAAGATGTGATGACGACTTCTTATGCGACGACTTCTAATGTTCAGGTCGTTTATGGCAAAAATAACTGGAACGCCAACATCATCGGCACAACGCCAGATTATTTAACGGTCGGCAACTGGGAAATTGAGCGCGGTATCGGCTTGACAGATCGGGATATGAAGACGGCGGCCTCGTATGTTATTTTAGGGCAAAGCGTGATTGACGAGCTTTTTGGTATGGCTAATCCTATCGGGAAAACCGTGCGCTTGCAAAATATTCCTTTCCGCGTTATCGGAACTTTGAAAGCCAAAGGCGCCGGCTTGATGGGCGACGACCAAGATAACATTATCATTATGCCTTTTACGACGTTGCGTCAGAAAATCAGAGGGGCGCGCCAACCGCAAATGGTGGGCGTCGGCTTTGTGAAGGTGGATGCGGAAGAAAAATTGGATCCGGTGCAGCAGCGTGTGACCTATTTGCTGCGCTCTCGCCATCATTTGAAAGAAAATCAGGAAGACGATTTTACGGTGCATAACATGGCGCAATTAGTGGATCAGATTAAAACGGTCGGCCTGTATTTGTCCTTGTTGTTGGGCGCGATTGCGTCTATTTCGCTGTTGGTGGGCAGTATCGGCATTATGAATATGATGTTGGTATCGGTAACGGAAAGAACACGCGAAATCGGTATTCGTAAGGCCTTGGGCGCGCCGAACCGGTGGATTATGTTCCAGTTTTTGACCGAATCCATCGTTATTTCCTGTATGGGCAGTTTAATGGGCTTGATTATCGGCGTGGCGCTTTCGCAAGTCGGCGGGCTGATTTTTGATAAGAACGTGCCGATTTCTATGTGGACAGTGGTGGTGTCCGCGTCGGTGGCTGTCGTCGTCGGCGTCGCGTCCGGCTTGTTCCCAGCCATTAAAGCCATGAAATTAGACCCGATTGACGCGTTGCGTTATCAGTGATTTTTTATAAAATGATGTTGCCAGCAGGCCAACACGGCCCATAACGGAATAAACATTTCCAGGCCTTCTTCGATCAGCGTTAAATAAGGCATAACCTGGTCGCTGACGGGCGTGCCTGTCCATTTGTAATAGTTACCATGAGCGCGATCGACGCATTTGGACACGATGGTGGTAGCGCACAAGCCGGCAATACTCCACGACAAGCCATTGCCTTTGAACAAGCCTTTGAGCAAGGGCAACGCGGTGCGTATGACAATATAGAGCGCCACAATGGCCACGATGGCTAAAATCGCTAAGGCTCTTATTTTCTCACATAGCGGGTTATGCGGGTTGGTGAAAAAGCGAATTTTAAAAGCGGTGGTGTCCGTTTGGGTCAGCATGTGCTGTATGCCGGCTTCACGCAAAACAGCTGCCACTAATAAAAACAACAAAGCCCAAAACAGCGTGCGCTTGCCGGTAAAATCTTTGTAAAAGACAAGCAAAGTGGCGATGGCCAAGCCATAGGCGGTATAAGTGGCGATGTCAATCAAGCCGCCGTCTTGCGTTTGCGCTTGGATGACTTCGGCGGGTAGCACAATACCCAGCAAGCCCAATACAAGGCACATCACAACACCGAAAACCACCGACATTTTGGCAGAAATAAAAAATTGTTTCATGGTCTTTTCCTTTCTTTGTGTGCCAGTATAAAAAGATTACATAAAATTGCAAGAGGGTTTTTGTTGCGCGTGCATCGGAATTGTTTTACACTGATAATATGAGAAAAATAGTCAATGCCGATGGGTTAAAATGTGTTGCGCTGGTCGCTATGACGTTGGATCATATGGCCTATAACGGCCTGTTGCCACCATGGGTGCAATTTACGATCGGGCGTTTGGCCTTTCCTATTTTTGCGTGTTTGCTGACATATCATCTTTACACAAAACAGTTGTTTAAAAAATACACCGAGCGGTTGTTGTTTTGGGGCACGGTCACGATTTTTGCGCGTCCGGATTATCCCAATTTTGATATTTTCTTCACGTTCCTATGGCCGATATTGGCGATTTGGGGCGCGCAGAAGTTGAGCCAAATGCGGCTGCCGGCCCTATTGCACAATTTTTTGTTGGAAGGCCTGTTCGTGGCGGGCGCAATAGCGGCAGTGCATACCTCGTATGATGTCTATGGTTTTGTGTATGTCTGCCTGTGGTATTTTTGGTGGAAAAAGCCGAACAGTTGTTGCGCGTGTTTGCTCATTTTCTTTGGTGCGTTGTCCAGTATTACCTCGATGAGCCCGTTGTGCTTGGCTTCGGCGGCCTTGGTCACCGCCGGTCTGCTGTTTGTGTTGCCGGGCGGACGTCATTGGCTAAAAGCGAATTATTTATTTTATCCGTATTTTCCGGCGCATGTTTGGGCGCTGTCCTGTTGGGCAAAGCACACGCTGATTGTGCCACACTTTCCGCTGTTTGTGTGGGTGTGGGCGGGGGTGTATTTTGCCCTCTATGTTTTCAGAAAACATATAAAAAGGCTTGACCTGAATCCTGTGCGATGATAACATACCCTTATCGTTTATGAAAAGAGGTCATGCATGACAATATATCCGACAAAAATTATCGACGGCACCAAGGTCATTATTATGGTGGATGAGTGGGACAAAGAGCCCACAAAGGTGACGACGCATGAGCCACCGTGCAAGCCTCTGACACCTGCCAAAGAAAACGAAAGAGAATAAAGGCATTTGGCTTTCAAATGCCTTTTTTATGGGCTATTCCAAATAATATTCAACCGTAGAAACGACGCGAATCTTTTTGTTGATTTGGTCGCGTTCGGTTTGTTCCGGCACTTCCTCGCGCGGCAGGATGGAGAACACACCCTGACTGGCAGAACGAATCTTGCCGACTTTAGATTGTGAGTTTTTGGCGAACTCGTCAGCAGCCTGTCGTGCGTTTTGCGTTGCCTCTTTTAACATTTGCGGCTTGACCTCATTGAGGCGCGTGAATAAGTAAGAAACGCCGTTGCCATAGGTGTTAAAACTGACCCCTTGCGACACCAAATCGCCGATTTGCGGATATAAACGACTGATTAAATCGACCTGCGTGCTGCGAATCGTCAAAGCCTGGTTGAGTGTGTAACGCGCAGAAATAGAGCTTTTATCGCGATACGCGTCGGCATAGGCATCCTGCATAGTTAAGCCCTGCACGATGATTTCATCCTCGTTAAAGCCGGCGTCAGATAAAAACTTTTTAATGGTTTTTTCTTGTTGCTCAATATGCTTTTTCGCCATAGCCAAGTTGTTGTCGGCCGCCTGGAAGCGAATATTCCAAATCGCCAAGTCGGACACGACATCTTTTTCGGCCAAACCTTTGACCTTGACCGTGCGCATATCAAACGCAGTTTTATAGTAATAATAACCCGGGAAAAAGCCACCGACAGCCAAGCCGACAGCGACCAAAACGCCGATAATGTTTGTTGATGTTTTCATGACATAACCTCCTGATCTGACAATAAGAATAGTGGCTTTCCCTGCGCCTGTCAATGTCTTTTGAAAGTTCAAAAATAAAGTTGTCTTTTTGTCGGGGGTGTGCTACCTTTATCAAAAAAAGGAGTACGCCATGAATAAAGTCAAACGTCGTTTATTAAAGCCGGTCGTGCAGTTGTGCGCCCTGTTTATTCGCGACAAAGAGCGTCGCAAACTGTTTCGCAAAAATATCTTGTTAGACGATACGATTCACTGGCCGGGGCATTCGTATGCCATGAAGCCTTTTCGCGTAGAAAATCCCGACACGCGCATCGGCAAATATGTGTCTATTGCGCAAAATGTGCAACTCGGCTTGCCGCAACATCCGCTCGATATACTTTCCACCAGTCCGGCGATTTATGGCAAGGTCAAACGCTATACCGACGCGGCGGTGTATAATCGCCCTTGCATTATCGATCATGATGTGTGGATTGGCTCGTCCGTCTTGGTCATACAGGGTGTGCATATCGGCACAGGTGCGGTGGTGGCTGCCGGTGCGGTCGTGACGAAAGATGTGCCGCCTTATGCCATTGTCGGTGGTGTGCCGGCACGCGTTATTCGCTATCGCTTCACGCCGGATGTGATTAAAAAATTACTGGCGTCTTGCTGGTGGGATCTGCCTGAGGCGGAGATTAAAAAGTTAGCGTTTGATGATATGCCTAAATGCTTAAAACAGCTGGAATCCTTGCGTAAAAAATATCCTTTGCAAAATCAATAAAGAGCATTATACTTAACTTATCTTTCATATCAACAATAGGAGAAAAAGATGAAAAAGATTCTTTTTGCAACCGTTATTTCTTGCCTTTTGGCAACGGCTTCTTTTGCGCAATTCGGTGGTGGCTTTGAAGGTCCGTCCGCGGCGGATCAGGCGCCGATGAGCGTCAAGCAAGCTGTGGATTCTTGGGATAACACAAAAGTGGTTTTGCGGGGTCGTATTGTCAATGCTTTGGGGGATGAAAAATACACCTTTACCGATGGTGCGGATGAAGTCATTGTGGAAATTGACGACAAGCTGTGGGCCGGCCGGAAAGTCAGCCCGGAAAACACCGTGCAAATCTTCGGCGAAGTGGATAAAGATATGTTCAAGCCAACCGAAATTGAAGTGTATTCTTTGACCATTCAGCAGTAAGTTTTTGAAAATAAATATTGATTTTTTTACGCGCTTTTTCGCACAGGATTTCCTGTTCGAATACAGCCATGTGAACTATACGGACATGGTGGGTGGTCGTCGCTGTTTCCATATGGATTGCAGCGGGTTTGTGGCGTGGAGCCTGATGCAAATGGGCTATGTGCGCGCTCTAGTGGAATTGCGGTCATTTTTAAAGGCGCATGATTTTATCAAAATCAACCGCTTTTTTTGTAAGGATTTTGCTTTTATTTTTCGACGTAAAAAACAGTTTAAATATTGGTCGTTTCTTACCGAGCCTGTGTCGGGGTGCCTTCTGATTATTCTTTTTTCCGACGGCAACGGGCATTGTATGTTCGTGGACAAGGTGCTGGCAAAAGGGGCTCTGCGTGTGATTGACTGCACACGCTATCCGCATAAAAATGACACGCGCGCCGACAAGCCCGGTATCGGGGTCGGCGAGATTACCTTGGAGCGCACACAAGGCCGTTGGTTTTACAACTCCAATCATTCTGCGCATTCAAAAAGCCAAGTGGATGTGTATTTTGTCTTGCCGAAAAAATAGTGTTTTATCTTGAACGCGCACGCATATTCTGATATGCTGAATTGAAAGGATATGCGTATGAAGAAGATCCCTATATCTTTTGATTTGGACAATACCGTTTTTGATGTGTCTGACCTGTATTTGGACGCGTGGCGCGCCACACGGCAACAGCAACCCGAAAAAACAAAAGGCTATCCGACCCGTTGGGATTTTTATAACGATCCGGCTTTTCCCAAAGTGGTGAGCGATTATTTATTGGACGCGTTTTTAAATGGCGCGTTGTTGCGCTACAGCTGTTCCGAGATGGTAGCGGAGCGCCTGAACGCGCTGATTTGTCATCCGCAATATGATGTCTTTTTTATCACGGATCGGCCGGACGAATTGGACAGTTACGGGCAATTGTTGCGCAATAAAATCCACGTGGCGGAAAGTCACTTGATTGTCTCGCACGAAAAACACAAAACTTTGGCAAAATTGGGCATACGTATTCACTGCGACGATAATCCGTTGGTGTTGGAGCACCTGACCCCACACTTTCAAGGCACGTTGCCTGTGCTGATGAGCAATGCGAAAACGCTGTATAATCACTATGTGCGCAACCGCAAATTGGACTTTGGACGGCAGAGCGTGCCGGTGCCTATGTATCAAAACCTGTCGCAAGCGTTGGCCGATTTTGATGCGATTGTCGATACGCTGATGTGCTGTTTGGACTTTGCAAAGAAAGCGCGCAAAACGAGGACGGCGAAAAAAGATTGACTTATAGGGTTGATGCTTTACAATAAAACTTATCAACAGAAAAGGAGGGAAACTATGAAAACTTATTACATTGTCTCGGGCGGTTTTGACCCTATTCATGAAGGGCATGTGGAAATGATTAAAGCGGCCGCGGCCGCCAGTGACGGCGTCATCGTGTTGGTCAATTCGGATGATTGGTTGGTGCGCAAAAAGGGCAAGTTTTTTCAAACTTTTTTCACGCGTAAAACGATTTGTGAAAATCTAAAAGGGGTCATTTGCGCCCTGGGTTTTGATGATTCAGATAACTCGGCCAGCGAGGGTTTGAAACAGGTCAGAGAGATGTATCCCGACGACCATTTGGTCTTTGCCAACGGTGGCGATCGCGGTAAAGAAAATATCCGCGAAGATAAGGCCTGTGCCGATTACAACATTGATAAAGTTTTCGGTGTCGGCGGTAATAACAAGGCTAATTCTTCCAGCTGGATTTTGGAAAAGTGGAGCCAAAAATAAGCCCGTTGTCCGTGTCGGATTATGCGGTTATTTTTTGCGCTTGCGTGCGGTTTGCTCGCTCATGTGATAAATGAAAACGCGTGTCTGAAACCCAAACAGTTGAGAGACGACTTTTTTATGCGCTTTCCAGCCTTTAATCTGAAAGACTTCTGATAAAATAATGGTCGATTTTTTCAAAGAGCGTGCTAATTTTTGCGCGTATCCTTTTTCGGATAACCAATAGCAGATAACGACATCAATAGACGACAGATTTTCTTGCATTACATCGGCTTTGATGACACGCACATTGGGATATTTTTTCAAGCGTAATTTGGCTAAATAAAACGGCAGCGGATTCCACTCATAGCCGATGAATTTGTGCTGGGGAAATTGTCGGGCCAGGCGCGCCAACAGACAACCGTCGCCACAGCCTAAATCGGCCACGACAAGCGGTTTGCGCGCGCTTTTTAAAATCTTGGCCGTTTCCTGTAACAACGTATGTTTAACCTTACCAAAAGAGGGAATATAGGGTGGGTATTGCCAACATTTAAACACAAAAAAGGAGGCCACGACCCACAGGAAAAACAGCCACGCCAAAATATATATTAAAATCGCAATAACTAACATAATTATTTTTTAACACTCCGCTCCGTTTAATGCAACCGATTTTTCAAAATAATCGGCGGACTCACGAACTGTTGGCTTGCGTTTTTTGCCAAAACTCGGTCTTGGCTTTGTCTAACTGTTGACGGAATTCGTCGTTGGCGTTTAAGCGATTGAGCAAGATTGAGGTCAGCAGGCGGGCCGCATCTACGTCGCTTTGAAAGTGAAAGCCGACAATGACGCGACTTTCGCCATATTCAAATCCGCGTTGTAAGATGGCATCTTGGCGTGCGGGGTTGATTTGTGCCAAGGCCAAAGCAACGGCCCAGCCCTGTGTTGTGTGTCCGGACGGGTAAGAGGAATTATGCTTTAACGTTATTTCGTCTTTAGGCACGGGCGTCGGCTCGTTAAATTGCACAAAAGGTCGGTTGCGCATGGTGCGTTTTTTGGCTTCGTCTTTACAGATGACGGCCGTTGCGAATGTGCGCTCTAACAGCGCCCAGATTTCCGGTGTATTTTCGGGCGAAATCTGCAACCCGAAAGGTTCGGAATAGATTTGGGCCAGATAGGTCAAACGATCGTTGGCGTCCTCTATGGCTTGTTTGCCACGTTCGGTATCGCGCTGGGTCTTTCCCCACTGATAACGTTGCCAATCGTTATAAAAAGCGGCCTCGCTCGGTTGCGGCGGCAAGGGCAGAAAGGCAGCGCCCGTTGAAATCTCTTCTTTGGTCAAATACGCCGGCGCTTTGGCATAGCCCGCCGAACAGGCCAACAGCAACAATAAAATCAGAAATATTTTTTTCATAAGACACACCCTGTCAAAGTAAAACCTATGCTCAAGGCTATCAAAAAAAGCAAAAAAGTCAAAGCGTTTTTTATGTTGTCATTTGCGATTTTATGTGCTAGCGTAAAATCGATGTTTTTAACATGAAAGGAGAATCATATGTTAAACACAATTTGTTATTGGTTAGTTGTCGTCGGTGCCTTAAACTATGGCTTGATGGCTTTTGGTTTTAATTTCTTGGAAAAATTGCCGGCGAATATCGGTTCAGTGGTCTCTATCGCGGTTGCGGTGGCGGCGATTGTTACCATTTTCAAAAACGTGAAAAAATAATTTTTCACAGAGATTTTTTCAAAGAGCCCGGCCTTAACTCCGGGCTCTTTTTTTTATGGTCAAAATTTTTTCTTGCATTATTTTTGATTTAGATTACAATCATACTTGCGTATGTGGGAAACCGGATACGTTGAGTGCCTGTAAGGGTGCAAGAGAGCTGTCACAAGCTCAATTTCTCGGGGTGGGTATCAAACACCCTACCCAAAAAGGTGTGTTTTCTTTCTGAACGAGAATAACTACCTTTTCCTATGTCCCAGATCTTATGGTCGGGGAGCCCGTAGCGTATGTTCAGAGGTTATGCAAATAGCCTTAAAGGCTACGGGAATCATTTCGAGAAATTTGATTGTGAACTCTCCGACCACCTGTCTAGCGCAGGTGGTTTTGTTTATGTATTTTAAGAAAGGACAATCAAATGAAAAAAGTATTACTTGCAACCTTGGCTACGTTGGCCTTATCTGCTTGTGTCGCAACACATCAAGGTGTCCCGACAGGCACATTAACATTAGGTGGTGTGGAAAGCAACAGAACGGCCAATATTCAGATTGGCCCGAAGGTGTCCGGCAATGCCAAAGGCACCGTTGTTTTGGGCTTTATTAAATTGGGTGATGATACCAAATATGCTGATGGCGTGAATTTTGGCATGGGCGGTTTGGTTTCTCCGCTCGATCCGACGGCCGATTTGAAAGCAGCTGCCGCGTATAAGGCTGTTAAATCAGGCAATGGTGACGTGTTGTATGCTCCCATTTATGAAGTTGAAGAAGAAAATTACGTCTTGTGGAAGAAATACAACGTTAATGTCAATGCTTACTCCGGTAAGATTACAGGCATTAAATAAGATGCATGTGTATGGGAGGCTTGTGCCTCCCATGCCTTTTTGAAGCGAATATGGGTCCTCGTCCGGCGCCCACAACCCAAACAAAAACCCCCGATAAATGGGGGCTTTTTATTGGCTGGACTCGTTGTGCGATTTCCGAGCTACATTTGAGTCAATAATCCAATGCCAATGGCTGCGAAGGATACAACAGCCAGTTATTTATCTCTTTCATCCATTCGTGGATCTTTTGTAAAAGTATTGCCTACTTCCTCTTTGATTGCTGCATACTCAGCGTATTGTCGAGCAAGCGAGCAAACGGCGGCAAAACTAGCGCCACTGTGCCCTTCATCCAATCCTGGTACCATTTTATATTGTGTTGTAACAGAGGCGTGTATAAAACTGTCAATGTTTCCGAGCGATTTGCATTTTTCAAAGACTCTTTGGGCATCCGCCACAATGCGTTGGTCCAACTTTCCGCCATCATCGTAGTTTTCATATCCTTTAAAGTATTCTAAAAAAGTAAAAGGCTCATGTATAGCCTTATATGTTGAGTATCGTCGAGCAAGAGAACAAACGGCAGCAAAACTGGCGCCACTGTGTCCTTCATCCAATCCTGGTACCATTGTATTTTGTGTTTTAACAGAGGCGTGTATAAAACTGTCAATGGCTTTAGGAGATTTTAATGTTTCGAAGACTTTTTGGGCATCCGCCACAATGCGTTGGTCCAACTTTCCGCCATCATCGTAGTTCTTATATCCTTTAAAGTAATCTGAAAAAGATTTTATTTGCATATGAAACTCCTTTATTGTTGTTACCAATATGAAGTGTAGCACATAGTTATATTGATGTCAAGAAACTATCAGTTTTTCTCCTTTAGCTGGGATGCCTCGAAACCAAGGGCTTTCGTGAGTTGCTGGTTCGGAAGTGGCAAAATTCAGTGCTTTGATAGAGGGACGTTCGCCGAAATTGGTTCTTGTCCGGCACCCACAACCTAAACAAAAACCCCCGATAAACGGGGGCTTTTTTATTGGCTGGGATACCTGGACTCGAACCAAGATATGCGGAGTCAGAGTCCGCTGTTCTACCATTAAACTATATCCCAACAGGATGGGCTTATTATACGCAAAGTCGATAAAAAACGCAAGTGTTTTTTGAAAAACGCGTTACCACACGTCCGAGGCTTGTATCAGCAAGGTCATATCTTTGGGTAACGGCGCGGACCATTCCATATACTTTCCCGTCGTCGGATGAATAAAGCCCAAGGTGGCCGCGTGCAGCGCTTGTCGCGGGAAAAGGCGCAAAATATCGGGCGTGCCTTTCGGCGCGTGTCCATAGGTGGCGTCGCCCACAAGCGGGTGCTTGATAGAGGTCATATGCACACGAATTTGGTGCGTTCGGCCCGTTTCCAATCGGCACTCAATCAAAGACGCCTTGCCGTTGAAAAGGGGCTTGATGAGTTGATAGTGCGTTTTCGCCGGCTTGCCTTTGGGCACAATCGCCATCATTTGCCGGTTATGCGGCGAGCGCCCGATATTGCCCTCTACCTTGCCAGAGGCCGGACACAAGCCATACACAATGGCCTGATAAGTGCGCGTCATGGTATGTTTAGCCAATTGCGCGGCCAAGTGCTGATGCGCTGTGTCATTTTTAGCCACAACGAGCAGCCCGCTGGTGTCTTTATCGATGCGATGGACAATGCCCGGCCGCTGAACACCGCCTATGCCGGACAAAGAGCCTTTGCAGTGCGCCAACAACGCATTGACCAAGGTGCCTTCATGCACGCCCGCGCCCGGATGAACGACCATGCCGGCCGGCTTGTTGATAACCAGCAAATCCGCGTCCTCATAGACAATATCCAAAGGAATCGCCTGCGGTTTTGCCGTTGCCGGTTGTGCTTCGGGCACACGAATCGTGAAAGCGTCGCCAGTGTGGATTTTGTCTTTGGGCTTGACAGGCGGTGTCACACACCCTTCGGTCATCAGGCGACTTACCTGCACACGCGACAGGCCGCTTTTTTGGCTTAAATGCTTGTCGGCGCGCGTGCCTTCTTCATCCGGTGTGGCCGGCTCAATTGTCAAGATTTTTTCAGTCATGAGAACATTATAGTGCTTTTTATGCAGAACGCAAAGTTTTAACCAAAAATTCACTTCTCTCTATCATAATACATAATGTTAAAGTCTGTTCAAAGAGGGAAAAAGTGAGTTTTGGGGCTAAAAACAAGGTGTTTGCCGGCTTTTTAATGTCCGTGTTGCTTTCGGCATGCGTGGCAGCGGTGCTGGTATGCCTGGCCTTGGCTTTGCCGGCTGTGTCATCTTGGCGCAGTGCCGAGCCCGTTCAGGATCCCTCTGTTTCGTTGGCTTCCTCGCTTTCCGCATACGCGCGCGTGCAGACGCAATACGAGGCTCAAATTGCCTCGGCAACGCAGGCTTTGCTTGAAAAAATGGTCGGTGTCGGCCAGGTGGAAGTGCGTGTTCGTGCCTTGATGCGCTTTAACCAGAACAAAGTGGATACCGAAGTCTTTAACCCGCAAATGCCGGCGATTAAATCGTCTCGGCTGTCCGATAAAGGCGAGGAAATCGAATACGCGTTCTCTAAAAAAACAGTTCAAACCCTGCAGGAAGGCGGCGAGGTGCAGCAATTGTTCGTCGCCATCGTGCTCAACAAAGGGGCTGTGTCGCCGGCCATGCAGCAAAAAGTGGCCTCAGTCGCGCAATTGGCGGTGGGCTTTAATGCGGAACGTGGCGATGTGTTGGAAGTGGTGGAAATGCCCTTTGCGCAATCGAAATGGTCCGTGCTGTTAGCGCGTGCGTCAGCGCCGGTGGCAGTTTTGGTGTTCTTGCTGGCTACGGTTTTGTTAGTGGCGGCTGTGCGGGGCTGTCGCGTGTTCTTTGCGCCTCATGTGGTTTTAACCGCGACAGATTTTCACGCGCCTCAAGTTCTGCCTTCGGCGCAAATCGTCGGACGTATTCATCCGGAGGCTATTAACCGCCTGCACCAGTTTGTGGATAATAACCAAGAGCAAACACTGATGGTGTTGCGCCAATGGTTAGATATGGGGGATGGCTCATGACGCAACTGACCTATGAACAACTGACGGGCGAGCAAAAAACAGCCATTTTCCTGTTGGCGTTGGGCGAAGAGGGCATCAAAAGCCTGTTTGAAAAAATGTCGGATGTGGAAGTGCGGCGCATTTCCATGACGATGGCGCGCCTGGGCCATGTGAATGCGGCTTTGGTCAAGCGCGTGTTGCAAGACTTTGTGCAACAGACGGAAGCGCCGACGTTGTCTTTTGACCCGATGAAGACGGAACAGATGTTGCAGAGAACTTTGCCGGTGGATAGAAGCGAGACCATCTTGGATCGTATCAAAGACACCATGGGGTGCGATACCTGGGACAAGTTGGGGGCACTCAATCCGCGTGTTGTGGCCGACTACCTGAAAAAAGAATATCCGCAAACGGTGGCAGTGGTGTTGGCGCACATGCCGGCATCGGCCGGGGCTAAGGTATTAGACTTGTTGCCGGAATCGTTTGCGTTGGATGTGATGTTGCGCCTGTTACGTTTGGATGATGTGCAAAAAGACGCTTTGTCCGATATCGAAAAAACCTTAAAAACCGATTTGCTGGACAAGGCTGAGGCGCCTCAATTGTTGCGGCCTGCTGACAAGTTGGCTGATATCTTCAACCAATGGGACGGGGAGACGGCGGCACAGATGATGCAGGCGTTGTTGGAGCGGCAAAAAGAGGCGGCAGAGCAAGTGTTGTCGCGCTTGTTCCAATTTGCCGATTTTGCGCAAATGGATCCGCAAAGTGTGCGTTGCGTTTTGCAGTCGGCAACGGAAAATACAGTCGTTTTGGCGTTGTATTCTGCGCCTGAGGCTGTCAGAAACGCCCTGTTGCAGCCTATGTCGGCCGGTGTCCAAAAACGTGTGCTGGCGGCGGTCCAGGCGTTACAAGATGTGAAGGAAAATGCCGTGGTGCAAGCGCAAACGGAATTGGTGGCCTTGGCCAAGCAATTGGCTCAAGAGGGGCACATTTCGTTGCCTTTGCGCTCTCAAGATAATACAGGAAAGGAAATATCATGAACGAACAACAAAAAGAAGCCTTTTTAAGATTGGCAGAACGGGCCTTAAATGCGGCGTCGGCCAGCAAGGAAAAACCGGATAAAGCTTCTCTGGCACCCTTGTATGATGTGCCGGTGCAAATTACCGCTGTTTTGGGCAGAACGACGTTGCCGATTTGTGATGTGTTAAAAATGGGTGTCGGCTCTGTGGTGGCGTTGGATAAGCCTGTGGGCGAAGATGTCGATATCTATGTGAATAATCGCTTGATTGCGCGCGGAGAATTGGTGGAAAAGGACGGTCATTTCGGTGTGACGTTGACGGAGATTCTCAAAGGGTAATCTTTTATGCGCATCAAAACCTATTTTGCTTCGTCCATAGCGCAGGCCATGCAGGATATACGCCGGGAGTTCGGCAATGATGTTCTGGTGTTATCTACGCAACATGTGACAGGCGGTGGCGTGCGCGTTACCATAGCCATTGAAAATACTTCCCTGGATGATGAGATACAATCGGCGCTGTCGGATGCGCCACAGGGGGCGTGCTATCAGGTTATACAAAAAGCCTTGACCTATCATCGTGTGCCCGAATTGCTGGCCGAACGTTTGCTGACCGCACTGCAGGGAGAAAATCTGACGTCGCCTGAAGCCGCCTTGGCGCGTGCTTTGGATAAAACAATCTCTTTCTTGCCGTTGCCGACAGCCGCGTCCAAGCGTGCGTTCTTTTTTGTCGGTCCGTCGGGCAGCGGTAAAACCATCGTGGCCGCCAAAATGGCGGTGCGCGCTAAATTGGCCAATCAGCGTATTTGCCTGGTGACAACGGATACAAAACGTGCGGGCGCTTTGGAACAACTGTCGGCTTTTGCTAAAATCTTGGATGTGCCGGTGGTGCAGGCGCGCTCAACAGAGCAATTGGCGCAGGTCATAGATACTATGCGTGCGCAGGGCGATTGGGTGGTGGTGGATACGGCCGGCGTCAATCCTTTCTTACCGCAAGATATGCACTACCTGCAGGAACTGAAAGGCTCTATTGTTGGTATTGAGCCGATTTTGGTGTTGCCGGCCGGGCTGGACGCTATGGAAAGCGCAGATATTGCCCAGGTGTTTTCTGCTATGGGTTGCAAGCGCCTGTTGCCGACGCATTTAGATATGGCCTGTCGGATTGGCAATATTTTGTATGCGGCACAAAAAGCGGCGTTGAGTATCGCTGATGGGGGGATGTCGGCCTATGTTTCCGAAGGCTTTTGTTCGTTAGATCCCGTCATTATGGCGCAACTTATTCTTCATCAACAACAGGGGAAAGCAGCATGAGCATTTCACGCATTATATCACTCCCTTCAAAATTAGCGGTGTCAGACAATGCCGCATCACGCAATAATTTAATTGCAGTGGCGTCCGGTAAAGGCGGAGTCGGCAAAACGTGGCTGTCCGTTTCATTGGCGCATTTGTTCGCCAAAGCCGGTCAGCGCGTTTTATTGTTTGACGGTGATTTGGGCTTGGCCAATGTGGATATTCAATTGGGCTTGATTACGCCTTATGATTTAGGGGCGGTGATTGCCGGCAAGATTCCTTTGACCCATGCGATTGCACCTTGTAAGGCGGGTGGTTTTGATGTGATTGCCGGTCGTTCCGGTTCGGGCAGTTTGGCCAGCATGCCGGTATCCCGCTTGCAGATGATGTTTGATGATTTGCGCTTGGTGGCTCAACAATATGATAAAGTCATTATTGACTTGGGTGCCGGCGTGGAAAGAGCGGTACGTCTTTTTGCCGAAAATGCCGGCAAATTGTTGGTGGTGTGTTCGGATGAGCCGACCTCTTTAACGGATGCGTATGCGTTTATTAAAATTATTGTCAAGGAGAATCCAAAAATAGATATTCGTGTCGTCGTCAATGCGGTGTTGTCCGTGCGTGAGGGAGAGCGGACGTTTGCGACGTTGCAGAAGGCCTGTAAAGGCTTTTTGAACTATACACCATCGTTGGCAGGTATTATTCGAAAAGATGCGCGTGTGCGTGATGCTATCCGGTCGCAAACTTCGATTATTACCACTTATCCGGATGCCGATGCGGTGTCGGATGTTTTGAAAATAGCGCAAACACTATAAATAAAGATTATGAAACTTGACTTTTGTGCATAAAATGTTTATTTTCTCATTATAAGAATTAGAAAGGTTATACGAATATGTTGTTAAAACGTCTTTTTGGCTCCTCTAATGACAGATATTTGAAGCAATTGCAAAAAATTGTGCGGCAGATCAATGATTTGGAAGCGTCTGTGGCGGCTTTGTCGGACGAGCAATTAAAAGCACGCACGCCGTGGCTGAAGGAACGTTTGCAAAAAGGCGAAACCTTGGATGATATTTTGCCGGATGCTTTTGCAACGGTTCGCGAGGCAGCCAAAAGAACCTTGGGCCAAAGACATTTTGATGTGCAGTTGATGGGCGGTATTGTGCTACACCGCGGTCAAATTGCCGAAATGAAAACCGGTGAAGGTAAAACATTGGTGGCCACTTTGCCTGTGTATTTAAATGCCTTGACAGGCAAGGGCGTGCATGTCGTTACCGTCAATGATTATTTGGCTAAACGCGACTCCGAGTGGATGGGTGCGATTTATCAATTTTTGGGTCTGTCGGTCGGGTGCATTATTCACGATTTAAACAGTGCCGGACGCAAAGCCGCTTATGCGTGCGATGTGACTTATGGCACCAACAACGAATTCGGTTTTGATTATTTGCGCGACAATATGCGTTTCCGCTTGGAAGATATGGTCCAACGGCCCTTTTATTATGCCATTGTGGACGAGGTGGATAGCATTTTAATTGACGAAGCGCGCACGCCTTTGATTATTTCCGGTCAGGCGGAAGATTCCTCGGCGAACTATCAGGCGGTAGATTTGCTGATGCACCACTTGCGCCCCGAGCATTACGAAAAAGATGAAAAACATAAGACGGTTACCTTCACGGAAGCCGGTAATATCTTTATGGAAGAGTTGATGCAAAAAGCCGGTTTGATACAGGGCAGCCTGTATGATTTAGCCAATATCGCTTTTGTCCATCATGCCGAACAGGCTTTGCGTGCGCATACCATGTTTGAACGGGATGTCGATTATATTGTCAAAGATGGCAAGGTTGTTATTGTGGACGAATTCACCGGACGTATTATGGCCGGTCGGCGCTTTTCGGATGGCCTGCATCAAGCCTTGGAAGCCAAAGAGCATGTGAAAATTGAGGCCGAAAACCAGACGGTCGCGACCATTACTTTCCAAAATTATTTCAGAATGTATCCGAAATTGGCCGGTATGACCGGAACAGCTATGACGGAAGCGGGCGAGTTAGACAGCATTTATAAATTGCGTGTGATTGAAATCCCTGCCAATGTGCCTGTCCAACGTCAAGATTTACAAGATGAGATTTATGCGACGGCCGCCGAAAAATACGATGCCATTATTAAAGAAATTGAAAAAGCGCATGCGCGTCGTCAGCCTTTGTTGGTGGGCACAACCTCTATTGAAAAATCGGAGTATTTGGCTGATTTGTTGCGCCAAAAAACAAACTTGCGTTTTGAAGTGCTCAATGCACGTCATCACGAACGCGAGGCCTATATTGTGGCTCAAGCCGGTGCGCCGGATGCGATTACCATTGCGACGAATATGGCCGGTCGCGGAACGGATATTAAACTGGGTGGTAATATTGATATGCGCATGAAAGAAACTTTGAAAGGCGATGAAACGCCGGAACAAGTGGCTGCTTTGCGCGAAAGATTACAAAAAGAAATTGACGAAGGTCATAAGATTGTTGTTGAGGCCGGCGGCTTGTATGTGATTGGCACAGAACGTCACGAAAACCGGCGTATTGACAACCAGTTGCGCGGGCGTTCCGGTCGTCAGGGCGACCCGGGTATGTCCAAGTTCTATGTGTCTTTGGAAGATGACCTGATGCGCATTTTTGGCTCGGATCGGTTAAAAAGATTGTTAAAGACGTTCCGCTTGCCCGAAGGCGAGGTTATTTCTCATCCTTGGATTACCAAAGCCATACAAAAAGCGCAACAAAAAGTGGAAGAATTGCACTTCTTGGCACGTAAAAATCTGTTAAAAATTGACGATGTGATGAACGAGCAACGCAAAGTCGTTTATGGGCAGCGCAAAGAGTTGATACAATCGGAAGATGTTTCCGCTGTGTGCCGCAATATGCGCGAAGAAACGATTGCCGGCCTGGTGACACAATATATGAGTGCGCATAAATCTGAAATAGATTATGACGGCTTGCGCGCGGATATCAAACATATTTTGGCGTTGGATGTGGATGTTAAAGCCTTTTTGGACGAAGGTAAAACCGCCGAAGATTTGCAAGAGTATTTATCACAGCAGACACAAGCGGCACTTGACAAAAAGACAAAGCCTATTCCGCCCGATATTTTACAAGCGCTGGGCAAAGATATTTTGTTGCAGACATTGGATGCGGCCTGGAAAGACCATTTGCATGCGCTTGACTTTTTGAAAGCGGCAGTCAATATGCGCCAAGATCCGCTCAATGAATACAAGCGTGAAGCGTTTGTGTTGTTTGCAGATATGTTGGCACAATTGCGTCAGCGTGTGACGGTTTTATGGACGCATATTTCTTTTAATGTGACCGCGCCGGCACCGGCTCAAGTGGCACCTGCGGATGCATCAAAATTCAAAGATGTCGGACGCAACGAACCTTGTCCCTGCGGCAGCGGGAAAAAGTTCAAACATTGTCACGGAAAGATTTAAGCTTTCGGTTTAATAAATAAATTGCAGTGGCAGTGCCCCATCTCTGCCACTTCTTTTTCGTGCTCGCCACACGGGCAAAAACCGCGGCTCATATCACACGGGCATTTGCCTTCGCACACATTGAGCGTGCGTGTGATAATTTTGTCGGCGTAGGGCGATAACTCATAGCCTTTGGCCTTGGCATATAAACTTAAAATGTGTTTGAAATGTTCTACCGTCATAAAAATACCTCTTATCCTAATACATGAAGAAACAATGTTAAAGTAGCGGCGGCGTAAATACCGGCGACAATATCGTCAGCCATCACACCAAACGCGTTATGCACTTTTTTATCAAAATAACTGGCTGGCCAGATTTTAACAATATCAAAAAAACGAAACAAAATAAATCCACCGAGCAGGCAGAGCCACTGCGCATTGGCTAACCCATAATACAGGGGCAAAGTAAAAGACGTCAGTTGTCCGGCAACCTCGTCAATCACCACCAACGACGGATCCGGCTTGGTGTATTTGAGCACCTTGCGCGTTGCTATCCAACCGATAATAAACACAAGCGCGATGGCGATATACAACGCATCTAATGAATGATAGCGCAGCAAATACCAACACAATGGCAACGCCGCTAAAGAACCAAAAGTGCCTGACGCTTTGGGCGCATAACCGACGCCAAAAAACGAAGCAATTAAAAAGCATAATTTTTTATACATAATCTACCCTTCTTTTTCCGCATCATAGAAAAATCCGTTGAAAAGGTCAAGCGTTTGTTTTATGATGCCTGTATGAAGATTTATATTTTTGCACAGGGAAAATTAAAAGCCAACACGCCCGAGGCGCAGTTGATAAACTTTTATGCCAAACAATGCGCACACCCGATTATTATTCGTGAGTTCGAGGAAAAAAGAGCCTTGCCGCCGGCACAATTGAAACAGGCTGAAAGTCAAATGATGTTGGACGCGTTGCCGCCCGACTCTTATGTGGTGGCTTTGGATGAACGCGGGGTGTCTATGTCCTCGGTGCAATTGGCAGATAAATTACAAAAGTGCTCGCAAACAGCCTCTAACTTGGTTTTTTGTATCGGTGGCGCCTTTGGGCATGATGATATTTTGCGCCGGCGTGCTAACCTGGTTTTGTCTTTCGGGCAAATGACTTTGCCGCATTTTTTGTTGCGTGTTGTGTTGGTGGAACAAATCTACCGCGCGCAGACTTTATGGGCGCATCATCCTTATCATAAAGAGTAATTTTCTCCTTGACATTCGCCAAGAAAAGTGCTTTAATCCGCCCCATAACCAAAAAGGATATCAACAGATGATGATGGATAAAAAAACAATTCAAGAAATGGCATTTTGGGTGCGTGTGCATATTCCTGATGCCGAAGCCGAAGAAATGGCAAAAGAGTTTTCCGAAACACTCAATTGGATGGGCGAGCGCTTCAAGAATCCGGAACTGCAGGCCTTAAAGCCGATGGTAACGCCGTTTGATGAGCCTATTCCTTTGCGTGACGATGTGGTAACCGATGGTAACAAGGCGGACGAAGTGTTGTCCAATGCGCCTTGTCATACCGATGAGTTTTTCGCTGTGCCTAAAATGGTGGGAGGCGAATCCTCATGACCGATTTAACACAACATACTTTGCTTGAATTAAAACAAGGGCTGGATAAAAAAGAGTTTTCATCCGTTGAATTGACACAGGCGTATTTAGCACGTATGGCCGAAAAGCGCCATTTGAATGCGTATATCACGGAAACGCCCGAAAAAGCTTTGCAAATGGCCAAAGAAAGCGACGAGCGTCGTGCCAAGGGCCAAGTGGGCTTGTTGGAAGGGCTGCCTTTGTCTGTTAAAGATATGTTCTGCACAAAGGGTGTGAAGACAACCGCCGCGTCAAAAATCTTGTCCAATTTTATTCCGCCTTTTGAATCGACAACCACGCAGCATTTGTGGGATGCAGGCGCGGTTTTGTTGGGTAAGACAAATACCGATGAGTTCGCGATGGGCTCATCCACTATTACCAGTTATTATGGGCCGACCTTGAATCCGCATGATGAAACAAAAGTGGCCGGTGGGTCTTCCGGTGGTCCTGCCTGCTCCGTGGGAGCGCATTTGTGCGCCGGTGCAACAGGAACGGAAACAGGCGGATCTATTCGTCAGCCGGCCAGTTTTTGCCGCGTTGCCGGTTACAAACCGACCTATGGTCGTTGCTCGCGTTATGGCGTGATTGCTTACGCGTCCAGCTTGGATGTGCCAGGCGTGTTAGGTCATACGGTCGCCGACTGTGCCTTGATGACACAGGTGATGGCCGGGCATGATCCCAAAGATTCTACCTCTTCTCATCGGCCTGTTGAGCCCTATGTGCAGATGTTAGATAAAAATATCACAGGGCTGAAAATCGGCTTGCCGAAGGAATACCAAGAATTACTGCCGGACAATTGGGAAAAAGCGCTGCAGTTTTTAAAAGAGCAAGGCGCCGAATTGGTGGATGTCAGCTTGCCACACACAGAAGAAGCCGGCATGGTCTATTACATTGTCTCTCAAGGCGAGGCCACAGCCAACCTGGCACGCTATGACGGTGTGCGTTACGGTATGCGCGTGGATGGAGCCACTTTGGATGAAATGTATATGAATACGCGTATGGACGGCTTTGGCGAAGAGGTTCGTCGTCGTATGATTTTGGGCACGTTCTTTACTTCGGCCAAAGGCTATTATGATTACTTTGTGCCGGCGCAAAAAATGCGTGCCTTGATTAAACAAGACTTTGATAAAGCCTTTGAACAGGTGGATGTGTTGTTCTCACCGGCGGTGCCTATTCCTCCCTTTACGGTTGAGGAAGCGCGCCACGGAGCGTCAAAAGGGCGGTTTAATGATACTTATTTGATGCCGTCGTGTCTGACCGGTTTGCCGGCCGGCTGTGCCAACAATGGCTTGCAGGTCATCGGCAAGATGTGGGATGACGCTTTGGTGTTAAAAGTTTTGGATGTTGTGGAGATGTGCAAATGACTTATCGTATCACAGGAAAATCGGGCGAATGGGAATTGGTCTGTGGCCTGGAAGTCCATTGTCAAATCATTTCCGAAAGCAAGGTGTTTAGTGGTGCGTCAGCAGCCTTTGGTGCGGCGCCTAATCAGCATGTGGCCTTTTTGGATGCCGGTTTCCCGGGTCAATTGCCGGTGCTGAATATCAAGTGTGTTGAGCAGTGTATCAAAACGGGTATGGGCCTGAATGCCAAAATAAATAAGCACTCTGTCTTTGATCGCAAAAACTATTTTTATGGCGATTTGCCGACAGGTTATCAGATTACGCAACTGTTTTATCCGATTGTCGGCGAAGGCTATATCGAGGTGGAAACCGAAGACGGTAAGCGCAAAATCGGCGTGGAAAGATTGCATTTGGAACAGGATGCGGGTAAGTCGATTCACGATATGCACCCGACCTATTCTTATTTGGATTTTAACAGAACGGGCGTCGGCTTGATGGAAATTGTGTCCAAGCCGGATATTCGCTCTCCTGAAGAGGCGGGCGATTATTTGCGCAAACTGCGGGCGATGGTGCGTTATTTAGGCACATGCGACGGCAACATGGACGAAGGCTCTATGCGTTGCGATATCAATGTGTCTGTGCGCCTTGTCGGCGAAACCGAGTTCCGTCATCGTGTGGAAATTAAAAATGTCAATTCGGTTAAATTCGTCATGCAGGCGATTGATTTAGAGGCGCATCGTCAGGTGGAATTATACGAAGCCGGAGAATCTTTCCCGCAAGAGACGCGCTTGTTTGATGCGGCGTCGGGCGAAACGCGTTCTATGCGCAGCAAAGAAAATGCACTGGATTACCGTTATTTTCCGGATCCGGATTTGCCGCCTTTGGAATTGACGGATGAGTATATTGAAAATATTCGCAAGAACTTGCCGGAATTGCCGGAAGCCAAGCGTTTGCGCTTTATTGAACAACTCGGCTTGCCGGAATACGACGCGGGCATTTTGGTTGCGGACAGAGACACTGCCGCCTATTTTGAAAAAGCGGCGCAAGGGCAAGATGCCAAGAAAGTGGCTAACTGGGTCATGGGCGATTTGTTCGCGGCCTTGAATAAAGATTGTTTGGCGATTACGCAAAGCCCTGTGGCGCCGGAACAGTTGGGCGCGTTGGTCGGCTTGATTACCCAAGGCGTTATTTCCGGTAAAATCGCAAAAGAAGTCTTTGAGGAAATGTTCAAAACAGGCAAAAATCCGGATGTGATTGTCAAGGAAAAAGGCCTGGAACAAGTGTCGGATACGGGCGCGATTGAGGCTATGATTGCACAGATTTTGGCGGACAATATGGATAAGGTGGCCGAAATCCATGCCGGTAAGGACAAACTGAAAGGCTGGTTTGTGGGACAGATTATGAAAGCCTCACAAGGCAAGGTCAATCCCGGCCTGGCCAACCAACTGTTGGATAAAAAACTGGCCGAAACCAAAGCATAAAATGGGCGTCTTCGGACGCCTTTTTTTGTGTAACATACATAGTTGCTTTTAAGGATTGTTTGTGCTATGCTATTGGCATATATTGGCAGAAAGGGGCATATGATGGCAACAAAAGAATATACGAAAGAAGAAATCCAGACGGCATTGAATAAATTAAATTGGCAAGAGCCGACTCATTTTCGAAACAATCAGAAACAGCCGGATGGGAGTTATCTGTTGTTTCGTGTGCATGGCATTTGGAATGATGAAGCCACAACGCGGCTACCAAAAGGCGTTGTTCATTTGACGCCTATTTTTGATCTGGCAGTCTTTCCCAGACAAAATCTGTCAGAATGTCATCTCAATTTTCCGACGAAAACAAGATTGATGTTGTTGTCTGTATATAAAGGGAGTCCAGACAACATTTTTTACGGGGATTCTCAACTCGCCAATTCTACAAATGGGGCGTCTATTGGTCAGATTACTGCTTTCAATAAAAGAGACCATTACGAAACCAATAAATTACCAGAAAATGTGAAGATTGCTACATATATTACCGAGGGGATGGGGTCTCTCTTAAGAATTGCTTTAGTATCTCCGGAGCTTGAAGATATGATAAAAACGAATGAACGTCCATATTCTCCTCAACAGTTGCAGAAACGATATGGAGAGGAATACGAATAAAAACACGTTGAGATAGTTCTGTAAAATCGATCTTAACTAATGGTATTATTTTAGTGATACACCCTTGTATAAACATTCATTAACAACTTTAAGGAGGTAAAGACATGGCACTCTTAACAACAGAACAGGCTAATCAGAAAACAACCAATTTAGATTTAATGACGGCACAGGAAATTGTGACCGCGATCAATACGGAAGACTACAAAGTGGTTAAGGCCGTCGAAGACTGTTTGCCTAGTATTACCGAAGCTGCAACTAAAATTGCTGAGCGTTTGAAAAAGGGCGGGCGTGTGTTTATTTTTGGCGCCGGCACATCGGGGCGTTTAGGCGTGATGAATGCTGTGGGTATTACGGAAAAATATGGTCTTAAGGCCGGACAAATCAACGGACTTATCGCCGGCGGTGATCGGGCTTTGCGCTTTTCTATTGAAAACTCCGAAGATAATCGCGAGCAAGCGATTAAAGATTTAATGGCCTTTAAGCCGACAGAAAACGACGTTGTTTTCGGTATTTCGGCAGGTGGTGGCGCAGCATATATTTTACAGGTTTTGGAAACGGGAAAAGAGAACGGCCTATATACCATCGGCTATAGTTCTAACAAGGAAGCGAAGCTGAAACAATATAGCCAGACGTTCATCAATCCGTTTGTCGGGCCGGAAGTTTTAACCGGCTCTTCGCGTATGAAATCCGGCTCGGCGCAGGCTGTTACCTTGATGGTGTTGTTGGAATCCGCGGTGGCGCAGTTCAAAGGTAAAACTGCCAAAACTATTCCATCTAAGATTATCGCAGATTTTAAAAAGGCGGCTCCGGCTGTGAAAAAAGAAATACCCCGCGTCACAAAGGCGGTCAATTTGATTGCCGACGCTTTGCAGGCGGGCGGTCACGTGTTTTATTTCGGTGCCGGTCCCAGCGGTCGTTTGGGCGTATTGGACGCTTCTGAATGTTGGCCGACTTTTGGTGTGGAACATGGCACGGTGAATGGGCGCGTTGAAGGTGGCGATGCGGCTTTGCGTCAGTTGTTTAAACACACAAAAACCAAGTCTGCGCAAGCGGCAAAAGCGGACTTTGAGCGGACGGAAGTTGTGGGGCAGGGCGATAAGGCGGTTTCTATTGCTCCACCCGGAAAAAATGCAAAAGATATCGTGATTATTTTGGAAAACACGCCTTACAGTATGGCCGCCTTGAACGAGGCAAAAAAGCGCGGCTTAAAAACCATCATTTTCTCGACACAGAAAGAAGATCCTGTGTTGCCCAAAATGGCAGATGCTTATATCAATCCTAAAGTGTCGGCCGTTGCTGTTCCTTTGGCTACGAAGTTTGTGTTAAATACGTTGACAACCGCCTCTATGGTGCGTGTGGGCAAGGTGTTGGGCAACCGGATGGTGGATGTGGCTGTGATGAACGATAAATTGAAAGATCGCGCTGTTCGCATTATCGCTGATTGTTGTCGCGAATATTTGGGCGTGGATGTCGTGCAGGAGAAAGCAGCCGACCTGTTGGCACAGGCGCAAGCGCTGGCCAAAAAACGCGAAGAAGATCCAAACCGCCATGTGGTGCCTGTTGCCATTGTTATGGGCGCACTCGGTTGCGATGCCAAACAAGCCAGAGCATGGCTGGATCAAGACAAATTGGTGCGTGAGGTTGTGAAGAAACATCGGAGGTCTGCTAAAAAAGCAAAGACGCCCCGAACGGTGGCTTGCCTGTGCGCTATGGTTAAAAACATACGCGCCAAGTCAAAATAACGACATTTTATAAAGAGCCTGTTATGCAGGCTCTTTTTTTATGCTTTTCTGAGGTCTTGAAGCGTGCACAAAAAGGACGTTTGTGTTCACTTGGGGAAAGAGCAAAAGTGTGCAAAAAGAAATGGCTTAAATCAGCCATTTCTTAATTTTAAAAAAACGAAAAAAGTGTTTGATTTAATTGTACGTTTGTGTTATACTTTTATACGTAACCAGCCCAGTAACTTTAAGGAGGAAAATATGAAAAAAGATATTAATGCAAAAAAAGCTAGTGTATCAAAAATTATAAAAGCACATTTAGCAAGAAAACAAGAACCGCGGAGCATTTCCATAGGAGAAGTGAATTATTGGGGAGACCATGTGTGTGGACACGACCCAAAGAATAGCTCTAGCTACTATGCTGTTCAATTACAACCCAATGATAAAGTGACCGGTGAAGACGGTGAAGTGATTGCGACAGCGACACGCAAATACAATATTGCCTTGTTTGATCCTAAAACAGGCAAATGCAGCATGGGCAAAAAAGAAGATTTTATTATCTTTGACTTTTCCCCGCTGCCGACTGTAGCAGAGGTCGATGCCTATAAGGCGCGCGAGGCCAACCTTTCTAAAGCAGATCGCTATGCGCTGGATGCCTACGTCGCCCGGCAGTATGATTACGATACCCGCTCGACTCTTTCCCCCAAGTTATTCCGGGAACGTCGGGAAAATCTATTTAAATCTTTAATAAAAGATGCGGATTTTTTGGCGGCTACGCTGAAAGCCGAAAAGGAATACCAGTCGATGAGCCCCAACCAGAAACGACTTCACGACCAACAGAGTATCGCTCGTCGCGATCAGGATTTTGAGCGTTTTTTGCGTGTCCAGCGGGACAAGCGCGTCAAGTAAGATAATAATGCTTGAAAAAGAGCCTGTTATGCAGGCTCTTTTTTTGTGTGATTCGCTGTTGGCGGTTATCCCCTGTTTTGTAAAATCATCCTTGACAAATGGTGTATTTTGTGGTAACATACCCCTATATAAACATTCATTAACAGCTTTAAGGAGGAAAATATGGTACATGTAGTCGTAGAGAAAGACCCAGAGCGTAACTGTGAAACAACCACATTGACGGGCAAAGGAGGGGAGACTTTCAGAATGACGGTTTATTATGATGAACAAACAAACGAAATAAACCGAATCGCTAATGAAAGAAAAATCAATGGCGGCGAATTCCAACTGTTTGGTCCGCAGTCAGAGTTAGCCCCGGATCCGGATGGGACGGTTATTAAGCAGGAAATCGTGCGTGCTAACGGGGAGAAAAAAGAACTTCCACCTAGTAAGTTTATAAAGAATGTGAAAAAGGAAGCACAAAACCGTTTGGCCAGAGATAAAAAGATTCAAGCAATTCAAAAAGCCAAAGGTGCCAACTCCAATGGCGGGTAAGATCCGTTATTATTGAATAAGAAAAACACCCCCTTGCGGGGTGTTTTTTTTATGGTATGTTTGACTTTTGCGGTTGGGTGTGGTAGCCTAACCTTATGCAAAAATTACTTCATGCCAGTTGTGTTGAGTTCCACAAAAAAGGGATTTTATTGTTGGGCCCGAGCGGCAGCGGCAAATCGGAATTGGCTTTACGCCTGATATCGCTGGGGGCGCGTCTGGTGGCCGACGATTGTGTGCTTTTTGATGCGACAACCTTGCAGGCCGTCTGTCCGGACAACCTGTGCGGTAAAATGGAAATGCGCGGCGTGGGTATTGTGCCGATGCCCCATAAAAACAAAACGAAAATACATTTGTGTGTGGCCTTGTGCCCACGTGCGCAGGTGGAAAGATTTCCGCTGACCGCCGATACGTTTGAGGGCGTCCCTTTGCTGCATTTGTCCGGTCATGATGTGGCGGCCACAGCCGATAAAATCGCTTTTATTTGTCAAAACAAGAATATTCGGGCCTTTTTGCAGGCAGCGCAATCGTCTTCCCCTGTCGTGCATAAAAAAAATTGTTCTTTATCTAAATTATAACTATAATAGACCTATTCGTATTCAAGGGGTTGGTTATGACGTCGTTTTCAATCGTTATTCAAAACAAAAAAGGCCTTCACGCGCGCGCTGCCGCGTTGTTCGTCAAAGAAATTGAACGTTTCCAATCGGAAGTGTGGGTCAGCTTTGGCGGACAAAAAGTGTCAGCACGCTCTATCATGGGCCTGATGATGTTGGCCGCCGGTCAAGGCAGTGTCTTGGAAATCGAGGTCAATAACGATGCGGAAAGCGCCGCTATCCAGGCCGCTTTGGTTGCCTTGATTGATGATAAGTTTCACGAAGGGGAATAAATGCGCAAGGGCATCTTTCACAAACCGATAACGCACCTTATATAGTGACGGAAAGAGAACAAAATGAGTTTTATGTGGCCTTGGGTTTTGCTTGCTGTCTGTGTTCCGTTCTTGGTGTATAAGTTGCTGCCGACTTCGGAACGCACCGATACTTCGCAGGCGGTTTCTTGGCCCTTTTTCGAACAATTAAAAAAAGGTTTGGAAAAAGATCCCGGGCAGGCCGGTCGCTTGGCGCGTTGGCTGTTTTTTGGCTTTTGGGTGTGCCTGATTGTGGCGGCGGCGCGGCCGGTGTATTGGACGGAGCCACTGATTTTGTCGCAGCAACAACGCAATTTGATGTTGGTGTTGGATGTGTCCGGCTCTATGGAAGAACATGATTTTTCCGTCAATCAACAGGCCTTTTCCCGCCTGGATATTGTCAAGTATCTGACGCATGATTTTTTGCAAAAAAGGCAAGGCGATCAGGTCGGCATGGTGCTGTTCGGCACGCGTGCTTATCCGTATGTGCCTTTGACGTCGGATGTGCAGACAGCCGCGCAGATGTTACAGGAAATGTCGGTCGGTATGGCCGGCGACAGGACCTCTATTGGGGACGCCTTGGTGTTAGCGCTGAAAAACCTGCAAAGTGCGCCGACGCAATCGCAAATCATTATTTTAATGTCTGACGGGCAGGCCAATGCCGGTATAGTGACACCTGAAAAAGCGGCAGAGTTGGCCAAGGAAATGGGTGTGAAAATCTATACCATCGGCATTGGGGCGGGCGAGTATGCCCTGCCGAGTGCCTTTGGGTTGCCTGCCGTGGCGGTGGCCGGTGCGTTGGATGAACAGACGTTGCAAGAGATTGCACAAACCACGGGTGGCGCTTATTTTAGGGCAAAAACAACCCCAGATTTGGCGCAGATTTATCAGCATATCGAAAAATTAGAGCCGATTGAACAGGAAAATCTGGTGGTGCGCCTGCACAAGGAATTGTTCTATATTCCCTGTATGTTGGCTTTGTTATTGTGCTGGCTCGGTTGTGCGTTGAAAGGGGCATCCTCATGATTTTGATGCGTCCTTGGTTTTTAATTTTGCTGGTGGTGCCTTTCGTGCTGTTTCATGCACGAGATGTGGGCAAAATAGGCGCGTGGAAAAAGATTTGTGATGCGCATTTGTTGCCCTATTTGTCCGTGAAAGTCAAAGGGCGTAAAAATGCTTTTTATAAATGGTATATCACGGTGTTGTGGGCGTGGCTTGTGTTGGCGGCGGCCGGGCCGGCTTTCCTGCAAAAGCAAAACGAGACTTTTTCGGAAAAGAAGGCGGTCGTGGCGGTGTTGGATATGTCGCCGGCCATGACGGAGTCTTTGCTCAACGAGGCGCGGTTTAAGTTGTTTGATTTTGTGAAAACAACGCAAGCCGATGTGGGCTTTGTCATTTCGGATGCGCAGGCTTATACGGTTGTGCCGATTACGCCGGATAAAGCGATTATTCAACAGGTGTTGCCGACGGTGGATTCAACAGTGGCGCCTTTGACGGGTAGTGCGCCGGAAAAAGGCTTGCAACGCGCCGAAGAATTGTTGCAACAGGCCGGCTATACGCAAGGGCAGATTTTGTTATTGACTGCGGGTATCGTGGATATGCCGGCGTTGGAAAAAGCGGCACAAAAAATAACCTATCCGATTACTATTTTAGGCTTTGGCGAAAGTGCGCCACATCCTGTGTCTTGGCAAAAAGATTTTTGGAAGGACAGCAAGGGCGTTCCTTATCAGGTATCCTTGGATGCGCGCCGGCTCGGCAAGATTGGTTTTTATCAAAAAAGCGTGTTGGATAACCGTGATTTAGCGAAAATAGAACAAAAAACGGGCGAGATGGAGCGCACGCAACATCCTTGGGAAAATTATCAGGATGTCGGTGTGTGGCTGGTGCTGCTGGCCCTGCCTTTTGCGGCAGTTTTGTTCAGGCGCGGTGTTTTGTGGTGTCTGTTGTTCATGGCGCTATCTACGCCGTCGCAGGCAGCTTGGTTTATGCGCCAGGAGCAAGAAGTCTATGCCCTGCAAAAGCAAGGGGTGCGGGCCTATCGGCGCAAAGATTTTGAAAAAGCCGAACAATTTTTTGCTTCGGCCAATGATTTATATAACCAAGCCAATGCGCGCGCCATGCAGCATGATTTCCCGGGAGCCATAGACTTGTATGAGCAAGAGTTGGCCCTGCATCCTGACAATGAAGATGCGCGGTTTAATCGCGATTATCTCAAGCAACTTTTACAGCAACAGCCGCAGCAACAGTCGGGTGAGCAACAGTCAGGCGAGCAACAGGAGCCTTCGTCCGACAATAAGGATCAACAGGGTAATTCGCCATCGTCTGCAGATGAGCAACAATCGCAAAATGGACAACAATCGACGGATGAACAGAAGGGCGAAAACGAACAACAGGGCTCATCCGAACAACAACCCTCTGACCAGGGTGCAGACAATAAAGAACAGCAGGGTGGTAATGCTCAACAGGAGACGCAACAAGAGGCAGGGCAATCGCCAGAACAGCAACAGGCAGCACCTTCAACCGATGAGAGCCAGACGCCTGCCCAAGATAATTTTGAAAAGCAACAGCAACTGCAATGGTTGGGTAAAATCGAACCGGATGTCAGCGGACTGTTAAGATATCGCCTGCGCAAACAGGCTGAGGAGGCTTTATGAAGTATATAATCGGGGCTTTGATGTGTCTGTTTTCCGTGGCGGTGCAAGCGGCGGTCCAAGTATCTGTTCGGCCTTTGACCGTTCAAGAAGGGGAGTCGGTGGAATTGACTATTTCGTCGGATACGCGCCAGGAAAGTGCGCCGGATTGGACACCTTTGCTTCAAGATTTTAATATCGGCGGACAAATGTATGCCGAGCAAGCCCAGATTATCAACGGGCAACAACAAACACGCTATCAGTTTATTATGCCTTTAACGCCGTTGAGTCGCGGGGAAGTGCAAGTGCCCTCTTTGACTTGGGGTGGTGAAACGACGCAACCAGTGGTGATTTCCGTGCAACCCGCCGACAGCAAAGAAGCGCCGGTTTTGATTACGGCTCAAACCGATAAAAAGCAAGTTTATGCCGGGCAGGGCGTGACCTATACCGTGCGTGTGTATGATAAAGCCGGCTTGTCTGACGGCGAGTTTATTGCCCCTTTGATTGAAGGTGGTGAAGTCCAAAAAATTGGCGATCCTGTTGCCTCATCCGAAACAAAAGACGGGAAGTGGTATCAGGTCTATGAGCAAAAGTATGTGTTGTTTGCGCCCAAAGCAGGAGCGGTGAAAGTAACGCCGGCGCGCTTTCAGGGCTATATTCAGGACAAAACAACCCAGCCGGCGCGGCGCAATTTGCTGTCTGTGTTCGGTATGCCGGATGATGTGTTCTATCGCGGTTTTTTGGATCGGCAACGTGAAATTACTTTGAAAGCCGAGCCGATAACATTGGAAGTTTTGCCACAGCCGGTGTCTTATCAAGGTTGGTGGTTGCCGTCAACGGCTGTTAAATTGCGACAAACTTTTACCCCCAATGCAACGGTGGCGCAAGTGGGCGAAAATATTGTGCAAAAGGTCGTTTTGACGGCGCAAGGCGTGATGCCGCATCAACTGCCGGATATTCAATTGCCAGACATCAAAGGCTTTAAGGTTTATCCGGGCGAAGCGCAAAAAACATTGTCTTATAACAAAGACGGGTTGGTCAGCCTGTTGGAAAAAACTTTTGTTTTGGTGCCTATTCAAAACGGAGAATTGACGATTCCGCCCGTGTCTGTTCCCTGGTTTGATGTCAATACGCAAAAAGCGCAGGTGGTCTCTACACAGGCGCGCACATGGTTAGTGCAGGGCACGTTGCCACCCGTGACACAAGAGACGCCACCCGCAGAAATTGTGGCTTCTGCGCCCGTTGTGTCCGCCTATGCCGAAGAAAACAGTTGGTTGTGGTTTTTCGGTGGTTTTTGTGTGGGCGTTATGCTATGCGCCGGCGTCGGCTTGCTGTGCTTTTTCATCATGCACAGGCGCAGAAAATTGCCGGACTTGTATCCTTATTGATTCTTCAATAATTTGGATAATTTTTGAAAAGCTTTGGCTTCAATTTGGCGCACGCGTTCGCGGCTGATATTGAAACGTTCGCCCAACTCTTCCAAAGTGACAGGGTTTTCCTGCAGAAAGCGCGCCGCAACGATTTGTTGTTCGCGTTCCGACAAAGTCGCAATGGCGGCCTTTAATTGACTGTTTTGCAGGTTGGCTTCCTGTTTTTCAATCAGCGAATCTTCCAGATTTAAGGATGTATCAGCCAACAAGGCTTGCTTTTCCGTGGGGTTGTCGTCAAAAGCGGTCTCGTTGAGCGAGGTATCGCCATGCAAGCGCTGGTCCATATCCCACACTTCCTGTTCCGACACATTGAGTTGCGAGGCAATCTTTTGGACCGATTCCGTGTCCAAAGACGTGTTTTGATATAGACCTAATTTGGCTTTAATCTTGTTTAAGTTGTAAAACAGGCGCTTTTGCGTGGCAATCGTGCCGATTTTCACCAAGGACCAAGATTTCAAAATAAAGTCGGAAATGGCGGCTTTAATCCACCAAATCGCATAGGTGGATAAGCGGAAACCTTTATCCGGGTCAAACTTTTTAATGGCTTGCATCAAACCGATATTGGCTTCGGATATTAAATCAGCCAAAGGCAAACCGTAATGGCGATAGGAGAGGGCAATTTTTGCGGCTAAACGCAAATGAGATGTGGTCAGAGTGTGCGCGGCCTCGACATCGTGATATTGAGCATAACGTTTGGCCAACATATACTCTGTATCCGCATCTAACATCGGAAACTGTGCGATTTCGCGCAAATAAACTGAAAGAGAACGTTCCTGTAAAACAGGGGTCAATGTATAAGCGGTTGTCATAATCTTTGTCCTTTCTTTAAGCAACAAATGATGCTCCCATAAGTGGCGAGCCGACAGTGAGAATCGCAATGATCTCTCACCTTTCTTGTATAATAACGCTTCCTAAATGAAAGTCAAGCAAAAAAATGCAGCGAGCTGAATTATCTTCTCTGGCGTGCAAACAGGCGCAACAGGAACAAGAACAGATTGACAAAGTCCAGATACAAAGTCAGGGCCGCAATCACCGCCACAGAATCGAGCGCTTGCGTTGAAGTGGAGCGCTCATATAAATGGCGAATACGCTGCGTATCATAGACAATAAGGCCTGTGAAGATGCCGACACCGACAAGGGAAATCGCAAAGTCCAAGGCTGCACTGTGCATAAATATATTGACGACAATGGCAATCAGCAAGCCCCAAACGCCCATGCCCAAGATAGAGCCTATGGATGTTAAATCTCGCTGCGTTGTTTGGCCGTAAATGCTCAACGAGCCGAACATAATCGCGCAAATAAGGAAGGTGGTGAAAATGGTGCCCGGAGCATAAACTAAGAATATCGACGACAGGCTGAGACCCATTAACGCCGAAAAGATGCCAAATGTCCAAATGGCTTTCGAATAGTGTAAGTTTTTAACATCAGAATGTAACTTAAATACCAAGACAAAGGGGGCTAACAAGACAATCCAGCCGAGCAGGGAAAGTGTGTGCATACCTTCTACATTGGTGGAATACAGCCAACCCAAGACGGGTGGATGGGCGCCCAAGAACGCGCAAACGGCGGACAGGATAAGGCCCAGCGACATAAAGCGATACACTTTAATAAAATATTCGCGCAATTGCACATTGACGGATACGCGCGTGGTATGAGCAACAGATGACGTTTTCATAAATACCTCCCTACTGTGATATATAGATATATAGGCGCCATCAGCGCCTATTGCAAGAAAAAAGCCCTCGGCTGAGAGCTTATTTCATTTTCTTTTCAACGTATTTGGTGTGCTTACGTGTTTTGGGATTATACTTGTTCACTTCCATCTTTGCGGGTTTTGTGCGCGGATTTTTCTTCGCGATATAAAAATGTCCCGATCCGTCGGTGGCTTCAAGTTTAATCTGTATTGTTGTCGGTTTTGCCATTTGAGTAACCCTTCCTATTTATCATTAAAGATAAGTCATTATACGAACCATCCGCGAAAAGTCAAGTCTTTTTACATTTTTTTTATCAGGTTGTATTTTTTTGCTTGCGCTTTGTTTTAAAAAAGGTTAATATCTCGTTAATTGCTTAGAAATCATAGACAGGGAGCGTTTTATGAGAGTTTTAGTCGTTGAAGATGACAAAATCATGGCCAATAACATCCGCATGATTCTTACCAAAGAAGGTATGGTCGTGGATGTGGAAAATATGGGCGAAGACGGCGTCGAAATGTGCAAACTGTATGATTATGATATCATCGTGTTGGACGTTTGGTTGCCGGATATTGACGGATTCGAAGTGATTAGACGTTTGCGCACCTTGAAAAATACGACTCCTATTTTGATTCTTTCCGGTCTGAACACGCCGGATAACAAGGTCAAAGGCTTTAACAGCGGCGCTGACGATTATTTGACAAAACCGTTTGCGAGTTCTGAACTGATTGCGCGGATTCGCGCTATTGTGCGTCGTTCGCAAGGGCACGCCAGCTCGGTGATTCGCATTGGCGCATTGGAAATTGACCTGGCGTCTAAAACGGTTTCCGCCAATGGTAAGCCTATCCATTTAACCGGCAAAGAGTTTGCCATCTTGGAATTATTAGCGTTGCGCAAAGGCACAACCTTGAGCAAGGAACAGTTCCTCAACCACCTGTATGGCGGTATGGATGAGCCCGAGTTAAAGATTATTGACGTCTTTATCTGCAAACTGCGCAAGAAATTGGCAGATGCGACGGGCGGACAAGACTATATCGGCACGATTTGGGGCCGTGGTTACCTGTTGATTGATCCCAACGAGAAAAAGATTTAACTTTTCAACGACACACGGATTGAAGAAGCCGTGGTTTGCACAACAAGGCGCACTTGTTGCTGGTTTGCCAACTCATAGGCATATAACGCCGCTGCATTTTGCGCAGATATTTCGCCTTTGCCCGTCTGTAACAAGGGAACAAAGTCGGTTTTAACAGTAGCACCCTCGGCGGTCAGAGTATCGCCTTGCCGACGAATTACGCCTCCTTTGGGCAAAGAATCGGCCAACACCATACATACAACACGCTCCAAAGCACTCTCGCACGTGCCCTCTAATTGCACAGGGACGTTGAGTGTGTTTAAATAGGCGGCGGTGGTATCTTTATCCAAACGATTTTGCAGGCCAAAGGTTTGACGGAAAAATTGCAAGCGCGCCACCAAATGGCCGGTCGCATTTTGCAACATCATTACGACATCGGCAGAAGAATCATCCATTAAAAGTTCCGTGCCGTTGAAAACAGAGCCCGCCAACCCCGATAAATCGTGGCTGATACGTGTATAAAGGCTGGGCCATAAATCAGACATTATTTTCTCCGCGGCGTTAAGACTTTATGGACGGTTTTGCCTATATCGGCCGGCGATTCAACGATAACAGCTCCCGCTTGTTTTAATTTGTCGAGTTTATAGGCGGCGCTGTCCGTTGGATGGATGACAATGGCGCCGATGTTGCCCATATAGGTTTGCGAGGGCACTTGCCGTCCGGCAATATAAGTGATTAAAGGTTTTTTCTTTGTGCGGCGCTTGTAAGATTGGGCCATTTTAATTTCAAAGTCGCCACCGATTTCGCCAATCAGCAAAATAGCGTCGGTATGCACATCTTTTTGGAACAGGTCAAAAATATCCGTATAGTTGGTGCCTAACACAGGGTAAGCGCCCAAGGCAACGCATGATGATACCCCCAAGCCTTTGCGCGATAATTGCTGTATGGCTTCATATAACAAAGAGCCGGAACGCGTGATAATACCCACATTACCCGCAGGGAATAAGTGCGCCGGCATGGTGCCGAGCATACACTCTTCCGCCGTGACCAGACCGGGCGAGGCCGGACCGATGAGGCGGGATGATGACTTTTTCAACAAGGGCAACAACTTGAACATATCATGGACAGGCATACGTTCTGTCGTGCAAATAATCAGCGGTATTTTCGCCTTGATAGCAGCATAGATTTCGTCATAGGCCGATTGCGCTTGCGCAAAAATGACGCTGGCTTGCGGCTTGGTTTTCCGGACCGCCTCTTTGACCGAATTAAACAAAGGCACACCCAACAGGGTTTCTCCGCCATGATCAGGAGCAACACCGCCGACAATCAACGTGCCATAGGCAATGGCTTGTTCTGTATAGCGCAATCCGTCGGTAGACATGATGCCTTGGCATAAAACGCGCGTATTTTTGTTGACTAAAATACTCATCAGGCAATCTCCCGCACAGATTGAACAATACAAGCTACCGCTTCATCCATAGAGTTTTTGACCACGAAGGGCAAGCCCGATTCAAACAAAATACGACAACCGATTTGCGCGTTTGTTCCGTCCATACGCACAACAATCGGCATGCCGACACTGATTTCTTGAGCGGCGGACACCAAGGCTTCGGCAATGGTATCACAACGTGCACTGGCACCAAAAATGTTGATGAGTATCCCCTCAATATCCGGCTCGGATAACATTTCCTTGAAAGCATAGGTAATACCTTCTTTGGTGGAGGTCGCACCGACATCCAACAGGCAGGCGGGTTTTCCTTCGTATCGGTGAATAAGATCCAAAGTCGCCATGCCCAGGCCGGACCCGTTGATCAGGCAACCGATATTGCCTTGTAATTTGATATAGCGGAAATTATTTTGTCGGGCGTGGCGTTGTGTGGAACTTTCCTCGTCCATATCACGCAGGCTTTCGATTTCTTTGTCGGCCGGCACAGCATCCGGGTCAAACTTGATGGTGCCACCCATGGCAACCCATTTATTGTTTTGCGTAATCGCCAAAGGCTCCAAACGAACTTCAAAGGCCGAATATTTTTTGAAAACAGCAAACAGTGCTTGCAAGATACGGAAAGCGCGCATCAGCATCTTTTTGGGCACACCCAAACGCATCAAAAACGACATGGTCCATAGGCGCGGCAGAGGCTTTTCCAAGTGTAAATCAACGCTGTAGGTTGTGCCTTTCACTTCGCCTTTTTCGGTCAAAGCCGAGCCCAACAGCACAATTTTTTGTTCGGTAAAACTGATGCGAATTGTAAATTGAAAGGCCTGTTGGACTTGCGCTGCCTCTTCAATATACACTTTTTTGACTTCTAATTCTTGTGCGCCGGTGGTGGGCGTAACCAGGTGATTGAGCAACATTTTGCCGGCCTGCATCAACACCGCTTGAGGCGAGGTCGCCAAGCGAATGCCGCCACCTTTGCCGGCTTGCTCTTCAATAAAATGACCTTCGGCACGTGAGGAAGAATACACTTGCGCTTTGACATACCACGCCTCGCCCCCGATGCTTTGCGCGCAACGTTCGGCTTCGGTCGGGGTATAGGCAACGGCTCCCTTTAAAATAGGGATATCAAAGTCTTGAAAAATGCGTTTTACTTGAAATTCGTGTATCTGCATAACCGCTTCCCGCCTGTTCTTTTTTTTACAATAACCGAAAGCGTTTCGCTTGGCAAGATAATTTATAAAGCGCTTGCCTTTTATTCGTAAATTCGTTATGCTAGGCGGTAAAGGATTGACAATGTCTGTTATACCATCATTATTTAGTCGGTATTTAATCAAAAACTTTATTTTGGCTTTTGTGGCAGCGTTGGGCGCCCTGCAGGCCTTGATTTTGTTGTTTGATTCGATTGACTTGCTGCGACATGCCGCATCCCGCACGTATGTGACCTTTCTGGATATTTTTCAGTTGGCCTTTTTGAAATTGCCGCAGTTGATGCCGATTATTTTGCCGTTTGCCATTTTGATTGCCGCGTTGGTGACTTTTTATCGCTTGAGCAAGACACAAGAGCTGGTCATTGCGCGCGCCGCTGGCTTGTCCGTGTGGAACATTATTTTGCCGATTATCGTTGTGACGGTGCTGATTGGCATCGGCAATATGACCTTGTTTAACCCGTTCTCGGCGATTATGTATAGAAAGTATCAGACAGAGTCGGCCGAAACTTTCCGTCATGCACCGGCTTTTTCATGGACGGACAAAGGCTTGTGGGTGCGTGAAAAGCAAGGCCACGACACCTTTGTTATTCATGCGGATAGCGTGCGACAAAACGGACAGGCCTTGTTTTTGCAGGATGTGCTGGTTTTACAAATCAATGAAACAGAAGATTTAGAGCAACAAATTGAAATGAGTTACGGTGTGTTGGCCGATAACCAGTTGTCTTTGACCAGCGGTTTTGCTTATTCGGATGCAGAAGGCAAACGCGCGTTGGCGTCCTATCAGATGCCGATCAATTTTTCTATCAAAGATATTTTGAGCACGTTTAACGAGCCGGAAGAGATTTCCTTTTGGCGCATGCCGCGCTTTATTCATCAGTTAGAGTTTGCCGGCTTTTCATCTACACGCCATAAAATGCACTATTATACCCTGTTTGCCGGTGTGTTTTATTTCGTCGCTATGGTGCTGATTGCGGCCATCTTCGGCTTGAATACCAATCAACGACAGGGCGGGGCGTTGTATAAAACAACTTTGGCGTTCTTTTTCAGTTTCGTGCTGTTCTTTTTGACAAAACTGACTAATGCGCTGGGCGTATCAGGCGCGTTGCCGTTGTTCTTGGCGGCCTTTGCTCCCTCGCTGATTGTGATAGGTATCGGCGTAACAGTTTTGTTGCAACAGGAAGACGGTTAGTCGTCCGACCACAGCGCTTTTTGAGCTATTTCATAAGAAAATCCGGCGCGCGCCAAGCGGGCTAAATCTTTTTGCGCATAGGCTTTTTGCTGATCTTGCGGGCGGTATTTGCCTAACTTTTTCTTGGCAACCAACAAGGCGGCCGCTTGCGCATCCAACACAGATCTGTCATCGTCCATACATTGCGCAATAATGTCTTCTGCTATGCCGGCCTGTTTTAATTTGCCCACGATCCAACGCACAGACTTGCCCGCCGCGCTATAGGTGCGCCAAGCATTTTCCGCATAGCGCGTATCATTGACATAGCCTAACCGCACCATTTTGGCACACACTTCGTTGATCCACACAGGCACATCATCGGGCAGGTCGGCACCTTCTTTGCGTGCCCGCGCTACACGCCGCAACAGGACCTGTTTTAAGCGCGCCTGCGAACTTTCATAACGTTCCAGGTAAAACAGGGCGATATTTTCTAAACGTTGTTGTGTTATCTTCCTCATTGACTTGTGCCTCACAAAATCTTATTATAAAGCAAAAAGGATAAAAGCAAATGAAAAAATGGCTTGTTTTGTGTTTGGTCTTTTTGTTGGGCTGTATGCCTAAATATACCCCGACCGCGCGTATCAAAGATTATGGCGCGCAAGGTGCTTTGGTCTTGCCGGCGTCGCGTTTGGAAATGGAATCCTTGGTGGAACAATCGTCCACGTTGCCCCACATAGAACATCGTATGCCGCAATCGCCGGAAAAGGCGCTGTATAATTGGGCCTATATTCGTTTGCGCACGAATCAGGTGCGGGACCTGACCGCGCGTTTTGTGATTGAAGAGGCGTCGATGACCCGCGAAGATGACCCGCAAAAATGGCCTTGGCAATATGATAATTATAAATATACGCTGACGTGGAAGGTGCGCCTGCAGCTGACGGACAAAAAAGGCTTTATGCCGTTTGAGACGACGACGCAGGGCTTTGTCATGCGCACGTTACCGCAAAAAGCCAGTGTCAACGAAACGAAAGCCTTGTGGGCCGATATGCTGGACGAAATGGAAAGCCTGGTCAATGAGAAAATGTCCAACGATATCGCCGATAATTTGATTGATTTTTCTTTCTAAATCGGGTATAAAGAAAGCATGCGGGTGTAGCTCAATGGTAGAGCGGAAGCTTCCCAAGCTTAAGACGA
>JAGDDD010000033.1 GCA_017958225.1 Alphaproteobacteria bacterium
AATTGACCCATGCCTATTATACTGGTTGTAAGGTGTATTTTAACACAAGCGATAATACATGTCATTGTCTAGAAAAGGCTGGTTACTATCCGGGGTCTGATATGATTTCCGATTTTTCGGATTGCGTCTATTGCCCGGTAAAAAACTATACAGACAGGCACTATATAGACTATGTGTGGGGATCTATTTTCTATGATAGAACAAAGAAAGAGTGTACATGTTCTGTTCCTGGCTTGAAATGGTCGGAAGAAAACAAAATATGTCAGGCAACTTGTGAGGGAGATGCGAACGGATATCCGTTGCTGTTTAATGACGATTTTGCTGCTCTTCGTTGGTCAAACGAAACGACGATTGATACAGATGCTTTACGCGACAGTAAACTCTTGAAAAGCAAATTTGAAAGAACACAGCTATGTGTTGTTTGTAATAAAGATGAGGATTGTGGGGATTATAAGTCCTGCTATTCTATTGATGCCGCAGATGGTACGACGACTGATTGGAGGTATCCAAACGATCAAGAGTGGACTTCAATAGTCAATGAAAAGACTATACTGATAAATGGAGTAAAGACAAAAATTATTCAGGTACCTGACAGTTGGCTGACAAAAACAACCTATGACGATATCAAAGAAAGTTTTTGTGACTGGTGGAACAGTCCACTCATGGCCCCTGGATTCAAGGGTGGTAAAACATGTGATGAAAAGTTTGCAGAATACCGGTCGGAAGTGTTGAAACCAAATGTTCTTGTTGTGGGAAAGGAATTCGCTGGCGAATTTGATCAAGGGGTGAGGTTTAAATTATGTGGCAGTAAGCAAGAGTGTGGAGCCAATCAATTTAAATATGTGGAGTATTTCACAGGTTCGGCTAAGATAGCGGTTGAATTACGCATATCTTGTCGTGATTTGTCAATGCCTTCAACACTAACATGCACGCGGACATCGGCGGCGGAGGATACCTGCTTTAAAGGTGGCCCAGGTTATGCCGGCGTGTTCAGCAACCTCACCGGCTACGAGGAATACATCGGTTGTGTTGATCCGGCTAACGGCCTTTGCGGTTGCTTTGGCACTGCCACTTTGTCGGGTTTGACGCCTGTAGCAGGAACTTACAAGGTGAATGACACGCCGGTTAAGGGCACTCCGAAATGCACTTGTAATTCTGGAGAATACTTACCAGATTGGGGATCGTATAACACCAACCTTTGCTCGAATCAATCGTTTGGGAATGGGCACTTTACGTGTCCTGGCCAGACAGCAGAGGAGTATTTCAAAAATAAGCATATCGTGACTATGTGCCGCAATTTGGAAAATTTCCAATCTTATACCTTCTACTATTATGACAATGTCAGAGATGATGCCGGCAATCCTACATGTGAACAAGGGCATACCCTAGAGGGCTGTTTTAAAGCGAAAAAACCAGCCACTTTATACACGTCTAAGAATTTTAGAAAGGGTATTGCTCTGGTTGCCGCTCCCACCGCTACGGTAGCAGACAACATAGCGGCAGCTAATGTTTGTGGTGCTGTATTAAATGGTATGATGCTGACTTCTGCAGACCAATATACGTCCGGTATTGACACATTGGATGCTTATTGCAACATCAAAAAGGCGACGAAACGCGCCTTAAAGACATTTGTTAAAGATGACACGGGCAATAAATGGAACCAGTATAGCGATAAGCATGTGGCACAAGAGGTTTGTCTGCCATCTAACCCGAAAGATGCTGAACCTAAAGATATTGTCAAGGCATGCGAGAAAGAAACTGGTGCAATTGTTCCATTGTGCGTAACGACGGTCTATAACGGCTGTTGTGCTGATGCAGGGGATGATGACGACTCAACGGATAATACATGTGCAAATACGCTCTGTAACCCGAATGACATTTTCCTGAAAGGCATTCAGTACATCAGAGGCCCTAGCTCAACCTGTAGAGTGATGAGCCGGTGTTTCAATGAATTGAAACGGTCTTTTATAGATGGATGTGCTAATGGAACGAACAAAACCGGAGCCAAAGCTTGTTTGAAGGACAAGTTGAAACAGTTGAAAGCATGTTCTACAAACTGGAATAAATGCAAGGATATAAAATTAGATGACTGTGCCTCGAGTTGCTATCAACAGACTGTAAAACCGGCGCTGTTTGACCAGTGGTATAGCAATGGTCCTTCTTGTGATACAGGCGCCAGCGGTGAGGGGGTTAATATTGTTGACAAGTTCGACAAGGCAAGATACGACTGTGGAGCCACGCCAGAAATCTGCGACGACGCCTGGAAGGAAGTCTCTGATTTGGTGGCGAAATACATAGCTGGTAGTGAGGTGTATGACGATGGCAAATAAAAAGTGGTTATATTCTGTGGCCTTGGGTGCCCTTTTGATAGCCAGTGAAGCCCTGGGCATCACCGTGCATGAGGTGCTCAGTAATGGTTTTTGGTCGGGGCAACCTCGCAAAACAGTCGAAGAGTTAGAAAAAGCTACAGTGGGGTATTATAGGGGTAAAGTCAAGAAAGAAAAGTATCAAGAAGAATCGGATGGTTCGTATTCGCAATCTTATCTTTATGTCGTTTCTTGTCCGTCTTTCCCCTGGAGGGCAAAGCAATGGTATGATCATACCGAAAGCCGGACAGAAGGCACCATGGCGGAAAATCATAAAGAAAAAATGACTGTGGTCTATGATGATCATAAAGAAAAGAAAAATATGAACAGAAATTACAATTTAACCGGTTGGAAAACGGATGATGCTGCGATTTCTGACATAACACAAACCTCGTTTCGGGATAAAGCCAAAGGCAGAAATGCCAGGCCGACTGCGCCGTATGTCGTGGATAACTCGTTTCAAAGAAATATGGAATCGTTTGATATGCAATTTTATGGCACAGAGGAAACAGCCACAACCAACATTATTTCAGATACCGAGGCCGTCATCAAGCGCACCATTCGTCAATCAGGTTACCTGGATCAATATTATGGATATGTCATTAACGCGCCATCATCTTTGTTAAGGGAGTGTGATATTCTTATTACGACAGATGCGGATCATGTGTATGTTAATGAGCAGATTCGAGCAACATATGAAAATGATATCACTCGTACGGGGAAAACAGTATATGACAATCAATATACAGCCACATTTAAAAACGACGTGTGGAAAGGTTCCACCCAAACGATTACCAAACAGAAAACAGACGGATATGCTGATTGGTATAAGGATTATTTGAAATCGGGAACAACCTCGGTTCATAATGAGCCGGCACCGGAGTATGCTGTGCGGCCGGGGGTTGCTGTTGATGAACATACGCAAAAGATGTTGGATGAATTAAATCGCTCTGCCGGTGTGCGTGTCGTTGTTCGTTCTACCCAAGTGCCCGCTGATTCGATAACCGTGAACTCATCCGGAGCCGGTGCAAGCAAGCCACCCGTTGGACAATCGAACGATCAGCCATCCGGCGAAAATGCGGCTCAGACTGGGTCGAGAGTTCGTGTTATTCGCAATCCATCTTTCGACCGCAGAAAACTCAACGGCGGCAACGAAGGTATTTAACCCGTTCTCCCCGCTGAGCAGGGTGCTTTAATAGAACAGGATAATAGCCTTCCATCCCATCCTTCAAGAGAGAGGCGGGATGGCATCTTTTTCCTATCTTGGAAACCTTCACTCCCATCCTTCAAGCGATCATTAGACAAAATTAACCTTTTTTGTCTAAAACAACCTTGATTGTAGAGGCAGGCTCTGCGAAACGGGGAAAAGGGCTAGATTTTTATAGAGGGAAGGGCCTATTTCGATAGAATAAGCCCCATCTTTCACAAAAAGCGATAGGAAATATGCGTGTTTTACGCCTTTTTCGGCGCAATCTCCGTCTGTCCGCCCATATACGGTTGCAACGCCTTCGGGATCAAAATCCGCCCGTCTTCCTGCAAATTATTTTCTATAAACGCAATCAGCATACGCGGGGTCGCTACGACCGTATTATTCAACGTGTGCGGGAAATACTTTTTCCCCTTATCATCCACGCGAATCTTCAAGCGGCGAGCCTGTGCATCGCCCAGGTTAGAGCAGGAGCCGACCTCAAAATATTTCTTTTGTCGCGGTGACCAAGCCTCGACATCGCATGATTTGACCTTTAGATCCGCTAAATCGCCCGAACAGCACTCCAAGGTGCGCACAGGAATATCCAGCGAGCGGAAGAAATCTACGGTGTTCTTCCACAATTTGTCATACCACTGCTTGCTTTCCTCGGGCTTGCACACCACAATCATTTCCTGTTTTTCAAACTGGTGAATACGATATACGCCGCGTTCTTCCAGCCCGTGTGCGCCTTTTTCCTTTCTAAAGCACGGCGAATAACTGGTCAGGCAATAGGGCAACTCTTGCGCCGGAATAATCTGATCGATGAACTTACCGATCATAGAATGTTCGCTGGTGCCAATCAGATACAGGTCCTCGCCTTCAATCTTATACATCATGGCGTCCATTTCGGCAAAGCTCATCACGCCATCCACGACCTGACCGCGAATCATAAAGGGCGGCACAAAGTATTCAAAACCGCGCTCTATCATGAAATCACGCGCATAACTCAACACAGCCGAGTGTAGGCGCGCTATCGCTCCGCGCAGATAATAAAAGCCGTTGCCCGCGACCCGCCGCGCAGAATCCAGGTCAATGCCGGCAAACGCTTCCATAATGTCAATGTGATAGGGAATCTCAAAGGGTGGCACAACAGGCTCGCCAAAGCGTTCCAGTTCCACATTTTCGCTGTCGTCTTTGCCCACAGGCACCGTTTCGTCAATAATGTTCGGAATCAGCATCATGCGTTCATGGATTTGCTGGCGGATCTCCTCTTGTTGGCCTTCCAAGCGCACGATTTCTTCGCCAATTTGCGTGCTTTGTTGCTTGATTTGCTCGATTTCATCCTTTTTGCCTTGAGCCACCAACGCGCCAATCTGTTTGGACAAGCGTGTGCGTTCAGCGCGCAGGTTTTCCGCCTTTTGAATCAACTCGCGGTGCTGTTTGTCCAACGCCTGCACCTCATCGACCAGGGCTAATTTGCTCTCTTGGAACTTTTTGCGGATGTTTTCCTTCACAAGGTCGGGATTTTCACGAATAAGTTTAATATCTATCATTTTAATTTCTTTCCGTTTGTATCAAATATAGGCCGAATATTAGGACAGATCGTGCCTTTTGTCAATCGGTTTTTGCCCGGCAGGCGAAATATTTTGACAGGCGAGGGCGCATTTTCAACCACGCTCGGCGCAGGTTATCATAGGTCAATTTGTCGGCAACTTCTTTCGGCGTCAGCCACACAAGGTCATGCGCGTCCCAGCTTGTATTGTCGCTTTTGTCTATATCTTTCGCCAGATACATATAGGTCTTGCAAACTTCGCCCTTGGGGGTGGTGTATTGTATCAGGTAAGGCCTTTTGGGCAACAACAGTTCGACATCACGTTTGGTTTCTTCGGCTGTTTCACGAATGGCACATTCTTGCAAAGTTTCTCCTGCCTCTAAATGTCCTTTGGGAAATGTATAATCACCATATTTTGACCGATAGATCATACCGATTTTGCCGGTTTTAACATTGATAAAAATCGTTCCAGCCTTTAATGTTGTCATGATTGCCTCCTGCCTATAAACTAACGCTTTTCATAAAATATGTCAAGGGCTCAAATTTACTATTGACAGCACACAAGGGCGTGCATATATTATGAGTTACGGACAAATTATAGGAGGTTCTTATGCTGAAAACATTATCCGTTTTAACGTTAGTTTGTGGTATTGCCTTGTCGGCCAGTGCTGAATTTGCAGTGCCCGTTCCCGAAATCAAAGCGCCGGAAGTTACAGCTCCGACGGTTACGGCTCCGGAAGTGAAATTACCGGAAGTGAAGATGCCCGAAGTGAAATTGCCGGAAGTCAAAGCGCCGGAAGTTCAACCGGAAGCGGCGGCACCTGAGGTAAAATTGCCGGATACAGACTCTATCAAAGCGCAGGTTGCCGAAACAGTCGATAAAGTGTCGAACAACGCTGCGGCTGCGACAGAACAATCAAAGCAAGATGTCAAGGACTTGCAAGACAAAGTTATGTCTTCCTTGGTGCAATAAGCCTTTGTTTTCATCAAAACGCCTATCCGCTCGGGTGGGCGTTTTTTTTGTGCCTGTATGACAAAATCTGCTTGACTTTGAGCCCAAAAAGTGCTTTTTTTAAATAAAGGAAACAACGATGACTTTCTATATAGATTTTATTGCAGATTATGGCGAAAAGACAGGTGTAGATGATTTGGCTTTCTCTGAAGTCAATCGTCGCCTGATGGAAGAGTTTGTGGAACACGGGATGAGTTTTCCTGTGGTTAAAAACCTGGCGGTCAATCCGTTTAACACCATAGAAACAGGCTTTGTCGTGGCGCAATTAGCGCACAATTCGCGCTTGGGCAAAAAGCATATTATTTATCACAATACAGCACCCAGAAAAGACGAGTTGGCGCCGCGTTCCAACAATGCCGGAGAGTTTTTGGCTGTGGCCGAATTGCCCAACGGTGTGCGTGTTATAGGCGTTTATGGCGGCTATACTTTCTCGTTTTTAGGTGTGCCTGTGTATCGCGTGAAATGTGCGTCTGACGGTTCGCAGTTCCGTTCGCGTGATGTGTTCCCGCCGTGTGTCGCCTCTTTGGCGGAAAATGCCGATAAACCGTTGGAAAAGTGGGCATTCTTGGGCGAGCGTGTGGATCATGTCCCGCCTGTGCCGGAAAATATTATTTGCTCCATTGACGGTTACGGCAATATCAAAACCAATGTAACAATTACGCCGGATACCACTGCGGTGGAAATCAACGGGCTGTCTATGCGTGCTTGCGTCGGAGACGGTATTTTTTCGGCGCAGGATGGCAGTTTGGTTGTTGCCCCTGGCTCATCCGGTTGGCATGGCACGCATTGTGTGGAAGTGTGTTTGCGTGGCGGGTCGGCAGCGCGGCAGTTTAACAACCCAAGACCTGGCGATAAAGTTATCTTACATAAAAATCTTTCTTCATAAATTAAAAGGAGTTTATCATGAAAAAATCTGTTTTATTAGTCGTCTTAAGCCTGTTGGCTTCATCCTCTGTGTGGGCGGCAACAACGGAAAAGTTAATCCAAACCCGTACGCATTGGAACAATCAGCCGATTCAGGCACTACATATCGAACAGCCCCAAGTGAGCATGTTGAGAATTACCATCCCTGTCGGAGAAAAGTTGCCTATGCATAAGCACCCGATTTTAAATGTCGGCTACCTGACAAAGGGTGAATTTACCGTTGTATCGGAAAGTGGCGACAAGTTAGTGCTCAAGCCGGGCGATCCGATTGTGGAGCTGGTGAACACTTGGCATTACGGGGAAAGCACCGGCACGGAAGATGCCGAAATCGTCGTTACCTATGTTGGCGAGCAGGACGCCGATTTAAGCGAACTGAAACAGTAACAGCCCTTTAAGAAAGCAGGATCTATGGCGAAATTATTCTTTTATTACAGCGTGATGGGGGGCGGCAAGACAACCTCGTTGCTGCAAACCGAATACGCATATCGGCAAAACGGCTTTATGCCGCTGATTATCAAGCCCACCATAGATGATCGTGAGGGCGCACAACACGGTTGGGGGCCGATTTCCAGTCGCGTTTTGACCGGTAAGCATCAGGCTCTTTATGTCGATTCTATCACGCCGGATACCTTTAAAGGCCTTGATTTTAACATTTTACTTGTGGATGAGGTGCAGTTTTTCAAAGCCCAGGACATCGAGGC
>JAGDDD010000034.1 GCA_017958225.1 Alphaproteobacteria bacterium
ATGGATTGAGGAAAGACCACAAGCCAAGGCCGACATCGTTACGAAATTCGGCAACAGAGGGCGGAGATTGACTTCCTTTTTCAAGGTAGGCATGCTGATTTTACGCAAGCCATTGACCGCCATATTTTTCAACGAGGACCGTTTCGTCTTTTTATCAGCGCTGACGACCACTTTAACAGGCGCTTTAACTTCAGTTTTCACTTCTGTAGCCGAAACTTTCTTCTGTGCCACAGAGGTTTTCTTTTTTACAGATTGCGTTTTTTTAGCTTTCTTTTTAGTCATTAGATACTTTCTCCATTAGATTGTGTGGGCTGCGTGCCAAGGCGCGCAATGATTGTTTCTCCGGCCACCATAGTCTGACCGACAATAACCTGCGGAACAACATCTTTGGGCAAATAAACATCGACCCGGCTGCCAAAACGGATCAAGCCAAAGCGTTCTCCGGTTTTCAAAACGGAACCTTCTTTAACAAACGGCACAATACGACGCGCAATCAACCCGGCAATCTGAATAAACCCGATTTGCACACCTTCCGGCGTTTCCAAGGTATATTCGTTGCGTTCGTTGTCTTCGTTGTCTTTATCAGCAATATTTAAGAACTTGCCCGGCGTATAATGCATATGTTTGATGGTGCCACCAATCGGCGCACGATTGATATGCACGTTAAAGACGCTCATAAAAATGCTGATACGTGTTAAAGGCGTTGAGCCCAACTGCATTTCTCGGGGCGGAATACGCGTTACAATGTTGCTCACGATACCATCAGCCGGCGCCACGATAATGCCCTTCCCCTGTGGGACGATACGCGCCGGATTGCGGAAGAAATAGTAAATCGCCAAAGTCAGAGCCAAGCAAATTAAGCCAAAAAAGTTCAGCCCGCGGCTCCAATACAACACAACAATCGTCACCAACAAAGCGATAGCGGCAAATAATACGCCCTGTTCATGCACAGGCGGCAACAAATAGCGCTTCCAAGATAAATCTAACCCGCCTTCGACCTGCTTCTTCTCTTTCTTTTTCCACTTCATTGTGTTTCCTTTCATATGGCATCAAAACTGATTATGTGGAACAGTTTATACGAAAAATCATAAAAATAAAAGTCTTTTTTAATTTTAACTTGCCAAAAAGTTTTTTTTCATATATAAGAGTAGCCATGTCCCTATCGTCTAGAGGCCTAGGACGCTGCCCTCTCACGGCAATAACCGGGGTTCGAATCCCCGTAGGGACGCCAATAAACCACATTTGCCGGATGATATCTTCAAGATTTTTTCTTGACACTGTTTGACTTTCATGCCATTGATAAAACAAGATTTTATTAAAAAGAAGGGACTTCAGTTATGACAAGAGCCGAATTAATTGCTAAATTAGCCACGACACACAAGCATTTGCTAGCCAAAGATGCCGCACGAATCGTGTCCGTAATTTTTGATGAGATATCATCTGCCCTGGCGGCCGGAGATCGTGTTGAGTTGCGGGGCTTTGGCGTTTTTTCCTTGCATGTCAGAAAGGCCCGCGCAGCTTACAACCCCAAAACAGGGGAAAAAGTCCAAATGCAAACGAAGGCTGTGCCCTTCTTTACGGCCGGAAAAGAATTAAACCGCCGAATCAACAAAGCCTAGGATTAAAACATGAATTGGCTGACAAGTTATGTTCGCCCCAAAATGAACAAGGCGATTTCCGCAAAGGATATCCCGGATCATTTGTGGACAACCTGCCCCAAATGCGGACAAATGATTTTCAACAAATCACTGGAAAAGTCCTATTTTGTGTGCACCGGTTGCAATTATCATTTTCGCTTGTCACCGCAACAACGCTTTAGCCTTTTGTTTGATGGCGGGAAATATACAACTATTCATCTGCCCAAAGTCAAAACTGATCCCCTGCATTTTACAGATTTAAAGAAATATACGGACAGGCTGAAAAAGGCAGAAAAAGACACAAAACAAGAGGACGCCATTGTGGTGGCCACCGGCCTGATTGGTAAATACCCCGCTGTTGTGGGCGTGTTTAATTTTGATTTTATGGGCGGCTCTATGGGCACCGCAGTGGGAGAAGCCATCATTACCGCTGTAGAATTGGCTATTTTACAAGAGGCTGCCTTGATTCTTGTGCCTGCATCCGGCGGAGCGCGCATGCAAGAAGGTATTTTGTCTTTGATGCAAATGCCCCGCACCGTTTTAGCTCTCCAAAAGCTTAAAGATAAGGGATTGCCTTATATTGCCCTGCTTTCTGACCCGACCACGGGTGGTGTGACAGCCTCGTTTGCCATGTTGGGAGATGTCGCCTTAGCCGAGCCCGGCGCCTTGATTGGCTTTGCCGGTGCCCGCGTGATAGAACAAACCATCCACGCCAAGTTACCTGACGGCTTTCAACGGTCGGAATATTTAATGCAACATGGTATGATAGACGACGTTGTAGAACGCAAAAAATTGCGCAAAAAACTTATAAATATCATAGGCTTATTGCTTGATACTAAAAAATCAGTTTAAGGCACTGACCCCGATACGAACCCAGCCCTCACCCAACTCTTCTTCCGGTGCATCCAGTGTATCGACTCGGCTGATGCGTTGAGCCAAAACCTGATCCAGAATATAGGCCTCGTGAGCGCGAATCGCCTCATCAATCGTGGGCAAGTTCGATGCGTAACGCAGCTCAATGCGATCCGATACATCCAACCCGGCGTTTTTGCGGGCCTGTTGGACCAAACGCACAAAGTCACGCGCAATACCTTCCTGTTCAAGCGCCGGATAAACCGTTGTATCCAACTGAATCACCGCTGTATTGTCAGGCAGAGCCATACCTGTAACCCCTTCCTTCATTTCCAAATGAAGCTCAAACTCTTCGGGGAACAGGACTTGTCCGGCGATGGATAAGGTGCCATCTTCCTGCAAAGACCACTGATTAGCCTTGGTCGCTGCCAGAATATCTTTCATATGCGCACCTAAGCGTTTGCCCACCAAAGGTGTTTTCACATACAGGAATTGACTGGCCAAAGCCGACAAATCTTCCGCACAAGAAATCTGTTTAACATTAATTTCGTCTTGAATAATATCCAACAGATGAGCAATCTTGGATTCGGGCACACCGGCAATCTGCATAGACGCCAAAGGCAAGCGGTTACGCAACTTATAGGCCTCACGCACCGATTTCGCGGTTGAGCAAATAACGCGGACCAAATCCATGGTTTCCACTAACTCGTCATCACCGATCAGGTTGTCCGCTACAGGGTAATCCAACAAATGCACCGATTCGCCTTGGGTTAAACCTTGATAGACAAACTCGGCAATAAAGGGCATCAACGGCGCCATCAGTTTCGACAAGAACAACAAGACGGTATATAACGTGTTAAAGGCGGCCTGATCTGTGCCATCCCAGAAACGCGCCCGAGAACGCCGAATATACCAGTTGTTCAAGATATCCAAGAAATCAGCGCAGTCACTGCATGCGCGTGAGATATCATAATCTTGCATTTGCTGACGCAAACCGACAACCAACTTCTTTAATTTGGCGAGAATGTATTTATCTAACACATCTGTGGATGTAAAAGCCTCTTCCGCTTTAACCCCTTCCGCATTGGCATACAAGCAGAAGAAATAATAAGCGTTCCAGAACGGCAACAACAGCTTGCGCGCCGTCTTGGCAATTTCTTTATCATCCACAAAGGCGTTACCGGCCTTCACCGCCTGGCTTGAAATCAAGCACAAACGCAAGGCATCCGAGCCAAAAGTATTCAAAATCTTATACGGATCGGGATAATTCTTTAACTTTTTGGACAGCTTCTGTCCGTTGTCGCCCATCAGCAAACCGGTTGCCATACAGGTCTTATAAGCCGGCTTATGATGTAATGCTGTGCCCAAAACGTGCAAGGAATAGAACCAACCGCGTGTTTGGTCGATACCTTCGACAATAAAATCGGCAGGGAAATGATCGGCAAACCAATCTTTCTTGTCAAACGGGTAGTGAATCTGCCCTTCCGGCATAGATCCCGACTCAAACCAACAGTCAAAAACATAAGGCACGCGTCGCATCATGGTCTGACCGCTGGGGTCATCCGGGTTGGGATAAACAACCTGGTCAATCATAGGACGGTGCAAGTCTTGAACATCAAAACCGGTTTTTTCTTTAATTTCAGCCACGGAGCCGAACACATCCGTTCTGGGAAAAGCTGGATTATCAGACTGCCATACGGGCAATGGTGTTCCCCAAAAACGATTACGCGAAATGTTCCAGTCGGGCGCAGTCTCTAAACCTTTACCAAAACGCCCCTGTTTGATATTTTCGGGAATCCAGTGAATCTGGTGATTGTTTTGTAACATTTCGTCTTTAAAATCGGTAACTTTCACAAACCAACTAGACATCGCTTTGTAAATCAAAGGCGTATCCGTGCGCCAACAGAACGGATAACTGTGGGTAATTTGCTCTTTTTTGACCAACTTGCCTTCCTGCTTCAAGCGCGCAATAATCGGCTCATTGGTTTCAAAAACCTGCTTGCCGACATAATCAGGCACTTCACTGGTAAAGCATCCGGCCTCATCCACAGGACAAGCGACCGGAAAATCTGCAGAAATAGCCATACAGGCATCAAAGTCTTCAGCACCGAAACCGGGGGCAATATGCACCAAGCCCGTTCCGTCTTCGGTAGAAACAAAGTTACCGGCCAAAATCTTGAAACAGCCCTTCTCTTTCAGATGGGCAAAATACGGGAACAGCGGCTCATATGACAAGCCCACCAAATCAGCACCTTTGATTGTGCCGACCTGTGTTGCATTTTGCAGTTGCTGTTTATAGCGGCCTTTCAAAGCCTCGGCCAAAATGTATTGCGTGCCGTTTTCTTCCATGACCGCATAGTCCATATCTGCGCCCACGGCAATCATCAGGTTAGACGGCAATGTCCAGGGCGTCGTTGTCCAAATCAGAACATAGCGCCCGTCTTCCAACTTGAACATAACGGTAACCGCCGTATCTGTTTTATCGCGGTAGTTTTGAGCCACCTCAAAGTTAGACACGGTCGTTTGCGCCGCCCAAGAATACGGTTGAACACGATAGCCTTCATAAATCAGGCCTTTATCATATAATTCTTTGAAATTATGCAGAACGGACTCCATAAAAGGCAAATCCATCGTTCTGTAATCGTTGTCAAAATCAACCCAGCGACCAATTCTTAAAAACAAATCGCGGAACACATTGGTGTATTTCAACACATCTTGACGACAAAAAGCATTAAACTTGTCGATACCATAAGCCTCAATCGCTTTATGACCGGACACGCCCAACTGCTGTTCGGCCGACATTTCCGCCGGCAACCCGTGGCAATCCCAACCCAAACGCCGTTCCACACGCTTGCCCATCATGGTCTGGAAACGAGCCACCGTATCCTTGACATAGGATATAAAAATATGCCCATAGTGCGGCAAACCATTGGCAAAGGGAGGCCCGTCATAGAACACGAACTCATCCGCATCTTTGCGGTTATGGACAGATTTTTCAAAGGTCTTGTTTTCCTGCCAATAGCGAATCAGATTCTGCTCCATTGCCGGAAAATCAAGTTTAGGTTCTAATTGAGGGTAATAATGTATCTTTTCAGTCATGGCTATTACTTATAAGACAAAGTGAGGTAATTTTCAAGTAAAAAAAGCGGCTTGTAACAATTTTTTCGTGTAAGGCTGCTTGGGATGTGCAAAAATGTGGAAGGCCTCGCCCTGCTCCACAACACACCCGTCTTTCAGCACAATCAGTTTATCCGCCATTTGCGCTACAACCGACATATCGTGAGAAATCAACACATAGGACAAATGCAGTTCGTCCTGTAATTTCTTCAATAAATCTAAAACAATTTGACAATTTTGCGCATCCAGCGCGCTGGTCGGTTCATCCAATACCAATAGTTTTGGCCGCAGGATCAAGGCTCGTGCCAAGGCAACGCGCTGTCTTTGCCCCCCGGACAATTCATGCGGATAACGGGCAAGCAAATCAGCCGACAGACCCACCTGCTGTATCACCTTCATCAAGGGCACACCCTGTAAATGTCTATGAATCTTCAAGCCCTCACAAATGATTTGTTCCACAGAAAAGCGAGGATTCAACGACAAAAACGGATCTTGAAAGACAATCTGTATTTCGGAACGCAACTTGTTAAACTCTTTGATCGACAAGGCCATCACATCGGTTTTATTCCAAAAAACCTGACCGGTCGAAGGCACCAAACGCGTCAAGGCATAACCCAAAGATGTTTTACCCGACCCGCTTTCGCCGACAATCGCCAAAGTTTTCCCTTGCGGAACATCAAAACAAATTGGCGATAAAGCCTTAAATGGGCCATAAGACACGCTTAAATCTTTCACTTGCATCAAAGAAGGCGCCTGCGTTACCCTGTGCTGACAAGATAAAGGCGTCGGCTTTGTCAAGGCGGTGGGCATAATCTTTCCGCCTTCGATTTTATAGCAACGTTGTGCCAACGAATAAACAACCGCAGGGTTGTGTGAAATTAAAATGATGGTTAGGTTTAATTTCTTTTGCAGGCGCTTTAACAAAGCCAATATCTGTTGCTGTAAGGTCACATCCAGTGCTGTTGTCGGCTCGTCGGCGATTAAAAGATCCGGATGGGCTGCCAAAGCAATAGCCAACACAACGCGCTGGCGCTCTCCACCGGACAATTCGTGCGGATAAGCGTTCAAACGCTCGCTGGCCCGACGCAAACCGACCAAAGACAGCAACTCACAAACTTGTTTTTTATCGCTTTTGCCAAAGTGAATCCGTTGCACCTCGGCAATTTGACGGCCGATAGTGTGCAAGGGATTCAAAGCCGTCATAGGCTCTTGAAAAACAAAACTGATATGTCGCCCACGAAGACGCGACATGGCCTTATCATCCGCCAGCGGCAAAGGTTGCCCCTTGAATAAAATCTCTCCGCTTGTGCGCGCACCTTTTAACAGGCCAATCAACGCCAAACCAGTAACAGACTTGCCCGACCCGCTGCCGCCCAACAAAGCCACCGTCTCTCCCTGACGGACCTCAAAGGAAGCATCACTGATAACGGTATGATCTCCAAAAGCAATATTTAAATGACGAACTTGTAAAATAGTCATTGTTCGTCCTTTCTGGGATCAAAGGCATCACGGACGCCTTCCCCGATAAATAATAAACAGGACAACACGACAGTTAGCGCAAAAAAGGCGGTCAAGCCTATCCATAAAGCATGCAGGTTTTCTTTGCCTTGCCGCACCAAATCGCCCAAAGACGCCGAGCCAGCCGGCAAACCAAAGCCCAAGAAATCTAATGCGGTCAAAGAGACAATAGCGCCGGCAAAGATAAAGGGAATATAGGTCAGTGCCGACACAAGCGCATTGGGCAAGATGTGTTTAACCATAACCCGCATATGAGAAGCCCCCAAAGCCCGCGCCGCCCGCACGTACTCAAAGTTGCGCACACGCAAAAACTCGGCACGCACTACGCCCACAAGGCTTGTCCAACCGAACAGGCATAAAACAAAAAGCAAGGTAAAAAAGCCCGGCGCAAACAGACTGGCCAAAATGATTAAAATAAACAGTTGCGGCAAACTGCCCCAGATTTCCAAAATACGCCCCAAGCACAAATCAACATAACCACCAAAATAGCCTTGAACAGCCCCAACAATAAAACCAATCAACGAGGATACAACCGTCAAGGCCAAAGCGAAAATAAGTGAGATTCTCAAGCCATACAGCAAGCGAGCCAACACATCCCGTGCCACATCATCCGTTCCCAAGAAATGACGCCAGGAAGGCGGTTGCGGCGACGGCAACGCACTTTGCAAATCAATGGTATCATAACTGTAAGGAATAGGTGGCATCACATACCACCCATGACGCCGAATTTCCTGTTGGGTAAAAGGATCGGTATAGTCGGCTTGCGTCGGCAAAGAGCCGCCAAACTGTTGGTCCGTATAGGAGGTAAAAATCGGAAAATAAAACTCGTTTTTATATTTAATAATCAAAGGCTTGTCATTTGCAATAAAAGTAGAACTTAAAGATAAAATACAGATAAAAAGCAACACAAACACAGCCCACAAAGCGGTCTTGTTTTGCTTAAAACGTGCCCATCTGTATTGCCACCTGCTCATCAGATTTTTTTCCTTTCAAAATCAATGCGCGGATCAATCAAATGATATGTCAAATCACTGATTAAATTGAGCACAAGCCCTAATAAAGTAAATATATACAATGTCCCAAAAATGACCGGATAATCGCGGTTGAGGACAGATTCATAGCCTAATAGGCCCAAACCATCCAACGAGAAAATCACTTCTATCAGCACAGAACCGGCAAACAACAAGCCAATCAAAGCGGCAGGAAAGCCGGCAATAATAATCAACATAGCATTTCTAAAGACATGCCGATACAGCACCTGCTTTTCCGTCAAGCCTTTGGCGCGTGCGGTCAAGACATAATTCTTTTTCATTTCCTCTAAAAACGAGTTTTTTGTCAAAAAGGTCAGTGCCGCAAAGCCGCCGACAACCAAGGAAGTAACGGGCAAAGCCATATGCCAGAAATAATCTTTTACCCTACCCCACAACGTCAGCGTCTCCCAGTTATCAGACACCAAACCACGCAGAGGAAACCAAGAAAAATAAGCACCGCCCGCGAATATCAAAATCAGGAAAATAGCCAACAGAAATGCCGGAATAGCATACCCGACAATCAAGGCCCAACTGGACAAGGTATCCGCAAAAGAGCCTGCTTTGCGCGCTTTATAAATCCCTAACGGAATCGCCACAAGGTAAATCAGCAACGTTCCCCACAAACCCAATGAGATAGATACCGGCATTTTCTCTTTAATCAGGTCTATCACCCGAATATCCCGATAAAAACTTTTGCCCAGGTCAAACACCAAATACTGCTTTAACATACCCAAGAAACGTTCGTGCACAGGTTTATCAAAGCCAAAACGCTGATTTAATTGCGCCACAAGTTCCTCTTTGACTCCTTGCGCGCCCTGATATTTCGAGGAAACACCATAACCGGCCGCATCACCCTGCCCGCCGGCCATCCTGGACATCGTGGCGGTGGTGGTATCCATACGCAACATAATGCGCTCCACAGGCCCGCCCGGCGCACACTGTATCAGCACAAAGTTAATCAACAATATGCCAAACAGCGTTAAAGGGATCAACAACAGGCGTTTTAAAATATAGCGTATCATTTGGCCCACCATGTCATTAAAGAAACACCCTGCAAAGGCACTTGTTCCGGCATACCGAACTTATCCCAATACAATACGCGTTGAACAGGCGAAAACCAGTGCAAAATCACATAATAGCCCTGTAATAAGACCCGATCCAACACATGTACAACGGTGCGCAATTCCTCGCGTGTTTGTGCTTGTATGAGACGCGAAATCAAAGCATCCACACGCTCTTCCCGAATACCGGCAAAGTTATATCCACCCTCTTGTGTCGCCGCCTGTGATCCCCAAAAATAAGCCTGCTCATTACCGGGCGACAACGACTGTCCCCAAATGGTCACAATCATATCATAATCAAACTGTTCCAGGCGTGTTTTGTATTGCAGGATATCCAACGTTCTGATATGCGCTTGAATACCAATTCTTTTCAGGTTGTTGATAAAAGGCAAAGTAATGCGTTCCCAGGCGGCCGCACCCGAAGCGTCTAACAAAATCTCAAACTCAAAAGGCTGTCCGTCCTGATTGACCAAACGCCCCTCTTGTATTGTCCAACCGGCCTGTTTTAATAGCGACAAAGCCTCTTCAAAGGCG
>JAGDDD010000035.1 GCA_017958225.1 Alphaproteobacteria bacterium
AAAGGGTCTAAACTCGTACACTATACCGACACGCCGAGTTGCAGAATCAATAATAGGTGACCAAAAATATATAACAGTGGCCATACCCATCGTTAGCAACAATACACATTCCGCAATGCGATTCAAAGGAAAACAGAGCCAGTGAAGGATGTATATAACAGCCCAACAAGCCGACAGAATTAAAAGACGTTCAATACAAACCTTCATATCACACTCCGGTTTACATTCTACGATATTACTGACAAAAAGACAACAAAAAACCGCCCGGGTGGGCGGTTTTAGATGACTGGATAAGCCTTATTATCTTTGGCGCGCGTTGTTAAAGGCCTCGTTCATGCCGGAGCGTGTTGTCTGAAATTGACGAATAACCACCGGTTTCTGCGGCGCGTTAAAGCGTTCGTTCATGCCGGAGCGGGTCGTTTGAAAAGGTTTGTATTCCGGCGCATCTGTTTTCTGTGTATCTGCCATATTTAACTCCATTTTTCGTTCAAAAAACCACCCGTTAATGGGTGGTTTGAAATTGGTACCTCTGGTCGGACTTGAACCAACACTCCCTTGCAGGAAACAGATTTTGAGTCTGTCGCGTCTACCATTTCGCCACAGAGGCATACGATTCTTTTTGTAGACATCTTCGCATTATACTGATATATTTGTTTCAGTCAAGAAAAAAATAATAGGAGGGACAGATGAGAGCAAAAACGATTTTTATCACAGGGGCGTCAAGCGGCCTGGGACGCGCTCTTTCCCTGCATTATGCGCAAAAAGGCGTTTGTCTTTTTTTATGTGGTCGGGACAAGAAAAAATTATTTGATGTGGCGGCTGATTGCCAAGAAAAAGGAGCGAAAGTCCACACATTTTTGTTTGATGTCACGAATCCGGCTGACGCTTTACAGGCGGTGTTTGCGGCGGACGCCATCAAGCCCATTGACCTGCTGATTGCCAATGCGGGCATTTCGGGCGGTGTGCTGGGCATTGCGGAAACAGCCGAGCAAACGCGCCAAGTCTTTGCCACCAATATCGGCGGGGTAACCAATGTTGTTTTGCCCGCGTTGGAAAAAATGCGCAAGCGCAAACGCGGACAGATTGCCATTGTCAGTTCGATTGCCGGCTATCGTGGCCTGCCCTCTTGTCCGGCCTATTCAGCATCCAAAGCCTGTGTCAAGGCGTGGGGCGAGGCCTTACGCGGTTGGCTGTATGGTCAAGTCAAAGTCAATGTGATTTGCCCCGGCTTTATCAAAACACCGCTGACGGATGTCAATCGCTTTCGTATGCCCTTTTTAATGAAGCCGGAAAAGGCCGCCCGCATTATTGCCAAAGGCTTGGAAAAAGACAAAGCGCTGATTACTTTCCCCTGGCCTATGGCGTTTTTGGCGTGGTTAGAGAGCGCATTGCCGGCCTGTATTCTGCACCCGATTTTGCGTCATTTGCCGGAAAAATAAGCCAATGTGTGAGTTGTGCCCGCGTCTTGTCGCTTTTCGCCGCCAAAATCAGCAACTTTTTCCTGATTTTTTCAATGCGCCTGTGCCCTCGTTTGGCGATGTGCAGGCCCAGTTACTGATTGTCGGCCTGGCGCCCGGGCTCAAAGGTGCCAACCGCACCGGCCGGCCTTTTACGGGCGATTATGCCGGCATTTTGCTGTATGATACCTTGAAAAAGTTTGGCTTTGCGCAGGGCGAATACAAAGCCGATCCGCGCGACGGGTTTTGTTTAGTCAATGCGCGTATTGCCAATGCGGTGCGCTGTGTGCCGCCCGAAAACAAAGTAACCGGCAGTGAAATCAAAACCTGCAACCCGTTGCTGGTTAAAGAAATAGCGGCCCTGCCCCGCTTGCGTGTTATTGTCGCGTTAGGCTCTGTCGCGCACAAAGCGGTGTGTCGCGCGCTTCATCTGGCCGAAAAAAACTACACATTTGCGCATGGGAAAAAGCACACGCTGCCCGATGGTCTGATTTTAATCGATTGCTATCATTGTTCGCGCTATAACACCAGCACAAAGCGCCTGACAACCGACATGTTCGAGGCCGTGTTCCAACAGGCTCAAGCCTGTTTATTATAGGCGGTTAAAATACGTCTTTTTTGCTTATCCCAATCGCGCTGTTTTATCGTTTCGCGCTTATCTTTTTGATTTTTACCCTGTGCCAAGCCCAGTTTGACTTTAGCCAAGCCGCGATTGTTAAAATAAATCTCTAGAGGCACCAAAGTCGTGCCCTTTTGCGCCACCGAGGACAGCAAGCGCGTTTGCTCTTTTTTATGCAACAGCAACGGACGCGGCCGCCCGACGATATGACGCACCACCGTTCCGGACGAGGCATAATCTAAAATCTGCGCATTGATCAGGCACAACTTACCGTCTTTTTCGGCGGCATAAGATTGCGAAATATCAGCCCGACCGGCACGCAAAGATTTAACCTCTGCGCCTGTCAGGATGATACCTGCTTCCACTGTTTCCAGCACGGTGTAGCGAAAACGCGCTTTGCGATTTTGACATACGCTGCCAGTGCTAATCAACGTCTTAACCATAGTTGCCTTCCTATGATATCTATACCTTAATTTTATCTCTTTTTCAAGTCTTTTATGGCAGGCGCATTTGCGTTTTCAGCCAAGCGCCTTCTGTGCGCGGGATCAGCGGCAACACTTTATCCGTTATTTTCTGATAATAGGCCTTCATCCACGCCTTTTCCGCATCGGTCAGCATGGAAAAATCTATCAAGGCGTGGCAAAAGGGCACCAACGTCAAAGGCTCAAAACACAAACTGTTTTTGCGCGGGCACTTTTCCACCAACAGCATGTTTTCTATACGCAGGCCAAAGCGTTCCGGCAAATAAAAGCCCGGTTCATCCGATAAAATCATATGAGGTTGTAACACACCGTTCGCACGCGGGCTAATCGACGGAGGCGTCTCATGCACATTCAGAAAAGCGCCGATACCGTGGCCGGTCCCATGCGCATAATCTACACCGTCTTGCCATAAAAACTGACGCGCCAAACTGTCTAACTGCGCACCGGTTGTGCCGGCAGGAAAGGTAGCGGCCGCCAACGCAATATGCCCTTTTAGCACTTGTGTATAGCGTTTTTTCATCTCATCCGTCGGTGTTTTCAGAGCGATAGTGCGGGTCATATCGGTTGTGCCGCACTGATACTGTCCCCCGGCGTCCAGCAAATAAATACACGCGGTTTTCAGCGCGCGACACGAATCTTTTGTGGGTTGATAATGCACGACCGCAGCGTTCTTGCCCACCGCAGAAATCGGGGCAAAACTATGCCCGCAATACAGGCTGTCCTGTGCACGAAAAGCCTCTAACGCCCGAACAACGCTTATCTCATCCGCAGAAGATTTATTTTTTTCAATCCAATACAACAAGCGACAGAAAGCGCGGCTGTCCAACAAGGCTGCCTTGCGCATACCGACGACTTCCGTGGCATTTTTGACCGCTTGCAGCGCCGCTACGGGGTTATCCACCGCCTTGATACTGGCACCGGCATTGACTAAAGCGTGCGCCACATAGGCCGGTGTTTGAGCCGGATCTATCCCCACAACCGCCCCCTTTAACAAGGCGAGTGTTTGCCGATTGACAATATGCGGTTGCCCGTCAATAGGCACAATCACGCGCTGACGATACACAGGCGTATAGAACACTTCATTACTGCGCTTATTGAGCAACCAAGACACGCCGGCGCTATCACATAAAATAAAAGCATCTATATCTATTTGTCTGAGTTTCTTTTGAACCGCGGCTAACTTTTGTGTCATTGACCGACCGGCCAAGTGCGACGGATAAGCATATACATTGACCTCTTGCGGATGCGGGCGATTTGTCCAGAACATATCCACCACATTGTGTGTCGTCGGACGCAACACGCCACCGCGACTGGCAATGACTTCTGTCCATTTTTGAACTTGTGCTTGCGTATGCAGGCGCGGATCATACAGAACAACGCGTTTCTTGCGCACATTACGATGGAACCAATCACTAACCGAGCCTTGTTTAGGCACCTCAATCACACGACACGAGGTTTGTTGCTGTGCCTGAAGAACATATCGACCATCCACGAACAATAGGCACTGATGTGCGGTAACAATACACAAGCCGGCTGAGCCCGTAAAGCCCGTTACACATGCCAATCGTTCATGTTCCGGTTGCAACATTTCGCTTTGAAAAGCATCATCATGACCGATAATTAAAGCATAAGCGCCTTTTTGACGCAGATATTTTCTAATTTTTTTTAACAAGACTTGCCTGCCATTCTTTAATTTTAAACTGACGCACTTCTGTGCATTTACCCTGATAGGCTTTCATCACCCAGGCGTGCTGATGTGTTAAAAAGCCCGATAAAATGGCGTAACCGTTGGGGGCCAAATGATCTATCAGATCAGGTGCCATGTGTATCAACGGACGCGCTAAAATATTCGCAAAAATCAGGTCGTATTTTTGATCGATTTTTTCAAAAGAATCACTCTGCCATACCTGACATTTAATATGATTTTCCTGTGCATTAAAGCGTGCCATACGCACAGATTCCGCGTCACAATCCGTTGCGTCAATCACTGCTTTCGGATAACGATGCGCGGCCGCAAATGCCAAAATACCTGAGCCACAGCCTAAATCTAACACCTTACGCACCGATTGTTTTTGTTCAAACAGAAAGTCCAGCGCCTGCAGGCAGGCTTGCGTAGTCGCATGACGGCCAGAGCCAAAAGCGGTTGCTGCATCTATCTTCAAGGTAATTTTATCTTTCGGCAACGCCTTGTCACAATGCGAGCCATAAATAAAATAATGCCCCAAAGTCAAAGGTGCAAACGCGCGGGCGGTTTCTTTCAGCCAATTTTTATGTGGCACGGGTGCGCCGACAATCTTTAATTCGGGTTGTTTTAAAATCTGCCGCGTCTGGTCAAACAAGGCCTTCTGACAGGCGGGCTTTTTCTTAAACAACGCAATAAAGCGCCACTTGTTTTTATCGGCACCGGTTTCAATCAGCTCGTTAGACAACGCCTCGGCATCCTGATATATCGGCTCAACACGCGCTATTTGAGATTGACGAACGATGAAGGCAATTTGATACATATTTATTGCGGATGGACCTGACGACCGACATACATGGGTTCACGTTGTATATACCCCCGCTTTTCCATACAACGACGATAAGAAGGAACAGACATAGACCAATCTGCCGCCAACGAATTGACATAAATCGGTTGTGCGCCTGGATATGGTTGGAAGTTAGCCCAAATACCGCGGGACGCATCATTATCAAAGCGCGGCTCTTTCTTTTTTTCTGTGCCGATAGGCCAAGCCGGCAACGACCAAGGCCAACGATCCGCGCGATCCAAACACTCTCTATGGTCTTTGGCAAACCAGGCCGGCCCCGTATTTTCACGATACCAATAGAACACGGATTGACCTTTTCCGCCGCAGCCAACCAGCATGCAAATCAACAGCAAAGCCAATAATTTCTTCATCATACGCCTCCTTAAAAGTCCATGCGCAAATACGTATCTGATGGTAGTATACTCACAATTCGGTCTCGTAGCAAGGGTTGAAATGAGGGACGCGATTTTATGGGCATATACCAATTTTTTGCCGACACATACTTGTTCCATGTAATTTCGCCTAAATAGTCCAAAACAGACACTTGCGCAGCCGCTGCAAAATCAGCCAAAGAAATGGCATCATCGGCCAAATAGCCTCGGCGTTGAGCAAGCCAATCCAAATATTGCATATGTCTTTTCAGATTATAACGCGCAGCACGAATATGGGCAGAATCCGGAGATTGCTTATCATACACGCGTTTATAGACCAATTCTTTAAATAAAGGCACAACGGCTTCGTTATACATCATGTCCGCAAACCAACCGACCAGGCGCAAGATTTCTGCGCGTTGTTGCGGTGTTTGTCCGAAAAAGTTCATTTGCGGAGATAAACTTTGTAAATAATCAGCAATCGCCAAATGATAGGAAAAGACTTGTCCGTCGGGCGTTTCCAATACCGGCACTTGACCGGCGGGGTTGAGTTGCAACAAAGTGGGCTCTCTCTTCCAAGGCTCTTCCAAGGCAGTGGAAAACGGCAAGTTCCACTCACCCAAAAGCAATCTGATTTCGCGACAGAGGGGATTTAAGGGATAATGATGTAAAACATACTGCTCACTCATCTAAAATCTCCAAAACTTTTTGTGCTGCCTTTTGACTAGGGCGTGTCGTCATCCCCAGTTTTTTCAATTCTTTTTGCACCTGCGTTTGTTGTTTTTTGCCGGCGGACCCCAACAATTTTTTCACCTGTGCCACGATATAATCGGGCGTGCAATTTTCTTGTAAGCACTCGGGAATCACAGGCTTATCGGCCAAAATATTGATCAGATTGACATATTTGATTTTCAAGATACGCCGCGCCAAACAACCCGTCAATTTGTTCACTTTATATGCAATCAGATGCGGAACGCGCGCCATGGCTAACTCTAAACTCACTGTTCCTGACGCCGCAACCGCCAAGCGAGACGCTGCAAAGGCATCATAACGCGCCTGACGCCCCTGTATAATAACAACAGGCACTTTCCATGATTTAACCGCCTGTTTTAACCGGTCGGCGACTGTTTGAACAGTCGGCATAACGACGACCAAGGACGGGTGCTGCTTTTTCAAACGCACAACCACCTGCTCAAAAACAGGCAACAGGTATTTTAATTCAGTTTTGCGACTGCCTGGCAAAACCGTCACGACAAATGACTTCGGATCAATATTCGGATGAGATTTGAAGAAACGGGCTTTTTGTCCTTTGTCCGCACCGCTTTCTATCACAGAGTGCCCCACATAAGTGCAAGGCATACCGTGTTTTGTAAATAATGGTTTTTCAAAGGGCAACAAGACCAACAAATGATCGATCCATTTTTTAATGGTCTTGGCGCGTTTGGCTTTCCATGCCCACACTTGTGGCGCTACATAGTGAATATGTGGCATCGTCAAATGACGTTTTTTCATGCCGGCATGTATGCGCTGCGAAAAACTCCAACTATCCACGGTAATGACCATATCCGGCTGCACTTTGGCGATATCATCCCAAATCTGATTCATCCGTTTCAACACAATGGGCAGGCTTCTAAACACTTCAAAAAAGCCCATGATGGACAAATCAGAAATATCAAACAAGGAAGTCAAGCCTTCTTCGGCCATTGTTTCGCCGCCGACGCCGTAAAAACGGACACGAGAGCCTAATTTTTCGCGCAAAGCATGCATTAAACGCGAGGCGAGCAAATCGCCCGAAGATTCGCCGGCAATGAAATAGATTTTCACTTGTTTTTTAGGCATTGTTCATTGACCCCGACAACAAATAATCCCAATTTATCCGCTTGTTTAATGACTTCCTGCGGACGCACGACAAAGGCCGCACCTTCTTCAATCGCAAGACCCTGCAGGCCGCAACGCGCCGCCTGTTTTACCGTATCCACGCCTATGGTCGGCAAATCGGCACGCCGTTCCTGTTGAGGTTTTTTTACTTTAACCAACACACCTTTCGGCCCGCGCCGATGTAACTCTTGACACCGCTTGATTAAAGCGTCTGTGCCTTCAATTGCCTCGACGCCCAAGACCAGGCCACCGGCCACAATCACCGCTTGTCCGACATCGGCCTTGCCCAAAGTTTTGGCAACGGCAAAGCCTTTTTTCACATCTTGCCAGGCCTGTTTCGACGGTTGGAACTTGCCATACACGCCTTTATAGGCCAAATGCTGTGTGAGTATCTGGTCCGCACCTATGACCTCAAAGCCTTCAGTTTCAATTTGTTTGATAATGCTTTTCAGCAACCCGTCATCGCCGGCACGCATACCGACTTTCCACAGAAAACACAGCGCACGCCAATCCGGCCGCACTTCCCAAATACTCGGGCGACGCACTGCACCAATCATCACAATCTGTTTGACTTGATTTTTTCTCAACAAATTGAGGGCTTTACCCATAGCGCCCAACCGCACTGTCGCGTGAGGAACATTGGCGGGTAACGGCGCGGCATAGCCATCCAATCGCAGGACAAAAAAGGGCCGGCGTTGTTGCTGGCACGCCTCTATCAGTAACAGAGGTAATTGTCCTTTTCCCGCAATGATTCCTAATTTTTTCATCAAATCTACCTCGGTTGTAAAATATTGTTGCGTGACGGATTTTTCAAAAACCGGATGACATCTTGCACCAAAGCATTGTCTTTGTAAGCCGCATTAGCCTCGACACGCGCTAACTTGACGGCAAACTCTTCATCTTTATTTTCAAATAAATCTTTATAGGCCTGCTGCAAGTTCAAAATAACCGCATTTTCCACGCCGGCACGACGCAAACCGACCAGGTTGAGACCTGCTAAAGCGTTATTCATCACAATACCGTAAGGAATCACATCTCGTCCGACGCCGGACATACCGCTAATCATACAGCCCTTACCAATGTGTGTAAATTGCAAGATACCGACACCACCGCCGATAATCGCTCTGTCTTCCACAATGACATGGCCGGCCAACATCACATTATTGCTCATAATAATATCGTTGCCCACCACGCAATCATGCGCGATATGAGAGCCTGCCAAAACCAGTTACGACTGCCGATTGTCGTCAATTTGACATCCTTTTCCGTCCCGACATGAGCGGTGGTATTTTCACGAAAGATATTGTCATCGCCCACGACCAAGCAAGCATCCTCGGGATGGCTGCGCACATCTTGTGCCAAAGTGCCGACAGCGGCAAACGGATAAAAGGTATTGCGCGCGCCTATGGTCGTTACGCCATCCAAAACCACATGCGAAATCAGCCGACAACCGGCACCGACTTTAACATGCGGACCCACCGTGCAAAAAGGCCCGATTTCTACATCGTCCGCCAATTCTGCTTTCGGATCAACAACGGATAAAGGATGTATTTTTGCCATAATAACCTCGCTTATTGTGTTATGACCATCGCCGTCAGCACAGCCTCCGACACCATTTTACCTTGACAAAGTGCCGTCGCTTGGAACTTATAAATATTTTTCAATTGCTGCAATTTTTTAACCTGTAAGGTCAAGACATCACCCGGCACCACTTTTTGCTTAAAGCGCACTTTATCAACACCTGTCAATAAGGTTTGCACTTTGCTTTTATCCTTAAAGGCGGCCAAGACGACCACACCACAAGTTTGCGCCATCGCCTCTATTTGTAGCACACCCGGCATAATGGGATTGTCGGGGAAATGTCCTTTGAAAAAAGGCTCGTTGATGGTCACATTTTTAATGCCAACACCCTGTTCGCCGGCAACCACATCTTCGACGCGATCCACCAACAGCATAGGTGGCCTATGCGGCAACATTTGTAAAATCTGATTGATGTCAAAATTACGCTTTTGGACCATTTTTATTTCCTTGTGAGAACTCCTTGGCAAACTTTTGAATCAGGACCGTTTGACGCATGAAATCCATTTGCGGTTGTGCCGGAGAACCGATCAGTGTGGCTTGCGGCGGCACATCACGCATTACGCCCGATTGTGCGGCAATCTTCGCCCCCGAACCGATATTCAAGTGGCCGGCAATACCGACTTGACCGCCGCAGACAACAAAGTCGCCCAGTGTGCAACTGCCGGCAATACCGACTTGAGAAACGATAATGCAGCAACGCCCCAATTTCACATTGTGCGCAATCTGCACCAAGTTATCTATCCAAGTCCCGTCGCCGATAACTGTGTCGCCCATAGCACCTCTGTCTACGGTCGTATTCGCGCCGATTTCCACATGAGAGCCAATCACAACACGCCCCAATTGCGGCACTTTGGCGGGCCCTTTCATACTCATAGCAAAGCCGAACCCGTCTTGCCCGATGCGCGCACCGGCATAAATATACACATCATCGCCCATAATACAATGGGTGACAGAAGCATTAGGCCCGATTGTGCAGGCTTTTCCCATTTTCACGCCTTGTCCGATAACCGCATTGGGTTGAATCCAGCAAGCGTCGCCGATAACGGCATTGGCGCCAATGACAGCACCAGCTTCAATGCGACAGCCCTGCCCCACTGTTGCAGTCGGGTCAATCACGGCTTTGTCCGAAATAAATGGTTCAATTTCACGCGGATAGAACATTTGCGCTGCCAAGCCATAGGAACGATGCGGATCTTCCGACAACAAAACGCCAACGCCTTGCGGCACATAGGACAAGAACTTTTCCGAGGTAATGACCGCACCGGCTTTGGTTTGACTTAAAGCGTCGCGCATCGCGGGCACAAAAATCCAGGAAATATCTTTCGCTGTGGCCTCAGCCAAGCCGGCTACATCTTCCACAACTTGATCCGGATTCGTGCCTTGCGCCAAGGTGCATTCGGCCCGTTCGGCAATTTGCTTTAATGTCAGAGGTTGCGGTTTTTTGAAAAATGTTAAATCGGCCATTATACTCTCCTTCACTTAAAAAGATGTGCCAAAGTTCAAACGAAATACTTCTTTTTTATCATAAGGCTCTTTGCGAATCGGGAAACCAAAGTCAATGTTAATCGGTCCCATCGGCGATTGCCACAAAAGCCCCGTTCCGACCGCCACACGCGGTGTGCTGGAATAATCAATTCTGTTCCAATCATACGAGCCGGAAGGCTTACCCAACATACCGGCATCTATGAATAATTTGCCGCGGACACCAAACTCTTGCGGTAACCCGACCGGGAAAGTCAATTGCGCAGTGGCTGTCACACGCCAATCGCCGCCCAAGGCGTCGTCTGTATATTTATCGCGTGCGCCCACACCGGAAGAAGCAAAACCGCGCAATGTGTATCCGCCCAAGAAGTAACGGTTATCAATGCGCACATCTTGTCCGGCCACACCGACGATATAACCACCGGTTCCGTTCAAACTTAAAACGACTTTTTCCATCAGCTCAAAATATTGCGTAGCACTGACATTGGCGCGCACAAACTTCGCATCACCGCCCAAGCCGGCAAAATCCAAACCCAACGATGTGACATAACCTTCTGTCGGATCAATAGCGCTGTCGCGGCGGTCATACACCAAACTTTCGCCAATCATCGACACCACTGTCTTGCCTTCCTGCTCTTTAATGTAAGGCGAGGCATCCTGCTCAACATTGGTGACTTCGTCGCGTTGCAAGGTATAGCGCACCGTCTGACGCAAATGTTCCGTATAATCCCAACCGGTCCGCAAAGACGCACCGATAGTATGCCACTCATAAGAACTGTCGTCCGTGTAATCTCGGCTCAAGCGGAACAAGTCAATACCGGCCGACATCGGCAAATCCATAAAATACGGATCTGTGAAACTTAAATCAATTTCATTCGATTTTTTTGAGACAGAGCCGGATACACCCACAATGTTACCCGTGCCCAAGAAGTTGCGTTCTTGCACGCCCGCTTCAAACAAAGCCCCGTCATAAGTGGACCAACCCACACCGATATTGAAGGCACCAGTTGATTTTTCGGCCACATCAATTTGCACATCCGCTTTGTCGCGCGCATTAGCAACTTGCACCGGCTTCATATCCACTTTGCTAAAATAATTTAAGTTTTCTATACGTTGTTTAGAACGACGCAATTTTTCCGTATTGAACGGGTCGCCTTCGACAAAGCGCAATTCACGCCGAATAACCTTGTCCAATGTTCTGGAATTGCCAGAAATATCCACACGATTGACGAAAATACGCGGGCTTTCTTTGATATTGAAATAAACATCCACAACGGCTTCCCCCGGGTGGCGTTTCAAATCGACATCAATATCCACAAAGGCAAAGCCTTCACGCCCCAATGCCTCTGTCATATCCTGCACGCTTTCTTCAACCAAATCGGCGCTGTAGTAGCGCCCCATAGAAAAGGCCACTTGCGATTGCAATTCTTCCTGGTCAACTCGCGCCAATTTAGATTTCACTTTCGCAGCACCAAAACGATACCGCTGGCCTTCTTTAATGGTAAAAAGCACAGAAAAATCTTTAGTCTCCGGATCTTGTCTGACTTGAGTATTTACGATTTCAAAGTCAATATAACCCCGTTTGACATAAAAACGCGTCAGCAGTTCTTTGTCATAATCTATACGATCGGGGTCATAGGTGTCTGTAGATGTAAAGAATCGCCACCAACGTTTTGTCCGGCTCATCAAGGCCTCTTGCAAAGTAGAGGTTGAAAAAGCATCGTTACCGACGAATTCAATGTCTTCAATGTAATTTTTCTTACCCTCGTCAATTTGGAAAACGATTTCCACACGATTGTCCGACAACTTATTGACTTGCGGCTGGATTTCAACAGAATACATACCCATGCGCTGATAAATGGCTTTCAGGCGATCCACATCTTTTTGTAATTTTGTCGGCGTATAGGCATCACGCACTTTCAAGCGCAATTCCTTTTCCAACATTTCTGTTTCTAACTTGTCATTGCCTTCGAAAGAGATATCCGTCACAACAGGGCGTTCCTGCACATCAATGGTTACGACGCCACCTTTTTGTGTGATTTTCGTGCCCGCGTCAAAACGGCCGGTCTTGAGCAAGGCTTTTAACCCCTCGTTTCTTTGGGCTTCGGTAATGGTGTCTCCCTGCTGGAAAGGCAGGTAAGATATCACCGTCGCGGGCTCGATATAGCGCACGCCACGTACCTGAATATCTTTAACTTCTTGTGCATACAGCGCAGGCGCAATACACATCAAACCAATAATAAGGGCATATTTTTTTATCATGAAAATATCCTTCCGACAATTCTAGGAATATCCTTCCACAAAGTATACGTGAAAAGCAGAAAAAGTAAAAGCAGGCCCAGGCGCATCCCCCAAGTTTCCACTTTTTTTGACACCTTCCGACGCGTCACAGCTTCAACCGCATATAACGCCAAATGGCCGCCGTCTAATACAGGTAAAGGCAGCAAGTTCAGCAAACCGACACTGACGGAAATCTGTATCATAAACAAAATAAAACTGACAAAACCCGCGCGCATGGCATCGCCCGACGCTTCCGCAATACCCAACGGGCCGCGCAGTTCATCCGCCGAACGTTCGCCCGAAATCATCAACGCCAGATAATTCAAAGTATCACGCGACATTTCATACGCAATTACCCAGGATTTGACAAAGGCCAACGGAACGGAATATTTTTCAAATGTGTATTCTTGCGTTATATCCGACATAACGCCCAATTGCGGCCTGTTTTGATTGACCGCCGGCGTAAAGCGCAACTTCAATTTTTGATCGCCTCGGGCAATATAAATGACCGCAGGCTCGCCTTTTTGTAAGAACATCATCGTGCGTTGCAATTCAGAAAAATCGTCAATCTGCTGATCATTGATTTGTAACACGCGATCGCCCACGCGCAAATCCATCGCTTGCGCCGCCGAATTATCTAACACTTTACCGATGACAGCCGGAATATGCGGGTAACCGAGGGTGGCCAAAATACAGGTCAATAACACCACCGCAAACAGATAGTTCATAAATGGACCGGCAAAAATAATGGCCGCGCGCTTGTAAAGTTTTTGCGCAAAGAAGGTGTGTTTCTTTTCTTCCTCTGTCAGATTTTTATCCGATTGCTTCATACTGGCCGCATCTTCATCGCCTAGCATTTGGACATAACCGCCCAGCGGAATCGGGCAAATGCGCCATTCTGTCCCGTATTTGTCTTTTCTGGCCCAAATCTTTTTACCAAAGCCGATGGAGAACGCCAAGACCTTGACGCCACACAGACGCGCCACGATAAAATGTCCAAACTCATGGACAATCACGATCAGGGAGAGAACAAGTAAAAAGCTGATAATATAAATCATACAGGCCTCTACATCTCCAGCCAACCCATCAAACTTAAATGCACAAACAAAGCGACGACAGGCGCCACGAACAACAAGCCATCCACGCGGTCAAAAATACCACCATGACCGGGAATCAAGTTGCTGGAATCTTTGATATTCAAAGAACGTTTAATAGCTGATTCAAACAAATCGCCTGCTTGCGCCACAAAGGCCAAAATCACACTGGACGCGATGAAATAAGGCATCGACAGGCTGACGCCCTGGTTATTCATCTTCAACACGAAAATATAGGTCACAAGCGCCGCAAAAAGCACACCACCCAACAGGCCGGCCCATGTCTTTTTCGGGCTGATTTTCGGCATCAATTTCGGACCGCCGATGCTCTTGCCGAACATATAGCCGCCGACATCCGTTGCCCACACGACGAACAGCACCCATAACACATACACAGGACTGTAAGCCAAATCACTTTCGCCCGAGCCGCTATAATAGGCAATATACACAAAACTCAATAACGGAATACCGATATAAAACGCGCCAAAGGCCGACAAAACACGACGGCCAAACACCAAATACACGAACAAGGCCGTAAAGGCAATCAGGCATAAAGACAAAGACGGATGATCTTTTGTCAAAAAGGCCACACTGCTGGACATCACCGTCAAGGTTGCGGCCACAGACGCCGATTGACCGGCCACCATTTTCGACCACTCCCAACTCATAACACCGCCGATAACCGCCACTAACAAAGCAAAGGCTGTGTTATTTTCGCCATCGGCACATTGGCCCATAATCGCCCATAAAACGATCGGCGCCAAAACCAAAATAGAAATA
>JAGDDD010000036.1 GCA_017958225.1 Alphaproteobacteria bacterium
GTAATAATCGGTGGGGCATCCGGCAGTGTTTTCAATATCTCCGGATAATCATCTTCACAAGAGGCCACGATTCGCCCGCCTAACTTTTCCGTAGCAGCCAGTTCCTTTTGCGCATCGCGTTCGGAACAAACGGTTATTTTCTTTTTAGAGCCACCTTTTGCGGCTAACTCTTGCAATTGTGGCAAGGCTTTCGTCGGTGTCTGATAAAGCGCTAACAGCGTGCGAAAGGTCACCGGCCCAACATTTTCACTGCGGGACAAACGAATCCAATCTATTTTCTCTTGTTCAGACAGTTGCTTTTTCATTTATTTGGTAAAACTCACTTTGGATTCTTGCTTCAGCCACAGGCGGCGAATATTGGCTTTGTGCCGAATAATAGATAACACAGCCAAGGCAGCATAACAAATGATATAAGGTTGCGGCTCATCCAGCATACATAACGCAAACACAGGTGCCGACGATAAAGCAATAATGGCGGACAAGGACGAATATTTGCTAATCAGTGCGACCCCTAGCCATGTAACTGCGGTCAAAGCGCCGACGGAAAAAGAAGTGGCCATCATCATGCCCAAAGTCGAGGCAACGCCTTTTCCGCCCTTAAAGCCAAGCCATACGGGGAAATTGTGTCCCACAACGGAAAAGAAACCGGCGGTCAGAGGTAATTCGACCGGGTTGTTAAAGATGTATTTGACCAAAATAACCGCCATAACCGCTTTGCCGATATCACATAGCGTTGTCAGAAAGGCCAAATCCTTGCGCCCTGTGCGTAGGACATTTGTTGCGCCGATATTGCCGGAGCCCACTTTGCGAATATCGCCCAAGCCGGCACAAGCCGTGAATATCAGACCAAAAGGAATAGAACCAAACAAGTAACCAATAAAGGCTGCGATGACAAAAGACATTTTACACTCCTCGAATAACAATAGTTCTTATGTTATCTAAAAAAGTTATTTTGGCAAACTTTATTTTATCATTTTGTCGTAGAGAGCAGAAAAAGTCAAGCACAGTCGGCAAGAAATATTGCCTACGGCGTCCCGGTAATCGAGACATGATCGTGAGGCGTAGGCTGATTTGCTGTCTATTTGCCCGGATTATTCCGCGATTGGACACTCGGTGAGACTTGTGCTGTCGTAGAACGGTTGCCCAGCGGCTTTAACAGGGTCGAGATCAGTTTGCTGATAGATGTTTCCTTGCGCATAGGCGCCCGAGTCTGTTTTGCTCTGATTTCTTGCATTAAAGCAGGATTATCGACGACGGACATAAACTCTTTTTCGACTTTTTTCATAAAGGCCGATCCGAAAGTTTCTCCAGTTTTAAGAGCATCTTTCAGTAAAGGAATCAGGCGGTGAGCCATCGTGTTGATAGCGGGTTGCGTTTCATACAGATTGTCTCTGATTTTTAGGGGCAAACCGGTCTCTTGCTGCAAACGTTCCTCATAAATACCTTGAAAGGCGGTTGTCAAAGCCTCGTTGATGGTTTGACGCGCTGCTTGCGCGCTGTCCAACACCTCGGTTTGCTTTAATTCGGGATATCGGCTCATGGCTCGCACAATGGGATTGTCGGCGGTCAGATACTTGTGCAACCATGCGTGTTGTCCCGATTCTTCAAAAATCCCATGAACTTTTTCATGAAAGATAAAGGAACGGGGCGGATTAAACGGCCGATCTGTGCGAAGGCCAGCCGCTTGAATACTGCCATACGGTGTTGAAAAATTGGTGCCGTAAGGATTTTCGGACGGGTATATATACATAATAGCCGTATGGTCTGCGGGGATTTGATAAGAATAAAATTGCGCCACCTGTTCTATCGACAAAGCCGGCGAGGCGTTCATCGCTTGCGTCAGTTGCCCGGCACACTTCGTTAAGGACTGCTTTTTCACATTTTGGTCGTAAAATTTGTGGTAGAATGGATAGATTGTGTCAATCATGGAACACAGGCGTTTTCCCTCTTGCGGATAGGCGTCTAAAATAGTATTTTTCAGGTCTGATAGGCTGTGAATATTCAGAATATTATTCTTTAAAGCGGTTGTAAAAGAGGCTTCTCCTTTTGCGCGGGCACGTTGATCATACAGATTGATAAATGTGGTCAAGTCTTTGAAAGAGGTTGCGTTCAGTTCGGGATGCGCTTTTGTCCATGTGATGATACCGTCGGCCTTTTGTCCATCAGGCGTACTGCGGGCATAATATTGTCCGGCATTGAGGAGCTCAATAAAGCCCATCATTTCATTGGGTTCGATCAGATAGCGCATTTTACCTCCTCAATATATTCTATACTAACAAATTTTGCAGGTAAAATCAATCAAAAAAAGCTTGTGTTTTCCCTTAGGTAATGATAGCATTGGTTTTGTTTGTTATTTATGCGAGGTCTTTATATGTACTTATCTCCAATTATCAATTCTCTGTTCATATGCTTGTTTTGGTTCTTTTATGTTTGTGGTAAGGTTCCGGTCTTATTGTGGGCGGTCCCTAACTTACAGTGGCAAGGATTAGCTAAATCATTGGTCGTTTTTTCACAAGCACCCGCTGTTTATAGCATATGGCTTATTCCATGTGCGGGATTTATTACAGCGCTTCTTAAATATCGCATTAAGGAGGAAAAACACAGAGTCAGATGGGGGCTAATATTGAGAATCATTTGGACTTTGACTTCAATTGCCTTTGTCTTATGGTACCAGTTCGGCGTTCTTTCTATGCAAGATCAATCGACCGCATCTATGGGAATTTAATGTCCTTCGAAAAATAAAAAAAACACCACAAGGGTGTTTTGTTGTATTTTGGCGACCCCAGCGAGATTGCTCGGGATAAATCCCTCGTCCTTCGGACCGCCTGTCGGCGTCCATTCCGCTGGCGCTTCATGAGCAAACTCGCAACGCGCGTTCTACTCCCGCTAGGCCATACAATAAAAAAACTCCCATAAAGGGAGCTCTTTTTTATTGGCGACCCCAGCGAGATTCGAACTCGCGTTACCGCCGTGAAAGGGCGATGTCCTAGGCCTCTAGACGATGGGGTCCTTTTAAAACAGTATATGTATACACGTAAAAAGCATCTTTGGCAAGTGTTTTTTACATAAAATGTATAAAAAATGTGTTTTCGTCAGGAAGCAACCGCTAAATCTTGGATGAAAAACTGCACTTTCTTGCGGTTGTTCCAATTGTCCAGGCGTAATGTGCCGGCCATATGATAGCGCTTGTTGGCTTGCGGCTGCGTTAAGACATCGCCCGCCGGTGTGCCTGCCGCCCTGAACATAATGGCATCCAGGTAAGTGCCGCCCTTGCCTTGCAGTTTGCAGATAATGTGCCCGTTATAGGTCACAATCGTCTTAGCCACCTTCACATTACGCAACACAAAGCATGGCTCGGGGTTACCTTCTCCAAAGGGCTCCATTTTCTGTATGTCAGCCAACAGATCTTCTGTTGCGCCAGACACGTCCAAAGGCATATCTATGAACAAGGTATTTTCGGCTTCGATGTCTCTTTCATAAGTGGAAATCTTTTCAAGTAAGAAATTAAAAAAGTCATCTATCTTATTCTTTTTTAAAGAAAAACCGGCAGCCATAGGGTGACCGCCACCGTGTTCCAAAATCCCCTTTTCCATTGCGGACATGACCAACATACCCAGGTCGATTCCCATGACGGAACGACTGGAGCCTTTCACATCATCTCCGTCTATACTCAAGGCAAATGTGGGGCGTTGATACTTATCTTTTAGGCGCCCAGCCACAATGCCAACTACGCCTTGATGCCACTTATTGCCCTTGACAAGCAAGAACGGCAGGTTTTCCTGCACAGCCTTTTCCGCCTGTTGCGTTGCCTCTTCCAAGACTTGCGCTTCAATCGAGCGGCGATTCATATTTAACTCTTCCAATTGAGAGGCGATAACGTGCGCCTCTTCTATATTTTTAGACGATAGCAACTCCAAGCCCAGACTGGACTTGCCTACGCGGCCGCCAGCATTGATGCGCGGGCCCAAAATAAAGCCGATTTGATAAGCGGCAATCTGATCGTTGAGCTTGGCCATCTCACGCAGGGCTTGAATCCCTATGTTTTTCGTATGATTGAGATACTTTAAGCCTGTTTTCACCAACAAGCGATTGACTCCGCGCAACGGCACGACATCACACACCGTTCCAAAAGCGACCAAATCGAGCCACTGTTTCAAATCAGGCTCGGGCACTTTCTTATAAAAGCCCTTTTCGCGCAAATACTTATTGATAGCCACAATTGTCAGGAACACAACGCCGCAAGCCGCCATATGAAAGCAAGGATTATCTTTGTCTTCGTCCAGGCATTTGGGATTGACAACCGTATAGGCCTTAGGCAAAGTCTTTTCGGGCTCGTGATGGTCCAGGACAATGATATCCAACCCCATTTTATGACCGGCCTCAATAGCCTCAAAGGCTGTCATACCGCAATCGACGGTTACAATCAAGCGGATACCCTTTTTCTTAAAGCACTCCATTTCCTTGATATTCGGGCCATAGCCATCTTCGCGTTCCGGAATATAAACCTGCGTTTCAATGCCGATACTGTTCAAAAACAGTTTCAAAATAGCACTAGACGTCGCGCCATCCACGTCATAATCGCCCATAATGCCAATCATTTCTCCCTTTTGGATAGACTGACAAATGCGCTCAACCGCCTTAGGCATCGCCTTTAAAATGTTGGGATTGGGAAAGTTCTTTTGTAAGGTCGGATTGAGGTAACTTTCGACATCTGCCACAGGAATCTGCCGCGCAACAAGTATTTGCGCCAATGTAGAAGAAATACCGTCATAATGCTGCAAAATCTGGGTAACCAGGCTCTCATTTTGCGCCCTATACGCCCATTTTCTTTTCAATAACGACTTTTCAACACCCTCAACAACCATAGAAGCCACCTTTTCTGTACTGATAGCTCTTATGATAGCCAATTAGTGAAAAATATCAAGTATAAAATGACGATTATTCTTTAACGTCAGCCGCAACTTGCATTTTGACAATCTTGTCAGGCGCAGAAACTGTGCCGTTCATACGCGGATCGCCCTTTTTAATCTTGTCCACATATTCCATACCGGAGACAACTTTTCCCCAAACGGTATATTGGTGATCCAAGAAACGCGCATCATCAAAGCAAATAAAGAATTGACTGTCCGCACTGTCAGGGTCTTGGGCACGCGCCATGGACACCGTGCCACGCACATGTGGCTCATCATTGAATTCGGCCTTTAATTTTGTGCCACTACCGCCCATGCCATTGCCCCACGGGTCGCCTGTTTGTGCCATAAAACCGTCAATCACGCGGTGAAATGTCAAGCCATCATAAAAGCCTTCCCGCACCAATTTTTTGATACGCGCCACATGTTTAGGCGCCTTGTCGGGCAAAAGTTCTATCACAACGCGACCATCGCGCAAATCTAAATACAAGGTATTTTCTTTATCCATAGCACAAACTCCTTTGATTAAAGACAGACACATCAGTAATGACAACAAAAATGCTTTCATTTTTTCCTCTTCTTCGCTTTTTGCTCTTTCTTTTCTTCTTCTTGACACCGTTTGCAAGATTTATGGTGTTTTTTGATGCATTTCTTGGCCCATTTATAGCAAACAAACGGGCTCAATAATATCGCAATAGTAGCACAAACCGGACAAGGACACATTATTCGACATCCTCTTCTTGTGTTGCCGGCTCTTCTGGCTCAGGTTCTTCTTGGGCCAGTTCTTGGACAGGCGCGCTGACAGGTATTTCATCTGTTTCCTCACCGACAGGATCTTCATAATCCTTGGTAACCGACACAGATACCGCCTGTTCGTCTTTGTCTAAACGGAACAAGATAACACCTTTGGAGTTACGACCGACAATACGAATATCGGCAACGCGCATACGGATAATCTTGCCCGCATTGGTAACCAACATCACATTATCTTCAGCATTGACCGGCAACGAGCCGATAACCAAAGAATTATTCTTGGTCGTATCAATGTTCGTCACACCCTGTGTGCCACGCGAAGTAATGCGGTATTGATAAGCCGATGAACGTTTGCCAAAGCCTTTGTTGGTAACCGTCAAAATGAATTGTTCGGCTTTTTCCATCGCCTCAAACTCTTCGGCCGACAAAGTTTCGGTCGTTGTGGTCTCCAGCTCGGCCGTATCCTCGGCATCCGCCTCACCCATTTCGCGACGTTTGGCAATCGCCATCTTCAAATAAGCATCTCTCTTTTCAATCGAGGCTTGGACATGTTCCAAAATGCTCATCGAGATGACTTTATCGCCTTTGGCCAGTTTCATACCGCGCACGCCCGTTGAGGCTCTGGATTCGAATATACGAACATCAGTCACGGGGCAGCGCACGCACTTACCGGCAGCCGATGACAACAGAATATCTTGGTCTTCGTGGCAGATTTCCACACCGACCAACTTGTCGCCCTCTTCTAACTTCATGGCAATCTTACCATTGGCATTGACATTATAGAAATCAGATAAGCGGTTACGACGAATATTGCCCGATTGTGTAGCAAATACAATGCTCAAACCTTCACAGGCATTTTCATCTTCCGGCAAAGGCAAGACCGCAGAAATCTTTTCATCCTGCTCCAACGGCAACAGGTTGATAAGCGCCTTTCCAACGCTTTGCGGTGTCGCTTCCGGCAAACGATAGGTCTTCATCTTATACACAATGCCTTTGGTCGAGAAGAACAGCAAAGGACTATGTGTGCAAGCCGTCAGCAACTTGATAACATTATCATCTTCGCGCGTGGACATACCGGAACGACCCTTACCGCCTCTGTGTTGCGCACGATAGGTGGATAGCGGCACGCGTTTAATATAACCGGTATTGGTAATGGTAATCACCATATCCTCACGCGGAATTAAATCTTCCATATTCTGGTCGAATTCGCCCTCTTCAATCGTTGTTAAACGCGGCATAGCGAATTCATTTTTCACTTGGACAAACTCTTCACGCATAATGCTGTAAAGTTTTTCACGAGAGGCCAAAATCGACAACAGTTCCTTAATTTCGTCGGCCAACTGATTGACTTCTTCATGAATCTTATCACGTTCTAGGCCTGTCAATCTTTGTAATTTCAAGTCCAAAATGCCTTTGGCTTGCGCTTCGGACAAGAAGTAGCACCCGTTTTCAATCTTGTGATCCGGCTCATCCACCAAATCAACAAGGAAACGAACATCTTCGGCTTTCCAACGCGTAGACATCAACTGTTCTTTCGCCACGACCGGATCGGACGCCTGTTTAATCATTTGGACCACTTGGTCGATGTTCGCCACGGCAATTGCCAAACCCACCAACAAGTGCGCTCTGTTACGCGCTTTGTTCAAATCAAAGACGGTGCGACGACGAATCACTTCTTCGCGGAAGGAAATGAAGGCTCGCAGAATATCTTCCAGGTTCATAATCTGCGGATGTCCGCCGTTCAATGCCAAGGAGTTCACAGGGAAACTAGTTTGCAAAGGCGTATATTTATACAACTGATTGAGGACAACTTCCGGTTGCGCATCCCGTTTCAGTTCAACGACAACACGCACGCCTTGACGATCAGATTCGTCGCGCAAATCGGCAATGTCGTCAATGGTCTTGTCTTTAACCAATTCAGCCATACGTTGAATCATGGCGGCTTTATTGACTTGATACGGAATCTCGGTAATGATAATGGCGTTTTTGTCCTTTTTGATTTCTTCAATCGTGCAACGACCGCGCACAATGATAGATCCCCTGCCCGTTGAAGCCGCAGAACGAGCCGCGCCACGACCCAAGATAATGCCGCCCGTCGGGAAGTCAGGCGCCGGCACTAACTCATACAGTTCCTCACAAGTAATATTCGGGTTATCAACTAATGCGATACAGGCATCTAATACCTCACCCAAGTTATGCGGAGCAATATTGGTGGCCATACCGACAGCAATACCGCCGGAGCCATTGACTAACAAATTGGGGAACACAGCCGGCAGCACCGTCGGCTCTTTACACGTTTCATCATAGTTGTCGCGGAAATCAACGGTTTCTTTATCCAGATCGCCCAACAGCCAATGCGAACTGTAAGCCAAACGGGCTTCCGTATAACGCATGGCGGCGGCCTTATCTCCGTCCATAGATCCGAAGTTTCCTTGTGAATCAATCAGCGGCAAGCGCATAGAGAACGGTTGAGCCATACGCACCATGGATTCATAAATGGCACTATCACCATGGGGGTGATATTTACCCATGACATCACCGACGATGCGGGCTGATTTCCTAAATGGTTTGTTGTAATCATAGCCGTTTTCGTTCATAGAAAACAAAATACGTCTATGCACCGGCTTAAAGCCATCCCTGACATCCGGCAAAGCGCGAGAGACAATAACGCTCATCGCATAATCCAAATAGGATTTTTTCATTTCCTCTTCAACGGAAACCTGGATGATGTCCGTCGTTTGTGTCGCTGTATCGTTCACTGTTACACCTTTTTGATATTCGTATTAATGTTTAAGTCTTAAAATGGAATCTCGTCCGAGAAAGCATCGGCAGGCGGTTCGGCATCCGGTGTGGAATCCCAACCACTGCTAGACGCAGCCGGCGCAGCCTCACCATTTTCTCCGCGCGGATCCAACAAGATGAGTTCGCCTTTGTATTGGCCGACGACAATTTCCGTCACAAAGCGTTCTTGTCCGTCCTTGTCAGTCCATTTACGACTTTGCAAAGAACCTTCCACATAGACTTTGGAGCCTTTTTTTACAAAACGTTCGACAAAGTCGGCAATGCTGGAATTGAACACGACGATTCTGTGCCATTCTGTTCTTTCTTGACGGTTGTTGGACGAATCCTTCCATGTTTCAGATGTGGCAATCGAAAAAGAGGCAATTTTCTTGCCCGAATTAGAGTGACGGATCTCCGGATCACGACCCAGATTCCCTAGAAGAACAACTTTATTTATGCTACCAGTCATATTATACCTCATTTAATGGTTTATACATACGAGTAGCATAGCCTTTTTTCAGAAAAAAAGAAAGCTTTTTTTATAAAAAATTTTTATTTTTCGTCATTCATGTATTTTGAGCCCGATCTCCAATAATCGTAGCCCGTTATAACGGTCATCAAAGCCGCAAAACACAAGCCGATTTGGCCTACCCATTTAAAAAACGGACACACACCGGCGACCATCAACACCGGCAAAGCAACCATTTGAAAAGTTGTTTTCCACTTGGCCAGTTTTGTCACGGGCAATCCGACCTTGATTTCCGCCAAAAACTCACGCAGGCCGGACACCAAGAACTCACGGCACAAGATAATCAGCGCCGGAATAATCATTAAGCCGTCGATTCTGTCTGTAAATACAAGCATGACCAGCACCGCTCCCACCAATAATTTATCGGCAATCGGGTCCAAAATACGACCGAATCGGGAGCCTTGATCCAAATGCCGGGCAAAGTAACCGTCGAAATAGTCGGTCAAGCCGGCAAGCGCAAATAAAACAACGGATATCCACGCCATCACACTTGAACGCGGAATAAAATACATCGTCAGGACAATCAAAGGAATCGCCCAAATGCGCCCTAGTGTCAGTATGTTGGGAATATTGATTTTGTGGGCTTTTAACACTTTTTTCGGTGATTTGCTTGCTTTCTTTTTCATAAGGGCTCCTCTGTCGATTTGTTTGGCGATACTATAAGGCATTATATATCTTTATGAAAAAAAGTATAGATGTTTTTTATATTTTTTTCACTTAACGTCGGAA
>JAGDDD010000037.1 GCA_017958225.1 Alphaproteobacteria bacterium
CGGCACATTGGCCCATAATCGCCCATAAAACGATCGGCGCCAAAACCAAAATAGAAATAATGCGCAAAATTAAATTAGAATGTTCCTGTTTCATTGTCTTTTACCCTTCCAAAACGACGATCGCGCGTCGCATATGCTGTTAAAGCTTCTTCTAAAACTTTTTCATCAAAATCCGGCCAAAAAACGGGCGTGAAATACAACTCCGTATAGGCCATTTGCCACAATAAAAAGTTGCTCAAACGACACTCGCCCCCTGTCCGTATCAACAAGTCCGGATCCGGAAAATCAGCCGTCGCCAAATACGACGACATCACATCCTCTGTAATCGACTCTGCCGAAATTATACCCGCTTTTACATCTTCTGCCAAGCGTTTTGCGCCGGTGGTTATCTCGTCCCGTCCGCCGTAACCTAACGCCAAAATCAGATGCAGTTGCGCATGAGGCGCATTTTTGGCTTCCCAAGTGGCCATTTGCTGTTGTATATCCGCCGGAAAACGCGTTCTGTCCCCGATAAAATGAATAGCCGCATTTTGCTTGGACAAATCGGTCAGGTCTTCCTTCAGATATTGCCTAAACAAGTTCATCAGGGCATCCACTTCTTTTTGCGGACGATTCCAGTTTTCCTTGGAAAAAGCATAAAGCGTCAAATACTTGATACCTTTGTCGGCAATCGCACGCGCAATCTTTTTCAACGCCTCGGCACCGGCTTTGTGACCGGCTTCACGTGGCAAACCGCGCGCGGTCGCCCAGCGCCCGTTGCCGTCCATGATAATTGCAAGATGTTGTGGCACGTTTTGGGTCATTAGACTTGTTTAATCTCCGCTTCTTTAGCTTTCAACAAGTTGTCCATATCTTCAATGGCCTTGTCCACAATCGCCTGCACTTCTTTTTCATAGGCTTTCTCGTCATCTTCCGAGATTTCTCCCTGTTTTTTCAATTGTGCAATCGCATCCAAGATTTCACGACGCGCCGCACGCACGGAAATGCGCCCTGTTTCTGTGTATTTGCCGGCAATTTTGGTCAATTCCACACGACGTTCTTCACTCAAAGGCGGCAAAGGAATACGAATAGATTGTCCGTCGTTCATGGGATTCAAGCCTAAACCGGAATCGCGAATGGCCTTTTCCACATTTTTCAGCAAGTTCTTATCCCACACAGCCACCAACAACATTCTGGGCTCCGGCACCGTCACATTACCCACTTGAATAATAGGAACAGTCGAGCCATAAGCATCCACGCGAACAGAATCCAACAAATTGGTGGAAGCACGCCCTGTCCGCAGACCGCTAAACTCTTTTTTCAAGACTTCGGTCGCCTTGGCAATATTTTCGTTCATGACTTGTTTGAGTTCATTAAATGTTGTCATAGTTTATTTTCCTTTTTCGTTCATCAATGTAAAAACGCCTTGTCCGCGCACAATGTTTTTCAAGGCAGAAGGCTGACTTTGCTTAAACACAACGACCGGCAACTTGCCTTCCTTAGCCAACACAACCGCTGTCAAGTCCATGACTCCCAACTGCTTGGCAATCACCTCATCATAAGAGACTTTGGCGTAGCGCTTGGCCTTGGGATTCTTGCGCACATCGGCGGTGTAAATACCATCCACCTGCGTTGCCTTTAAAAAGGCATCACACCGCATTTGTCTGGCCCGTAAAACCGAGGCGGTATCTGTGGAAAAATAGGGAAGCCCCGTGCCACCGGCAAAGATAACGACCTCGCCCCTTTTCAAACTTTCCAAAGCCTGCTGACGTTGGAAAAGTTGGCCTTCAGCGCCCATCGGCACCGCCGAATAAACACACGCGGGCACATGGGCCGCCTGTAAGGCGGATTTCAAGGCGAAAGCGTTGATAATGGTCGCATGCATACCCATGGCATCCGCGACACATCTTTCCATATCGGCGCAACTTCTACCACGCACGATATTACCGCCGCCCACAACGACACAAAGTTCAACCCCTTGCTGTATCAGGCTTTGCATTTCTTTTGCCATGCGCGCCAACGCTTTTTTATCAAGAATATCATTCTTACCGGCTAAACCTTCACCGGATACTTTTAATAAAACGCGTTTATACAACAAAGGGGTTGTCATAATTTTGCCTATCTTCAGAAGGCTTTAAGAAAGCTGCTTTGCGACCTCTTCCGCAAAATCTTCAGATTTCTTTTCGATGCCTTCACCCAAAGCATAACGGACAAATCCCGTCAAGTCAATAGAACTTTGTAATGTTTTTGCAGCGTCAGCAATCACATCTTTAACCTTCTTTTCTGGATCCAAGATATAAGGCTGTTCTAACAGAACAACTTCCTCATAGTACTTGCGAATCCGCCCTTCCACCATTTTTTCAATAATGGCTTCCGGCTTGCCGGAGTTGCGGGCCTGTTCCGTAAAGATAGCTTTTTCACGATCCAACGCTTCCGGTGTGACCGAGGCAATGTCCAAGAATAACGGCGCCGCGGCGGCAATGTGCATGGCCAACTGTTTGGCAATCGGCTGCAAAGCTGCGGCATCAGCGGCGGACTCTAAACCGACCAACACGCCAATTTTACCCATATTCGGCACCAACGCGTTGTGTGTATAAGAGGCCACAACACCTTGTTTGACATCCAAGGTTGCCCAACGGCGCAAACTCATATTCTCACCGATTTTGGCAATCAAGGCGGTCAAAGCGGCTTTTTGCGCTTCCATGTCACCACCATCAAATACTTTTTGCACTGTATCCGCCACAAAAGCCTGGAAATCCGGATTCTTCGCCGCAAAGTCTGTTTCAATATTCACTTCGGCGATAGCGCCCTTTGTGCCTTCGGCTTTCACGGCCACAAGACCTTGGGCAGCCACACGGCCCGCCTTTTTAGCGGCCACGGATAAACCTTTTTTACGCAACCAATCTAACGCATCTTCCAAAGAACCGTTGGTTGCTGTCAATGCATTTTTGCACTCCATCATGCCTGCGCCTGTTTTTTCGCGCAATTCTTTCACGAGTGATGCTGTAATTTCTGCCATAATAATCCCCTTTTTTCTAAAATAGTAAAGAAGGAGAAGGCAACACAGGATCGCCCTCTCCTTATGCTGTTATTATTCTTTGTCAGCCGGCTCTTCTTTGGCCGCTTCTTCAATGCTGGTTTCCGCCGGCGCTTCTTCAGAAGCACCCACATCCACACCAGCTGCCGTCAATTCGGCTTGAATACCATCCAAGACCGCACCGCAGACCAAGTCGCAATACAGCTCAATGGCGCGAATCGCGTCATCATTGCCAGGAACGACATAATCTACATTGTCCGGATTGGAGTTGCTGTCGCAAATCGCCACGATAGGAATACCCAAGCGATTGGCTTCTTTAATAGCCAGTTGTTCTTTGATGGTGTCAATCACGAACACGATGTCCGGACGACCGTTCATGTTTTGAATACCACCCAAAGAGGCAAACAATTTTTCACGTTCGTGCAAAATCATTTGACGTTCTTTTTTGGTCAAAGCATCCAATTCGCCTTTTTCAATCTTCGCATCAATATCTTTCAAGCGCTTGATGGAAGTAGAAACGGTTTTCCAGTTGGTCAGCATACCGCCCAACCAACGATGATTGACGTAAAAGTTACCACAACGTGTGGCGGCTTCTTGAATAATAGAGGCTGCTTGCGGCTTTGTTCCGACAAACAAAATCTTACCGCCTTTGGCTGCGACTTCGCGCACGGCTTCCAAAGCACGATACAAGGCCGGCACTGTTTGGCTTAAATCCAAAATATGAACACCGTCACGCACACCGAACAAATACGGTGCCATTTTCGGGTTCCAGCGACGTGTGTGATGACCATAATGTGCGCCCGCTTCAATCAATTGGCGCATAGTAAATGTTGGAATAGACATTTTTAATCCTTTCTTTTCCAGTTAAACCTCCGCAGATAATATCATCTTGAACTTCAAGACACCGGAGCGAAACCTTACAACACATAAGATTGCGCGTATCTGCGTGCGTAATGCGTTACCTTTATACACAAACTCCACAGGAAAGTCAAGCATTTTCTTTTATCCTGCTCAATAAACTTGACAAAGGAGCAAAAAAGATGTATATTTGGCCCTACAAACAACGCAGGAGACGCCTATTATGATTGATTTTGACAATATAGAAAAGTTGATTTTTGGCCAACCGGAAAAACAGGCCCCCAAAGGCAAAATAAAGGCCGATTGCACAAAGCCCGTCAAAAAAAGTAAAAAAACGATTGATTTAGACGCTGTAGAACGCCTGATTGCCTCAGACCGCGTTAAAAATTAAACGACACCCTAATCTTGTTTCACCGATGTAACACCCGGAATCTGTTGCAAGGCTTCCAGTGTGGCTGTTGTAATCTGATAAGCCTTGGGCAAAGCATATTCCACATGTCCTTTGTCCAACTGCGGCGCTAACACAACTTTGGTATGCCCTTCCGGTGCCGTGCTCAACAATTTTTGAATAATCGGCAAGCACTGGTCGCTCTTAAAGGAAATCACCAAGCGTTGCGTCACTTTCAAAATCGCCTCTGTCAAAGGATGGACATTTTGCAAAGACAGGCGCACCTCATCTTCGCGCAAAGACGCTGCCACAGAAAACAGCAAACAACTGCCGGTTTTGAACAGATCTCGGTATTTACGCGTGGCTTCCTCATAGGCCAAAATCTCAAAAGTGTTGGATGGATCTGACACCGTCAAAATAGTGAATTTGCCGAACTTGCCGGTGCGTTCTTTGGCGTTATGGACAATACCCGTCATGCGCAAATGCACTGTTCCGCCGCCGCATTGTTGCAGAATCGGGCCGACCTCACTGTAAAGATTGAGCCGCAATTTTTCAAATGAATCCACATATTTATCCAACGGATGCGCCGACAGATAAAAGCCCAAAGCCTCGGCCTCTTTGGTAATTTTATCCATAAAGCCCCAATCTGGCACATTGGGGAAAGTAAAAGTCTGCGTCTCCGGCTGATTGCCAAACAACGATATCTGCGCGCTGTGTTTTTCCTCTGTCATACGGTTCGACCACAACAACAGTTTATCCAACTGATCAAACAATTGCCGACGATTGCGATGCAAACTGTCCAACGCCCCTGATTTGACCAAGTTTTCCAAAGCCCGCTTGTTGATGATGGTGGTATCGACACGCGACAAGAAATCTTGAATATCCAGGAAGGGTGTTGTCCGTGCATTGACCAAAGATTTCATGGCGCTTTCGCCGACATTTTTCACTGCCGACAAAGCATAGCGAATCGCTCCGTTTTCCACGGAAAAATCAACTTCTGACTTATTGACATCCACCGGCAACAAGGCAATATTCATGTGATTTAATTCGCGCTTGAAAAAGCCCAATTTATCCGTATCGCCTTTATCTAAAGTCATGGTCGCGGCCATAAACTCCACCGGATAATGCGCCTTCAAATATGCTGTCTGATAGGAAATAAACGCATAGGCCACCGCGTGCGATTTATTAAAGCCATAATTGGCAAAACGTTCCATCAAGTCAAAGACTTCATTGGCCTTGCTTTCAGAAACATTGCGTTCGGTTGCGCCTTTCAAGAAAATCTTGCGCTGCTTGTGCATTTCTTCAATTTTCTTTTTACCCATAGCGCGTCGGAGCAAATCAGCGCCACCCAGACTATAGCCGGCCATCGCTTGCGCAATTTGCATCACTTGCTCCTGATAGATGATAATACCGTAAGTTTCCTTTAAGATACTTTCTAACATCGGGTGCAGGTAATCAATCTCTTCCTCGCCATGTTTGCGCGCAATATAACTGGGGATATTGCCCATAGGACCCGGCCGATACAACGCCACCAAGGCAACCAAATCTTCGATTTTATCCGGCTGCATATCACGCAAAACTTTGCGCATGCCGGCACTTTCAAACTGGAACACGCCGGCGGTATCCGCCCGACACAGCAACTTGAAAGTTTCTTTATCGTTCAAAGGCACGTTGGCTAAATCAACTTGGACGCCCCGACGTTTGAGCAACTCTTGCGTTTTGGCCAACACGGTCAGCGTTTTTAGGCCCAAAAAGTCAAACTTAATCAGACCGGCATTTTCCACAAACTTCATGTTAAACTGCGTAACCGGCATATCCGAACTGGGATCTTTGTAAATAGGAATCGTTTCTTTTAGCGGATAGCGCCCGATCACAACACCGGCCGCGTGTGTAGAAGCGTTGCGGTATAAGCCTTCCAACTGCAAAGCAATTTCCAAAACACGTTTGACTTTCGGATCTTGGTCCGCTTCCGCCTGAAAAGCCGGCTCGGTCTCAATCACACCTTTTAAGGTATAAGGCTTGCCTTTTTCGTCCAACCCGTTAGGCACCAATTTACACAACCGATTGACCGCCGGATAAGGCAGTTGAAAGACGCGCCCGACATCGCGCAACACCGCTTTTGCCTGTAACTGACCAAAAGTAATAATTTGCGCCACATGATCAAAACCGTATTTTTCCTGCACATAGTGAATACTTTCGCCGCGGCGTTCCTGACAAAAATCTACGTCAAAATCGGGCATAGACACACGTTCCGGATTTAAGAAACGTTCAAAAAGCAAATTAAACTTGAGCGGATCCAAATCGGTAATCGTCAAAGCCCACGCCACGACCGAACTCACACCGGAGCCGCGCCCCGGCCCGACGGGAATACCATGCGCTTTTGACCATTGAATAAAATCAGACACAATCAAAAAATAACTGGGAAAACCCATTTGATTGATAATGCCGAGCTCATAATTCAATCGTTCGTGATATTTTTCCCAATCATCCGGCCTATCTTTCAAGCGCATTTTCAAGCCTTCTTCGGCTTTCAGAGCCAGCAACTCTTCAGCGGTGTATTTCCCGCAATCGTAATACGGAAAGTCAATTTTTCTTTTTTCCACCATAAAGCCACAACGTTGCGCAATCGCGACCGTGTTTTGAATAGCCTCGGGCAAGTCGGCAAACAATTCCTGCATTTCCTGTGCCGACTTAAAGTAATGTTGAGGGGTAACTTTGCGCCGATCCACCACATCCACGACGGTTTTTTCCGCAATACAAATCAAAGCATCGTGCGCTTCATACATATCCGGCGTCGCAAACATCACATCGTTTGTGGCGACCAACGGCACCTCATACCGATACGCCAAATCTATAAACACAGGCTCCGTCTGCCGTTCCGCGGACGTGCCATGTCTTTGGATTTCCATATACAGCCGATCTTTAAAAGATTCTTTTAATTGTAACAGTAAATCATCGGCTGGTTTATTGCTTAAAATCAGGCGCCCTAACGGACCTTCCACGCCACCTGTCAGCAAAATCAACCCCTCGTTACAGGCTTGCAGGTCAGACAAAGTAATGTGCGGTTGCCCGACGCTGGCGCGATAATAACGGTCAAACAGTTCCAATAAATTGTGATAGCCGGTAGCGTTCTGCACCAACACGACCATTTTATCAAAAGTCGGGTTGATTTCTTCCTTCAGGCTTGTTTGACGAATATCTTTTTCCTGCGTTTGCACCAACAATTGCGTGCCGATAATCGGCTGAATACCACTTTGCGCACAACTGGACGACACATCCATCCCGCCAAACAGGTTAGCGGTATCCGTCACCGCCACCGCTGGCATTTGATTTTCTTGACATAACCGAACAAGCTCGGGAACTTTAATAGCCCCTTCCAATAGAGAATACGCTGTATGGACACGTAAATGCACAAAGGAAGGTGTCATGCTTCACCTTCAAATAATGTTCCGTTCTTTAGGAAGACACAACGATCCATCTGCTCCGCAAGGGCCGGGTTATGCGTGGCAATCAGAGCAGACAAGCCCGTTTCACGCACCAAGGCCAATAATTCATTAAAAACTTTATTAGATGTTTGCGGGTCCAGATTACCCGTCGGCTCATCAGCCAACAACAAAGCCGGTCTGTTCGCCAAAGCACGCGCAATGGCTACGCGTTGCTGTTCTCCGCCGGACAAGGCGCCACTGCGGTGATGCATACGGTCTTTCAAACCCATGCGCGCCAACAGTTCTTCGGCTTTTTGCCGAGCCTGCTGGGCATCAACACGCGCAATCAGCTGCGGTATCATCACATTTTCCAAGGCGGTAAAATCACTCATCAGCAAATGACTTTGATACACAAAGCCCAAGTAAGCGCGGCGCATGGCTGTGCGCTCATTCTCACTCATTTTGCTGCAATCAACATTATTGACGATAATGCGCCCGCCCGAAGGTTGATCCAACAAGCCGGCCATATACAACAAAGTTGATTTACCGGAACCGCTGGGACCTGTCAGGGCCACAATCTCGCCCCTGTTGATTGTCAAATTGACATGAGAAAGAATCTTAAGCGGACGGCCACCGCTTTGCATTGTCCGCTTGATATCACGCAAAACAAGAACTGGACTACTCATAACGCAACGCCTCCGCCGGATCAATTTTCGACGCCTTCCACGACGGATACAGAGTCGCCAAGAAAGACAAAACCAAGGCCATCGTCACGACGCAGACCACTTCCACAGGATCGACTTTAGCCGGCAATTGTGACAGGAAATAAATCTCGGCAGAGAATAAATCTCGGCCGGCCAGGCTACCCAACCAGTGACGTATTGTCTCAATGTTCGCACAGAATAACACGCCCAAGCACAAGCCCAGCAAGGTGCCGACGACGCCCACCGACAACCCGTCAATCAAGAAAATACACATCACAGATTTGCGGGAAGCACCCATGGTGCGCAAGATGGCAATATCTTTGCCCTTGTCTTTAACCAACATAATCAAACCGGAAATAATGTTAAACGCGGCCACCACAATAATCAGCGTCAAGATAAGGAACATCACATTTCTTTCCACCTCGATGGCATTAAAGAAAGCGGAATTGGCGTGCTGCCAATCCATGACGGTGGCATAAGGCGGCAAAATCTCCGCAATTGATTCTGACACCGACGGCGTTTGAGAAATATCATCCAAAAAGATATCGATTTGCGAAACATTGCCCTCGTTCATTAAATATTTTTGGGCTTCTTCCATCGGCATAAACATCAAATTGGAGTCGTATTCATACATGCCCGTGTTAAATGTGCCAATAACCTTATAGGCTTTCATGCGCGGCATCGTGCCAAAAGCGGTTACGTTACCGTTAGGAGAAATCAAATTGACTTTATCGCCTTTGTGCAAGCCCATTTTGGACGCCAAGCGATAGCCCACAATAACCGATGGTTGCTCAAAATCATCGATACTGCCTTGGAAGTTTTCCATCAAAAGAGAACGTTTCATAAAGTCTTCACGCGTCACACCGCGCAGCAAAACGCCCTGCGACGTGGCCGACGTGCTGGCCATAATCTGCCCTTCCAAAACCGGCATAGCCATACGCACACCATAGACTTTTTCTAACCTTGAGATGAGAGACGGATCTTGTTGAAAGGTAGGTCCCCAAGCCGGGAAGATGCCCAAATGCCCGTTGATTCCCAAAATGCGCGACAGCAACTCTTCCCTAAAACCGTTCATGACGCTCATCACGATAATCAGAGTCGCCACGCCCAAAGTAATACCTAAAAAGGAAAAGCCGGCAATAACGGACACAAATCCCGTGCGTTTGCGCGAGCGTAGATAACGAAAACCAACAATCCGTTCAAATAGTGCCATCTGTTTTTCCTCTTGCGAACACTCTATCAAAAATCATAAAAAAAGCAAGTTTTATTCTTCAATTTTACGAACAAATTGTGCCAACACTTTGCGCCGACCGCTGTAATCAAACACAATCGTCAATTTATTTCCTTCGGCCGCCATCACCGTTCCCGAGCCGAATTGTGCGTGATAAACGCGTTGCCCCTTCCATGGGTTGTTTGGGGTCGAGAACATACCGGTTGTTTTACCCCAAGTGTATTCTGTGTCCTGGTTAAACTCATCATACGTTTGACGCGGATAAGGCGTTCTGGGCGCAGATGAGAGCCCATGCGCCACATCTATATCCACATGCTCTTTGGGCAATTCGTCCACAAAGCGTGAGGGCAAAGCGGCTTGTCGCTCGCCAAAGACATAACGACTCGACGCAAAAGAAATCCACGCTTGCTTTTTGGCACGTGTAATGCCCACATAGGCCAACCTTCTTTCCTCTTCCAAAGCCGCCGTTTCCCGTGTTTCCAAAGATTTCGAGTGCGGGAACAAGCCCTCTTCCCAACCGGGCAAAAAGACCACATCAAACTCCAACCCTTTAGACGCGTGTAAGGTCATAACGGACAGCATATTTTCATCCTGCATACGATCCGTGTCCGTCACAAGGCTGACATGTTCCAGGAAAGCCGACAGGTCCGACATTTCTCCCGTCATACCATTCGTCAATTCCTTTAAGTTTTCCAAGCGCCCTTCGGCCTGCGGAGAAGAATCGTCACGCCACATTTGCATATAGCCGACCTCTTCCAACAGCCCCACGGCCACTTTGGCCAAAGGCAAGTTTTCCAATTGTTTTGTCCAATGGACAATCGCTTGCGTAAAGGTTTTTAATTTACCATCGGCCGCCGCCTTTAACGGTGTTCTTTCCACCGCCTCAAACAACGAGCAATGTTCCGTAGTAGCCGTTGTGCGCAAACTGGTTAAAGTCGCGGCACCTATGCCCCGTTTCGGTTTATTGACAACACGAGCAAAGGCGATATCATCTCGCGCATTGAGCAGTAAGCGCAAATAAGCAATAGCGTCTTTAATTTCTTCACGTTCATAGAACTTGTAATCGCCAACAACCTGATAAGGCACGCCTGCCTTCATCAACATTTCTTCAAAAACGCGCGTTTGAAAGCCGGCGCGCACCAAGACGGCCATAGAGGACAACGGCGTTCCCCGCCTTTGGCAATTTTCCACTTCATCTACAATTTTGCGTGCCTCGTCCAAATCGGTCCAATAGCCGCGCACACGCACTTTCTCGCCCAAATCCGCGTTCGCTTGTGCCGGTCGCAAGGTCTTGCCCAAACGCGCCACATTGTGTGCAATCAGACCCGACGCCGCCCCTAAAATATGCGCAGTAGAGCGATAATTCCTTTCCAAACGAATAATGCTGGCATCCGGAAAATCTTTGTTAAAATTGAGAATATTATTGACCTCGGCCCCGCGCCACGAATAAATAGACTGGTCGTCATCGCCCACACAGCACAGATTGCCATGCCCGCGCGCTAACAGACGCAACAATAGGTATTGCGCGGTGTTCGTGTCTTGATACTCATCCACTAAAATATATTTAAATTGCTGCTGATAGTAACTGAGCAAGTCCTCGTTTTCGCGCAACAAGGTCAAAGGCAAGAGCAACAAATCTCCAAAATCGACCGCGTCCATCGCATGTAATCGCGTCTGGTATAACTCATAAACTTGCGGAAATTTCCCATCCACAAAGCCTTTATACATCGCTTCATAAGGCGTTTGCGGACCGATACCCTTGTCTTTTAGGCGCTGAATATTTTCCAAAACCAGTTCCGGCGACCAACGTTTCACATCCAACGACAAATCGGTCATCAGTTGTTTGACGAAGCGCACTTGGTCGTCTTCGTCCAAAATCAAAAAATGCTTACTCAAACCCAAGCGTGCATAATGTTGCCGAAGCAAGCGACAACCAAACTTATGAAAGGTGCCCAACCAAACTGATGCCGCCGATACCCCGATTAAAGCGGACAGACGCGATTCCATTTCACGCGCCGCCTTGTTGGTAAAAGTTACCGCCAAGCATTGCCAAGGTTGCGCCAGCCCCGAACAGATAATATGCGCTAACCGACTTGTCAAAACACGTGTTTTGCCTGTGCCAGCTCCCGACAACACCAACAAAGGATGTTCCGTCTGCATGACCGCCTGTTCCTGCTCGGGATTTAACCCGGCCAAATAAATCGGTTTTTCCATCAGCGTGTCTTCCTTGTCAGTAGGTATTTGATGGCTTCGGACGCGGCCATCAGACCAAAGACGCCCGTTACGGTCACCAGAGAGCCCAAGGTCTCTACCTTTTCCTGTTGCGCCGGCTCCATAGAACAAACACAAGGGAAATCTAATGCCACGTTATCGGCTTTCAGGCGCTTGCGCAATTTGGCGGCCAACGGGCAATACATCGTTTTTTTCATAGGCAAAATGCGCACCGCATCGGGCTGTGTTTTACGCGCCGCGCCCATAGAAGACACAAATGGCAGGCCATATTTTTGCAACGCCTCAATAAACGCAATTTTCGATTCCACCGTATCGATGGCATCCACGACAAAATCAACGGATGTATCTTCAAACAAGGTCTCGACATTGGCCTTGTCAATAAACAGATTTTTTTGTTTAACGAGCGCACGCGGATTGATGTCAGCAATGCGGCCAGCCAACACCTGTGTTTTCTTTTGTCCCAGCGTAGAATGCAAGGCACATAATTGCCGATTGATGTTACTGGGCTCTACGTTGTCATTGTCGATTAAAGTCAAGGTGCCAACGCCGCAACGGGCCAACGCTTCTAGGGCAAAAGAGCCGACAGCACCGCACCCGGCCACCATGACATGCGAAGCCTGTAAAGCCTCTATTCCCGCCTGCCCCAATAAAAGCGCAGGCCGTGACCATTGCTCTTCTATCATCACTTGACCCTTTGTGCTATTTTTGCTATTGTTTTACCATAGGCTTGGTAAATAAGCAATGAAAACTTTTTCTTTTTCATAAAAAGAGATGTTTTCGCTTGCTTTTTTGCCCGCTTAAACTTAAACTTATGCGACAGGAGGTCGTATGCGATTCAGTTTTGTGTTTTATCTGTGCGGGTTAGTGCTTGCCCTGTTCGGCACAGTCATGCTGTGTCCGGCGGCATTGGACGCGATAGATCACAACACAACCTCTATGAGCGCTTTTTTATATAGTGCCGGTATATCGTTAGCCGTCGGCCTGTTTATTATTTTATTCGCCAAAAGGCATTGGGATAGAATCTCCACAAAAGAGATGTTCTTATCGACTTCATGTGTGTGGTTTTGCACTATCTTGTGCTGCACCCTGCCTTTTGTCTTTAATGGTATCAGTTTCACAGATGCTTTTTTTGAGGCTACTTCCGGCTTGACAACCACAGGAGCCACCGTTTTAGAGCGCCTGGACAATATGTCCCGCGGTATCTTGCTATGGCGCGCGATTACGCACTGGTTTGGCGGTATCGGTATCGTCATTTTGGCGGTGATGGTCATGCCGGTGTTATACATTGGTGGTATGCAGATGTTTGCGACGGAAAGTTCGGATACCTCAGCCAAAGATGTGCCACAAATTGCCAAGCGTATGCAACGCATTTGCTTGATTTATCTGGGCGTTTCCGTGGCGTGTGCCACCTGTTTATATTTCGGCGGGATGAGTGTTTTTGACGCGATTGCGCATGCCATGTCCACGGTTTCCACCGGCGGCTTTTCTACGCATGACGCGTCTATTGCCTATTTTGATGGCACTTATATTCCCTACATTATTATGGTTTTCATGTTCATCGCCGCTTTGCCGTTTATGTATATGTTAGCCATCGTTACAGGACGTTGGCGGCGGGTACGCAATGATATGCAACTCAAAACCTTTGCGCTGATTATTGCGGGCGCGTGTCTAGCCCTGGGTGTGTATTGTTGGCAGCACACAAATACAACCTTCCCCGACGCGTTGTCAAAAGTATCTTTTGCAGTGATTTCCTTGACCTCGGGCACAGGTTTTGTGTGGCACAATTATTTGCGCTGGGGCACATTTATTCCGGCAGCTTTATTCTTTTTAACCGCAGTAGGCGGCTGCACAGGATCATCCGCAGGCGGCCTTAAAATCTTCCGTATTGACGTCTTGGTTCAAGCGTTAAGACGCCACTTAAAATTGATGGTCAATCCGCATGCCGTCGTTGTGCCACGCTATAATGACCAACCGATTACCAATGACGTTATCGCAGGCGTTATGGTCTTTTTAGCGGTGTTTATGGTGGTCGTCATGTTCAGCACGCTGTGCCTGTCTTTGTTAGGAGAAAACCTGGCGGATGCGCTGTCGGCGTCTTTGAGTTGTATTGCCAACGTCGGCCCGGGTGTTACCGACAAAGTCAGCCCAGTTTCCACCTTTGCCGTATTCTCCACAGGCGCCAAATGGGTGTTGTCGGTCGTCATGCTGTTAGGGCGATTAGAGTTTATGACCATTACCGTGTTATTATGGCCGACTTTGTGGTTGAAAAAATAAGGGGGAAGTTATGTCGTTCTTGGAAGATGCTCAAAAGGTGATACAAAAGGCACAGGCGCAAGCCCAAGATGTTGTCTCGCTGCACACACAAGAAGAAATTGACAACTGGGAGCGCGAACTGTCCCTATCTTATAACAACGCAACGCACTATGAAATACGCCGTGCCTTGGATGCGGCCATTGACCGTTATGGCACAACCCCCGACAAAAAAACGTTTTTAGATTTTATGCGTATTAAATTAGAGGATTAAATGCGACGTAAAATCTGGCTCACTCTCATTGTTCTTTTGGTGCTGGTCATCGGCCGTGCCACATGGGTCCTTTATACCTTTGACGAACAAAGTTATATTCAAAGCATCCAGGAAGAGATTGAAGAATCTTTAGGCTTACAATTGCAAGTCCATGGACAGGTGCGCAAAAGCATTTTCCCGCGGCCGCGCTTGTTCTTATCGCAAATATCCTGTTATAAAAAAGGCGCGAAAGATCCGGTATGGACAGCCTCGGAAGTGGTGTTTCAAACCAACTGGAAGTCTTTGCTCAAAGCCTATATGCGCATTTACCATGTGGCGATTATCAATCCGCACATTTACATTTCTCCCAATCCGGCAGGTCAGTCGCAATCTTGGGAAGACACAATTTTGCGCGACAACGATTTTCTGTTTAAATACTTGAAGACTCTGTCCATTAAAAACGGGTCTATCACCTATCAAACGCAAAACAAAACCTATCAGATTACCCAACTGAACGGCAACCTGTTGCCGACAAAAGATGACGATTTGATTCACTGGGAAGGCAGCGGTATTTATCACGATTTAACCTATGCTTCCACCTTCCTGTTGAAACAATCGGACGGTAGCGCTTTCCCGTGGAGTTTGACACTGACCACCCCCGACAAAGAAGACCATATCAACATCAACGGGCGTATTTCCGATTTATTCAAAAACCCACGTATCTCTGGCACGCTAGATGTCAGTTCTACTAGTATCGGCTCGCTTTTATCCGCCTCTGATTTGTATCGTCATCTGCCCAACGCATTAGATACGCCGTTGCGTCTGTCCGCCGAATTTACCTGTGCAGAACACAAGCTGGATGTTAAACAAGTGGCACTGCGTATCGGCGAAGGCAAAAATATGGCGCATTTAGCGGGCACGCTGACTTACAATTACGGCCCACAACCATCAGCCAACGGGTTGCAAGCTCAACTCCACATGGACGGTTCAGAACATCTGCTGTGGCCGTTGATATCGTCGGGAAACTTTTCTTCCTATAACTTCTTCCAATGGCTGAAAAATAAATCGCCGAATTTAAAAATACATGTGGAAGCCGAAAACACCTCGCTGTTTGATTTACCCGTGACGCGCTTGGGCGCCGATATCACGTATCGGCAACCGGATGTGTATATCAAGAACTTATCTATACAGGGCTTGCTGTCTGCCACGGGGGAAGGCGTGTGGTCAGTATCCAGAGAAGATTCTGCCCTTGATTTAGCTATGCAGGCGTCTATTCCCAATCTGGCCAATTTTGTGCGTCGTTATCCGTTGGCTTTTTCGTCGTATGTCGATTTAAACCACACCTTTCCGGTGTCGATTGCCTGTGACTTTCATAAAAGCCTTTCGCAATTGGCGTTTTATAACTTAAAAATCGGGCTGCCCGATCAGGCGAGTATTACCGGCGAAGTGGTTAAAACAGACGGGCAAGGTACCTCGGCCCGCCTCAATTTATCAAAACTCAATCTGGCTGATTTTGTTCATTATTTTGAGTTGAAGAAAACTGCCACACCGTTACAAACACTGCAACAGGCGTTGGACGCCGTCGCCAAGGCGCAGATTTGGAACGCTTTCCCGATGCATTTGGAATTGACGGGCCAAGATATTACCTTAAAACAAACACCCATTAAAGCGGCACAATTGAGCGCCGACATAGAACGTCAGACGGTCAAAATCAATCAATTTTCCGCCAGTTTGCCAGGCGATATGGAAATTAAAAATGTCAAGGGCGAGTTGCAAAAAGATGTGTCGGGTAAGGTGCGCATGCACGAAATCCACTATCAACTCAATGGACCGAAATTGGCCGATTTAGGTATCTCGGCCGACGTGTTTGCCTGGATCAGCGGACCGGCGCAAATAACCGGCCTGTTGAACGGAACAGCCGAACGCATACAGACATCCAGTTCGTTGAAAACGGCCGATGTCAGCGCTTTGTATGAAGGCACGATTTCGCAACAAGCGCCTTACTATGATGCCATTGTCCAAGCCTCGTCTCACTCGTTTGAGCCGATGGCGCGTATTTTATGGAAGCGGAGCAACCCATTTACACTTTTGACCGGTCGCACGGAAGTTAGTATGCAGGTGCGCGTAGATGATGAGCATATGATCTTAAACGATATGCATATGCGCGTCGGATATTTGCAGTTGGATGGGCACGCTAATTTGGCCAAAACAGATGTCCAATATATTTCCTTATCGGCGCCGCAACTGGATATGCGCTTATTCTATTTGCCGGAAGTCAAAGATATTTTACATATGAAATTATCCGGCCTGAAAACGTGGGATGTGCATTTTGAAACCCCCGAGTTGGTAACCTGGAATAACCTGATTATTCGCCAAGCCAACACGCACTTTTTATTACAGCCGACGCAGTGGAATCTGTTAAAGCTGACCGGCTTTATCAATCATGGCGAAGTCCAAGCTACCGGCCAGTTACAAAAAACGCAGGAAGATGCGGCCCTGTCGGCACAGATTCGTTTAACGGGGGCGCACATGAATAACGTTGCTGTGCCACCGATGCAATTGCAAAGTGGCATCTTGTCAATGGATTTGCAGATGAACAATCCGCAAGTGGATAATGCCGCCTATATGCAAGGTGTAGGCTCCTTTACGTTGAGCCAGGCGACTTTCCAGCATTTAAATATCAACGAGTTTATATCGCAAGTGGTGCGCCTGCCTTTATCGCAACAATTCAAACAAGACCGCCCACCCATTGTTAAAGCCTTAAAGAACGGCACCTTCTCTGCGCCGGAAATCACAGGGCGCTTTGAAATTAAAGGTCCGACCTTCTCGATTCCAGAATTGACAATGACGACCACTGACGCGGTTATCAAAGCCAAAGCATCCGGCGAAAACAAGACCCTGCTCGGCACATTGCAGATTCGTTTTGCCACGCCGATAGACGCCAAAGCACCGTATGTGTCGCTGCCTTTCGCTTATGGAACACAGCTCAAATCAACACCCGATGTAGCAGATTTTTACGATTTCTTGCTACAAAACAAAGTCTCTTTGCGCAAACGCATTTTCTCTTTTGAACAAAGGAAACACTTGGAAGAGCTGAATTCAGAAAGACAGGCGCGTATTGACAAAAGCAATGAAGGACGCGCGGAAATGGCGCGTTCCTTACAACAGCAAATACAAGAGTCTTATCAAAAAATACAAAAAATTCGCACCCAACGCACCTTTAATGAAACCGCAGAAAATCTGTATCAACAACTGGAAGCAGAAATGGCGCAATTAGACGCGTTGGTAAAGGCCTCGATGACCGCCAACCAATTGAGCCTTGTGCAACAGCAAACAGCTACTTGCACGCGCCTGATGCGTGATATTCGTCGCGCACAAGAGGGCGACCCCGTATTCTTTGCGCAACTGCGCACACAAAAAGTCTTTGCGGAAGCCACAGCCTTGTTTAAAACTTTGGCGCCTTTATACAGAAAGCACCCCAGTTACCAAAACGAGCACTTGTATAAACAGGCACAACAGGCTATGGCGACGATACAAAAAGCCAATTCGCTGGCTCAAAAAGCGCTGAAATTGGAAAATGTGGAAGAGAAAACACAGACTATCAAGGCGCAACTCAATCTTTTGCAACAGATTGAAAAACGGATGAAGGCGTTGAGCCAATAGACGATAACACCTTTTTCATCAGGCTGGAAAATGCATATTTAGACACATCCGTCGGGCTGATAAATCGCCCCGGCAAAGCCACCTTTTCTGCCTCTGTCGCATAAATATCCAAGGTTAAATCTATATGCGTAAAAATGTGATGTATAGGCTGCGGACATTGGTGCCAACGCGCTTTCATCGGCCGCCACGTCGCCTGTTTTGACCAAGGCAACTCCCACAGGCCGCCCAGCAAGCCTTTTCTATCCGCCTGTTGAATAAAGATTTGATTTTTCTTATTGACAATAACACAGACCGCACCGCGCACGACTTGTTTTGCTATCTTTTGGCGACAGGGAATCGACGCGGTCAAACCTTTTTTACAGGCCACACAATACGCTTGCCACGGGCACTGCGCACATAGCGGGTTGGTTTTGCGACACAAGGTAGCCCCCAAATCCATAATCGCTGACGCATAGTCCGCCGGATGTTTTTTGTCGGTCAGTTTTTCGGCCAACGGATAAATCTTTTCCGGCGTTACCACTTCCGTCAAACCATACAAGCGGGATAGAACACGGACCACATTACCATCCACGACCGTTGTGGGCTGATGAAAGGCAAAAGCGGCTATGGCCGAGGCTGTATAAGGGCCGATGCCCGGCAACCGCAACAAGGCCTCTCTGTCACGCGGAAAGCCACCCATTTTCAGCACCTGTTGCGCACACGCATGCAGTTTTTTGGCGCGCGTATAATAACCCAAGCCCTGCCAAGCCTTTAACACATCATCTAACGAGGCCTGTGCCAAGGTTTTTAAATCGGGGAAAGTCTTCATCCACCTCTCAAAATAAGGCAATCCGGTGGCAATAGTCGTTTGTTGCAACATAATTTCGGACACCCAAATGACATACGGGTCCGGCCGCGCATCCCCCTTGAAACGCCAAGGAAATGAGCGCCCGTTTTGCGCATACCACGCTAACAATAAAGGGGCTAAATCAACTTTTTTTGACAAACATCTGCACCTTTTTGCCTTCGGCGTTCATGGTCACCAAGAGCGATTGTCCCGGTTTGACCTTGTCTTGCATAATTAAAAATGCCAAAGGATTTTCTATCTGATGTTGCAGCAAGCGCTTCAAAGCACGCACACCAAACTTGGATGTATAAACTTCATCCACAAACCAATCGCGCGCTTTCTCATCCACAGTAATGTGATAATCCAATGCCTCGGCCCGCTTTAACAGTTTGTTCAAGTGGATGCCGACAATCTTCTTCAAGTGATCTTCCGTCAATTGATGGAAAGGCACGATATCGTCAATACGGTTTAAAAACTCAGGTCTGAAATAGTTCGTCAAAGCGTCCAACCTTTGATAAGTCGGCATATTAGACGCAACGTTAGATGTCATAATGATGATGGTATTTCTGAAATCGACCGTAACGCCTTTACTGTCTGTCAAGCGGCCTTCGTCCAACACCTGTAACAGCAAGGTCAAAATATCTGGATGCGCTTTTTCAATTTCGTCGAACAGCACCACCTGGAAAGGACGCGCACGCACGCCTTCCGTCAAGATACCACCCAATTCAAATCCGGGGCTACCCGGTGGCGGACCAATCAAACGCGTGACGGAGTTTTTCTCCATGTATTCGGACATATCCAAACGCAACAAGGCTGTTTCGTCATCAAACATAAACTCAGCCAATGATTTTGCCAGCTCTGTTTTACCAATACCGGTTTCACCGATAAACAAGAAAGAACCAATCGGGCGGTTTGGATCTTGCAAGCCGGAACGTGAGCGCCTCAACGCATTGGAAACCACGACAACCGCCGGATCTTGACCGACGACACGTTTTCTTAAATAATCTTCGGCATGCGCCAAACGATCTCTGTCCTCGGTCGTTACCTTTTCCAACGGAATCTTTGTCCACATAGAAATCACGCGGCTGGCATATTCCAAGCCTACTTCATCCGAAGATTTGTCGGCCTTGTCCATCAAAAACAGGCTGGCCGAATCGTCCAACAAGTCCAACGCTTTTTCCGGATAGCAACGATGCTTGATGTAACGCCCGGTTAAATACACCGCTGCTTCAACGAATTGAGGCGAAAAACGCACATGGTAAAAGTCTTCAAAGTCTTGTTTTTTCTGCAGCAAAATCTGCGTCGTTTCCTTGGCTGTCGGCTCTTCCAGAACAAAGGTATGGAAGGCCTGCAACAACGACAAATCGCGCTCAAAGACAAGGCGGAAGGTCGACGGGTCGGTTTCCACAAAGCAGTTGATGGTGCCATCCAGCAACTTTAACTTTAAAAACTTCGCCATCTCAACGTGTTCCGGCGTAAGGTCTGTTCTTTCCAACAGGCTGGAATCGTTGATATACAAGATATATTGATCCGCTTTTTGATAGATACCGTCAATCACTGCTTTGAGTGTGTTTTTATACTCTTCCGTCGTCGTGCACTCGAGCATCAGTTGGGCCAAATCTATGCCGACAATATGCTTGGCGCGCAACAATTCAGGCGCTTCCGGCGTCGTTAAATAATACGCCAGGCCTTCCAACAAGGCGGTTTTACCGATACCCGTTTCACCGACAAGCAAAGGATTTCTGCGCGTTTTACGCATTAAAATCTGCACAAGCGTCTGTATTTCAGCTTGACGACCGACAAGATTCGTTTTCCCCTGATCGAGCGCTTTTTGCGTATAATCTATAATGTATTTTTCATAATTTTCTGACATAGGTTCTCCGCCTGCTTGACTTCATTGTAGATTTAGTCTAACCTGTTTTCAAATAAATATCAAGCAAAAGGAAAAAAATATGCTGAAAAATATTACAGTCTTTGGAAGTTCTTCCGCTCATTTTAATCCCCAATATCATGAGGCCGCATTTCGCATGGGCCAACTGATTGGCGAAAACGGGATGCGTTTAATCTTTGGTATCGGCGATGACGGTTTAATGGGCGAGGTTTTTCGCGGTGCTTTATACAAACATGCCAAAGTTTTTGGTGTGACAACGCAGGCTTTGTTTGACTTACAATGCCATGACAAGTCTATATTCAAAAATTATGAAGTGCAGATTGTGGATACTTTAAGCGAAAGAAAGCGTCGTATGTATAGTGTTGCGGACGCTATGGTCGTCTTGCCGGGCGGTTGGGGAACGATTGACGAATTTGCCGAGTTTTCTGTGACCGTCAAAATACACGACATCAATGTCAAGCCGATGATTTTCCTGAACACCAACGGTTTTTGGGATAATTTACGCAAGCAATTTGACGTGATGATTCAAATGAACGCCATTTCACCGGCCCAATTTAAGCATGTCGGTTTTGCCAACGAGCCCGAGGATGTTCTCCCCATGGCTGCGCGTATTCAAAACGAATTAGCCCAGCAAAATTAGTCTTTCTTTTCCGGCGGATTTTTCAACGCCTCAATCAACTCTTCCAACGTGTGATTTTGCAGGTAGGCGGTATATTCGTTGCGGTAACTGGTGGCCATATGGACACCTTCTATGACCACATCAATAATCTTGTATTGACCGTCTTTGTCTAACAAGCGCCACAACACCACAATCGGATTCGCGCCGTCCTGTATTTTGCTATTCACAAAATATTGGTTTTTATTGGGCGCCGGCGTCACATCAAAGAACTCAATTTTCTGCCCTTTATACAAAGCAAACTTTTCCGACCAACTGCGAATCAACATAATCTTAAAGGCTTCGACAAAGTCTGTTTTGTCCGTATGAGAAGCTGTTTTCCAATAACGCCCCAACACAAACTTGGCAATATAGGGAATATCCAACGCCTTGATAAATGTGTCTTCAAACTTTTTGGCTTTGACGGCCTCACTGTCTTCGGTCGTCAGCACATTGGTAATGACATCATCCGCTGTTTTTTGCGCAAACTCCAACGCGGCTGATTGGTCAAAAGCCCACGCTGTGCAGGCTGCCATCATTAAAATTATGATCCATTTTTTCATAGGTCATCCTCCTCTTCATCGTCCATATCAGGGAACTCTTCGTCATAGGCGCTGTCACCCTGATTTTTTGTTAAAAAGTGTTTTCTGTTTTGTAAATACATTGTCTGTAAGGCAACGTATGGGTCTATAGAAGTTTTTTCTATGTTGTCGAGCAAATCGGCCGCGCCGTCTGCGATAGCGATACCCCGCACGACATAACGTCCGGCAGTCAAGTGATGTTCGTCTTTTTCCAACAGCCAGTTCACCGGGTCAATCAGAACATCGACGCCCGTGCCGACCGCTTCACGCAATGTGGAGGGCCCTAACACCGGCAAAACAAAATACGGGCCTGAGTTTTTCATACCCCATGTATAGAGTGTTTGACCAAAGTCATGGTCCGGCGCCGGCATATCCAATCGCGTGGCAACATCAAACAAGCCACCCACACCCAAGGATGTATTTGTCACAAAACGCCCCAAAGTCTGCGCCGCAGAAGCCGGCTCTCCTTGTAAGACAGCATTGACGAACACAACAGGTTGCCGCAAGTTTTCGCCAAAATTGGCAATGCCCTCACGCAAAAACTCGGGCACCAACCAACGATAGCCTTTGGCAAAGGGGCGCATAACATATCTGTTCAAGGCAAAATTAAAGCCTGTCATCGGCCGGTTATAGGTTTCCAAGACGTCATCGCCCACCTCGGGCACCGGCTGTGCTGTCGTGCAAGCCGTCAGCAAGATAAAAAGTGACAATGCCCACTTCAACTTCATGACTGCTCTTCACCTTGTGTTTTTTGAAATTGCTTTTCGATGGTGGGCAAGATATCTTCGACATTTTCCACAAATTGCACCAAATCTTCGTGGGCCATGTTCACAAATCCGTCCCGAATAAACTGATGAATAAAGGCGCGCAAACCGTCAAAAAAGAAATTGATATTCAAAACAATCAACGGAGATTGCACCACGCCCAATTGTTTGAGCGTCATCAGCTCAAACAGCTCATCCATCGTGCCTAACCCGCCCGGCAAAACCACAAAAGCATCGGCCATTTTGGTCATCGCCACTTTGCGCGTGAACATATGATGGAACACTTGCACTTCGTCTTCGTCGGACAAGTCGGGTTTTTCTATCTTAAATAAGCGATCGATGGTAACACCTAACACTTGGCCACCGGCCTGTTTGCAACCGTCCGCCACCGCGTGCATCACACCCGTTCCGCCGGCTCCGTAAATCAATTGTATGTTATTTTGTGCCAAAATCGTGCCCAATTGAAAAGCCGCCTGCGTATAGACAGGATCTTTGCCGCTTTTTGAGCCACAGAAAACACAAATCTTTTCCAGTTTTTTCATTAAATGCCTTTATCTATATTTATTACTTGTTCTCTTTTTCAATCTATAGTATTATTATAAAGAAAAAAAGAGGAAAAAGATAGAATGAAATACATTTTTATATCGTTTTTTTTATTAGCCGGCTTGCCAACATGGGCTTCCGGGCTTGATATTCCGTTGTTTGCGACGACTGCCCTGCCCGGTGTCGCGGCTGTGCCGGAAACACCTGCCACGGCTGAAACCACAGCCCCCGCAGAAGCACCTGTCGCGCCTCAACCGGAAAGAACAACGCCGAATATTGGTCTGCAAGCCGAAAAATTGCCGGCTTTAACCGTTGCCCCGGGCATATCGATTCCTATCTCCTCATCCTCGAAGCCGACAACCTATGCGGCTCCTTTCCGTGCCAAGGAAGTGCCGGAACAAATGGTGATTCACCTGCAACCTATTCCCACGGAAACACCCGTACTGCAAGAGGAAACCCCCTTTAAAAAACGAGAGGTTTTATCCAAGGTAATTGAAACAGAAATTATGGACATCAACATCTATAATTTTGATATTAACGGATTTGCGTTGGGCATGAGCCCGCAATTTGTGCAAGAAACGGCTCAAATCCAGGATTTAGCCATTGAAAGAATCGATTATGCCATTCAACCTTTCCTGGAAAACGTCTTGACCTTCCGGTGCAAGCAAAAGGGAGCTTATACGCAAACAGATTTAAAACAATGTATTCGACAGGAAGCCGATCGCATTGACGCGTATTATATCTCCAAGATTGTTCTGAAACGGACGGAGACTAAAGAAACCTATACTATCAACTTTACGTCCTTCCTGACGGGTAATCAGGCCTATCGCGTGCAATATGTTGAACAGGGCAATCACTCTTTGGGCTTTTCCGTTAAAGATAAAGCTGCCAAGGCCGCCCGTAAAAAGGCATTTTGGGATAAGATGTATGAAACCTATGGCCCACCCACCAATGTTGCGGATAAAATATGGGGGAGTGCCGGACGTTTGTATTTGCAAGCTTCTCTGCCGGAAACACGTCTAGATGCCACATTGGTATTGGAAGATATGACTTTGCTGCGCCAAGACAACGCCGACGCTAAAGAGTTCTTCTTGTCTTATATTGAAACGACGGATGAAAATCCGGATTAAGTAATCGCCGTCACCGAACGCAAGTTACCGGAACGATTGATTTGCACAACACGGAAACTGTTGCGCAGCGATGTCAGTGTTTGCTCATAGTCCAATTTGGGCGCCGCCTCAAGAATACGGCCCGCAAACGCACGATAGGCTTCCTCCGGATTACCGGCATGGATGGTGGCAAAGAAGTTCTTATGACCGGTTTGCGACAATTCAAAGAAAGCATTGGCGTTATATTTGGACACCTCACCACCGATAATGACATCCGGCGTGAAACGTGTAATCAGGTTGAACACATCCTTATAAGAAAACACACCTTCGCTGCTGTGACTGACACGAGACATCAGCAAATGGACATGGTTAGGCTGCGGCACTTCCAATTCCTGCACGTCTTCCAAAGTCACAATACGTTCCTGATTGTCCAACAATTTAATCATCGCGTTGAGGAAAGTTGTTTTACCGGTACCCGTTCCACCGCTAATGAGGATGTCTTCGCCTCTGCGTATAGCCAATTCCAAGCGCGCATACGGATCATCGGGGTCTTCCACATTCATCAAACGATTGACTTTGCGCAAACGCTCGCCTTTTCTCAAATCAAAGTCGGCAAAGCCTAAGCCGGCACCCGGATGCAACAAACGCACCGCCAACGCCACGCCACCGTTTAAGTCATCACTGTTATATAACACATTAGGTCCGGCAATGCCCGTAAAACGATAGCCGCCGCCCGGCAAATCCGAGAAAACAACCGGCACACCCGTTGTCGGCTCAAAGGGTTGGTTACGCGTATTCGCGATAATGTGAAGTAAATCTATCAGGTATTCACGCGTCAATTTTGGGTCTTTTTGCTCTTCCCAGGGAAACTCACGCTGACGACCCACATAGCGCAGCCAAACGCTGCCCGGATGGTTCACCGCAATTTCTTCTATGCCTTCCTGCTCATACCAATACGCCAAGGGTCTTAACACAGACGATAGAACTTTAAGAGCGTTATCCATACCTTCTGCCATGAAGACTCCTTATTAGAAAAAGCCAAAAGAAGATTGCTGTTTCTTTTGTGTTTTAGTGGTTGTGTTTAAGGGGGTGGAAATACGTTCAGGCGCGCCCGAGTTGCTGCCATTACCGGATGTATTCGCATAGAAATCTTCTATCGAACTGGGAATATATGTTTCTTTTTCCTTGGGCTTTTCCTGTGTTTCCGTTTCCCGTTTCACTTCCTTTTTCTCGTGGGTATCATCATCGGGAGCATATGTAGCCGAGTTGCCGAAACGTGCTTCAGGCTGACGCACCTGCTTGGTATCCGAGCCATATTCAGCTTCATAATCATCGACATCTTCCTCTTCCGAACGCAGCCACAAATCTTCGTTGGAGAAGACGGTCAAGCGTGTGCCCGCCGGAATAAAGACCACCGGAGGAACGGTTGACGATTCTTCAATCATCTGCTCAAAGATGTGCTGCATTGTCTCGATAAAGTTCCTACGCGCGTCTTGTGCGGCCTCGGCACGATCCGACTGTGTCACAGTGCCATACTGCGCGTTGGTTGTTTTGGCTTCATCCACGGCAATCAGGTAACTGATGGCGGACACCAACGAGGTTTCCAAAATCGGCTTACCATAACGGGCCAAGAATTGCTCATCCAAGTAACCGGCCACACCGCCACGACCTTGTGCGTCGCCGGAGACCGCCGCAAAGTGGAACGTGCCACCATCCGGACGCACCAACCGCTCCCAAGAGATGCCAATCTTTGCCACACGATTCAGACCGCCACCGCTTTCAGCTTTTCCTAACAAGCGGCTACCCGCCGGAATAATGATATTACGACCATCTTCCGCATAAATATGTCTTTCCACAACCGCTGTAATAGGCACATTGACGTTACGCGAGTCGATAGAACGTTGCAAGACTGCAGGAATGGCCTTGTCTTTCATAATCATACGATCCATTTTAACCGGCCAGCTAGACACGATTTTACCGCCCAAAGATTTATCCATTTTGTCTTTGGCACGCGCCAACAGACGCGCATCGGGGGTAATCTTATCCATAATGCCACGCTTCATAGAAGCACGTTTTTCACGCAACAGGTCGCGCATTTTCTTTAATTTTGCCGGATCAATCTGCTTGGCCACCGGCGAATCGTCGCCGACATAAATCATCGCACCTGTTTCAGGATTCAAGAACGCAACCACTTTGTTGTTCTTGTCAAAGACCAGGTTGTTCGCCAAATCCACAAAGCATTTCTGACCGCGGCAATCAACTTCCTTCGCTGTGGCAGGAATGGTATTTGCCGGCATCACATGGCACTCATTGCCCTCGCACACAAAGTTCGGCATTTCCGGATTAAAGCCAATAGACGTTACCAACGCCACCACCTGTCCCGACGTATCCGTCATGTTACCGGAAGCGTCCACACGCGCCAATAACTTGCCTTCCATACTTTGAATATCGCCATTGCTCAGCGCGACGAAGGCGGGCATACCTAAAACGTTGCGCACAACGCCGTCCGCCGAGACGGAGCCTTGCACTGTGCCTTGCTCGCTGTATAAAATCTGTTCCTGTTGAGGATCAAAGATAGCGCCAATCACCTGATTTTTGAAATCAACGACGTGGCCGTCATCTAAGGCCTGGCCGATAACCGTGTTCTGACAATCCGGCGAAACGACACTGCCATCTTTTTTCACACGACCGATAACACGACCTTTTGTATTGACGACCAAACCTCTTTTTAACACAGAGCCAAGATGTTCGCGAGACGTATCCAAAACTTGTCCATCAGGCAAGACACACCCCATCAGCGTGCCTTTAGTATCCACAGCATCTGCATTTGCCAACGCGCGACCAAAGACCGTGCCTGTCGTGTCAACAATCGTGCCTTGAGGCGCAATCGCACCCAACTTCACACCCAAGGAGGAATAGACGGCACCGCCCATTTGCATAGAGCCCACAACCGTTCCTTTACCATCCAACACACGTCCATCCGGGCGCGCCTGACCAATGATTTCGCAAGTTTCATTCGTTACAATACCCGTCGGCACAACCTGTCCGAAAATCTTTAACACATGAGAGCCTTTGACAGAGCCGTCCGACGCCAAACGTCCTAACACAGAGCCGTCAGCACGCAGGGCTTTTCCGTCAACACCGACCGAGCCGATGACGATACCTTGCGCATCAACGATACTGCCTTTTTGAACAGTAGAGGCTATGATTTCGCATTGCAGGCTCATCACATTGCCGTCGTCAGCCACATAACCAATCACGTTTTTCTTGGCATCCACAACGTGTCCGGACAACTGCACAAAGCCAACAGCACCATCACGCATCGGCACTGACACATGACCCGACACAGCGCGACCGATTTCCGGCATCAAGCCAAACGGCTCACTTTCGGAGGCTTGAACAGCCACACCGCCGGCGGTTATACGACCCACCATCTTTTGTCTGGAAATCACCGAGCCATCCGCCGCAACAATACCCACAACGTGCGCATCATCATCAACGACCGCTGTTTGAGGCATCGGCAAGCCCAACAATTTATCTGCATCTTTAAAGGCGGCACCAGCGGGCAACATCGTGCCTGCTCTTTCGCCCAACAAATCTTCAACTGCCGTCGAGACAGAGGTTTTACCGACAATATGGCCCTCCCGATTGATAAACACGCCCAAGGGACCAATAGCACCGCGCACACGCTGCATTTTATCATACAAGACGGAATCGGGGTGAACTTCGACCGTCGCCACGCCACCCAATAACACACGACCATCTTCCAGAGCGTTACCTAAAGTATTATCATCCAAACCTAACGCCAGACCGAAGGGCGCCCTTTGTCCGATGACCTGCCCCGTCGGAGAAATCACTTCACCCGAAGGCAACATGCTGTTTTCTTGCGCTTCATCTTCCCCAACAGAAGACGCCGAACCGGACGGGAAAATATGACCGACAATCTTACCTTGAGAGTCAATGGCAAAGCCTTGACGCAGCATCAAATACGCCACAATACGGTCATGCTCATCCACAACTTGCTGCCCAATCAGCGAGCCTAATACACGGCCTTTCGCATCGCGGACCACACCGTCAAAGCACATAAAGCCGGAAACACGGCCATGTTCGTCTTGCACAGGTGCACCATACGGAACAAACTGACCCACAATCTGATCTTCGCCGACAACACGATTATCCGGCAACACAGCGCCGATATTTTTCTTTTCTTTGTTCAGCACAGCCGCATCAAAACGCAACGTGCCAATGACATGCCCCATCGCATCCAACACTGCACCAGCCGGCAAACGACGTCCAACCCAATTGTCTTTGATGTTCATCAAGCGATCATCATAGGGGAAAGCACCCAAATCCAAGCCGTAAGCGCTAATCACACGACCATCCGCCGATACGTTACCGACAAACTGTCCGGCCAAATCTGTTACCGTGCCGGTCGGAATGACTTGCGCTACCAATTGTTGTTGCGCGTCCACCACCGTGCCATCAGGCATCACGCGACCAATCACTTGTTTGCTCTTGTTATATACTTCGCCTTTATCGGATATCCAGGCAGAAACTTCGCGATCCAAAGTAATGGCTGCACCCTGACGCACCGTCTGACCAATGACACGCCCGTTGCGCGCCACAATCAGCCCCGTTGGTGTGGCATAACTGCCCGCAAAGATTTCTTGCGTGGCCAACAACATACCATCCGCAGACAAAGTGCCGAGCACCGTGCCATCAAAGCCTAACGCTAATTGCGCCGGATTAAACACCGCACCAATGACATCGCCTTGAGGATTGATAACTGTGCCGTTGAGTTGCACCTGACCAATCGTTTGTCCCTGAGTGCTGACAACCGAGCCGTTATCCGCAACATAGCCCAACGGATCGGGCATCATATCTCTGACGACACCGCGCGGCATCAAGCCACCCTGCACAATA
>JAGDDD010000001.1 GCA_017958225.1 Alphaproteobacteria bacterium
CATTACCCGTTCTATTGCGGATCAGGCGCATACTATTCGTATTCCGGTCCACCTGATTGAAACCATCAATAAACTGGTGCGCACAAGCCGTCAAATGCTCCACGAGGATGGACAAGAACCGACACCGGAAGAATTGGCACATCGTCTGAATATGCCGGTGAACAAGGTTCGCAAGGTGATGAAAATTGCCAAAGAACCGATTAGTTTAGAAACCCCCGTGGGCGATGAGGAAGACAGCCATTTGGGCGACTTTATCGAAGACAAGAGCACCATACAACCGTTGGATGCGGCTATTCAATCTAACTTGCGTCAGGCCTGTTCGTCTGTGTTGGCGACCTTGACACCGCGTGAAGAGCGCGTGTTGCGTATGCGTTTTGGTATCGGTATGACCTCGGATCACACCTTGGAAGAAGTCGGCCGTCAGTTCCAAGTCACGCGCGAACGTATTCGGCAGATTGAAGCCAAGGCGTTGCGCAAATTAAAACACCCCAGCCGGTCAAAGAAATTGCGCACCTTTTTAGATACGCATTAAAAAAAACGCTTGAAAGGTTAGCGGTTTTCCTGTATAAATATGTCGTGTGGGTCTGTAGCTCAGTTGGTTAGAGCTGGCCGCTCATAACGGTCTGGTCGGGGGTTCGAGTCCCTCCGGACCCACCATATAAGAACCACCCCTTGCGGGTGGTTTTTATTCAGCAGATTCAATAAAGCCGCCGCCGAGGACAAGGTCGTTATCATATAAAACAACCGACTGCCCAGGGGCAATCGCTTTTTGCAGGTTTTCAAACTTGACCCGCACTTTTCCGTCGGCCAACGGGATGACCTCGACCGGTGTTGCCGGCTGCGCAGAGCGTATTTTCGCCTTGCATTTCAAACTTTTTTGAGGCGCGGCGATGCCCGACCACACCATATCTTTGGCTATCAACGCCTCTTTCATTGACTCATCGAGAAAGCCTAACACAACCTCGTTCGTGTCCGGACGCAACGACAACACATACAGCGGTTGCTCGGCCGAAATGCCTAAGCCCTTCCGCTGTCCGACCGTATAATGCCAAATACCGTTATGCTTGCCCAACACATGCCCCTGCGTATCCACAAAGTTGCCGGGCTTGGGATCGGCCTGTAAAATATCGTTGATATCGCCCGAATAAAAGTCCTGGCTGTCCGGTTTGTCATGCACTTCCAAGCCAGCCTCGCGCGCCATTTGGCGTATTTCCTCTTTTTTGTATTCCCCCAGCGGCATCATAATTTTTGACAACTGCTCTTGACTCAGGCGATACAGGAAATACGACTGATCCTTTTGATTGTGCAACGCGGCTTTCAGTTGATAACGGCCGGTTTGTTCATCAAACTCGACCCGCGCGTAATGGCCTGTGGCGAACTTATCAAACACTAAGCCTTCTTTTCTGGCGGTTTCCGGCAGAGCGGCAAACTTGATGGTTGAATTACAAATCACACAGGGATTGGGCGTGCGACCGGCCAAATACTCGGACTTAAAGTTTTCCAACACCAGTTTTCTGTATTGTTCCGTGCAATCGAACACATAGTAAGGGATATCCAGGCGCGCGCACAGTTTCTTTGCCTCTTCAATATCTTTTTCCTCATGCGGAGAAAAGCACGCGTCCTTGCCGGCCACCGACTTCATAAAGGCATTTTTGTCCCAAATTGACATCGTCGCGCCATACACCTCGTGCCCGGCCTTTTTCAGCATATAGGCCGCCATAGAAGAGTCCACACCGCCACTTAAACCGACCAAGATTTTCATATTTTCTCCTCGATTTTATATTGCATAAAGTTGCCGTTTTTCACAAAGCCGAAATCGGTATAAAGCAGCACACCCATATCTGAGGCGGTAATTTGCACCGTGCCGCAACCATAGGCTTTAGCCTCTTTAACAACCAAAGACAACAAGTGTTTCGCGATACCGCGGCGGCGATAGGCCGGCTCTGTGAACATACTGGACAAAAGCCCTATTCGACCCGTCGGGCACGCAAAATAAGGCGGCTTTTCCACAAAAGACATCCCGCTGGTCGCAATGATTTTCCCCTCATCCACGGCCAGCCACGACACAAAGGTGCCATCGGCCATATGTCGCGTATAGTAATCACGCAAGGCTGGCGTCAAGTCGATATCTTCCCGTGCGCCCTCTTCCCGCAACTGGCGTATGCGCATTTGGATAAAAGTATCCAACTCTTTTTCTGTCAGTTTCTTATATTCTATCAACCCTGTCTCTCCCGGGCCTGTTTCCAACATTGGCGGCACAGAGATTCATAAGTAACATTACCCTTTTCAACCTCAATCGCCTGGCCGGACTTATCTACCTTTCCGTTGATATAGCGCACGTGCATAATCGCTTTCTGTCCGCACTTACAGGCACGCTCGATTTCTTTAATCTCATCAGCCATAGCCAACAGTTTAGCCGCACCCTCAAATAAGTTGCCGTTCGCGTCAGTTTTCAGTCCATAGCACAAGACGGGAATATTCTTTTTATCCACA
>JAGDDD010000038.1 GCA_017958225.1 Alphaproteobacteria bacterium
ATATGAGCCCCTATTCTCCGAGAAAGTGAACGCAGGTGTTGGTTTCCTGTGCTTCGGCTCGCAAGAGAAATCTTGGTCAGAGACTATCGGAACAACTATTGACAAAAAGGAAAACAACATGTCAAAACGCATTAATGCAAAATATAAAATTGAGCGCCGTTTAGGCACTTCTTTGTGGGGAAGAGCAAAAAGCCCCTTCAATCGTGGTAAAGAATACGGACCCGGACAACATGGACAGCATCATGGCAAGCCCACCGACTACGGTGTCCAGTTGCGTGCGAAACAGAGATTAAAAGGCTATTATGGCAATGTCTCTGAAAAGCAATTGCACAAATACTACACGGAGGCTATTCGGCGTAAAGGTGATACCTCTGAAAATCTGATCGGCTTGTTGGAAAGTCGTTTGGACGCGGTTGTCTATCACATGAAGTTTGTCCCGACCGTGTTTGCGGCTCGCCAATTAGTGAACCACGGACACATCTTGGTCAATGGCAAACGTGTGGATATTCCGTCCTACTTGCTGAAAGCCGGCGATACAGTGGAAGTGCGCGGCAAAGCCAAAACGATGCCGTTGGTCATTGAGGCCATTGCTTCCGCCGAGCGTGGTATCCCTGATTACTTACAGGTTGATGAAAAGAACTTGTCCGGCGTGTTCGTGCGCGTTCCCGCCTTGGCCGATGTTCCTTACGCTTGCGCGATGGAACCGAATCTGGTCGTCGAGTTCTACTCACGTTAATTTTAACGTGCGACACAAACAAAAAGAGCCGCTCTTACGAACGGCTCTTTTTTTAAACCAACCGGCCTTATTCGTATTGCCGACCTGTAATCGCGTTTTCACGTTCTGTCCTGACACAAGCCGCCACTTCGGCAGACACACGTCTTATCAGCGTTGCCGGCTCCAATTTCGCACTGCCAAATTTGTGGGTATAGACCTTGGTCAAGGTTTGGGACAAATCTGCAAAGCCAAAGCAAGTCTGCTCAAACATGCCACTTTTAACACGGCAGCCGATTAAAGTGCTGTCCGCGGGCTTTTGTGCCATAAAGAGCGAGAATTTCTTTTCTTCCACCAACAGCTCCTCAAATTTTGCCAAACTGCATCCTTTGAATTCATCGCAGGTGGCCAAAGTTTTGCGGGCGCCGGCAATCATCCACAAGGGGCAATCCTGCAAGTCGGCGACATAGGAACGATTGTCCGGATCATACAACACATAATCGCTTTTCGCATTCACGTTCATACGCGGATGATTCAGAATATCGTATGTTTGAAGGATATCACAATACGGACGGAAAATTTCTTGCCCGTCCACATTGACATTGACGTCTTTGCGCGCAATGAACGCGTTCCAGACATCCTTTGAGGTATTGACTGCCAACATAAACTTCAGCGCATACACATTCTGATCCGGCGTCTTGTAAATAGGCTGTTCAAAAAACAACTCTTTGCGTTTCAACAAATCCAAAATATCGGCGGTATATTTGCCGTTCTCTTTTTCGTTTTCCAACACCAAAAAGGCCAACGAGGTCATTTTGTTTTCAGAATCCGGCAGAATATCATGCTTGACCAGCTGGTTTTTCTGCTCCACCGTAAACTGATAGTGGTGTAAATAGGCGTTCGGGTCGTCTTGCCTTAAAAAGTTTAAAAATAAGTCCATATCTTTTGCCATGTTTTAACTCCTTTTTGTCAGGGTCATTAACTGTGTCTCCCCATTAGGCAAGTCCTTTACCACATAGCCTAATGCCGCCAACGCATCGCGTATTTGATCCGCGGCAGCCCAATCTTTTGCTTCGCGCGCCTGTTTGCGCTTTTTCAACAAGTCTTCCACTTGCGCGTCCACAGGTTGCGCCTTTTCTTCCTGTATGGCATCCACACCCAACCCTAGCACTTGGTCCATATCTTGGACAGCGGCCAGTTTGGTTGCCGGATTCAAGCCCTCGTCTTTTAAGCAATTCCACATCACGACCAAGGCTTGCGATGTATTCAAATCGTTAAACACACAGGCATTAAATTGTTTTTTGGTCTCTTCCAACGCTTCCGCCCGAACAGTAAAGGCCGGCGCGTTCTTTTTCAATTCGATAATCTTGTTGCGGAAATTGTTATAGGCCGCTTGCGCCGAGTCCAAAATCTCGAAAGAAAACTTTTGCACAAAGCGGTAATGCGTTGTCAGGAACAAATAGCGGAAAGCCAAAGGATTATAGCCTTTGTCAATCAAGGTCTGCACGCGCAGGGTATCGCCTTTGGACTTGCTCATTTTACCATCAAGCATATTCAAAAACTCGTTGTGCATCCACACATTGACCCACTTATGACCAATTCTGGCCTCACTTTGGCAACGCTCGTTTTCGTGATGCACAGGGATGTGATCCACGCCACCGCAGTGAATATCGATCCGCTCGCCCAGATACTTCATCGACATGGTCGAGCACTCAATATGCCACCCCGGATAGCCAACGCCCCAGGGAGAATCCCAACGCAAAATCTGATTTTCAAACTTGGAGTCCGTGAACCACAGCACAAAGTCCGTCGGGTTGCGCTTGTTGGGATCTGTATCGACGCGTTTTCCATGCTGTAAGTTTTCTAAATCTAAACGGGCCAACTCGCCATAGCCTTTGTATTTAGATGTATCAAAATAGACATTACCGCCCGCCACATAGGCATAGCCTTGATCCTGCAAGTCTTTGACAAAGTCAATCATATCCTGCACATGCTCTGTGGCGCGGCACACAATTGTCGGACGTTTAATATTCAAGGCTGTGCAATCTTCAAAGAAAGCATTTTCATACTTTTTGGCAATTTCTAGCACGCCCTTTTGCTCGCGTTCGGCGGCTTTCAACATCTTGTCGTCGCCTTCGTCGCTATCGCTGGTCAAGTGCCCAACATCCGTTACATTCATCACATGTTTGACCTGATAGCCGGCCTTTTCCAATGTTCTGTGTAAGACATCTTCAAACAAATAGGCGCGCATATTGCCTAAATGCGCATAACTATATACCGTCGGACCGCAACAATACATGCGCACTTCACCCGCATAAATCGGCTGAAACGGATCGACAGAACGCGTAAAGGTATTGTATAAACGAACAGACTCTGGCATATAAATCTCCTTTTGTGTGGCGGGTATTTTACCACAACTTGATGAAATTGTCAAGAATTATTCTGTGCGCGCCACTTGGCGTGTCAGTATCATTTCGCGATTGACATAGACGCACTCAATCAGCCCAAAGCCGACCCAGACAACCGCCATCGCCGAGCCGCCATAGGACACCAACGGCAAAGGGATACCCACAACCGGCACGCACCCCATGACCATGGCAATGTTGATAAACACATAGGTCGCAAAATTGACCGTCAGTCCCAACGCCAAAATCTTGCCAAAGAAGTTACGACTCTTTAACGCCATACGACAGCCGGCCACCATTATCAACAGGTAAAGCCCTAACAAGAACCAACCGCCGAACATACCAAACTCTTCGGCAAAGACCGTAAAAATAAAATCGGTATGATTTTCCGGAATAAAGTTCAAATGGCTCTGCGTGCCCTGCATAAAGCCCTTACCGAACAGACCTCCCGAGCCCAAAGTAATTTTAGATTGCATAATGTGGTAGCCGGCGCCCAGCGGGTCGCTTTCCGGATTTAAAAAGATCAACACACGGCTTTTTTGGTAATCATGTAAGAAGTGCCACGCAATCGGGCCGGCGATAGCAACAAAACCTCCCAAAAGGGCAAATTTCCAATATTGGACACCCACCAAAAAGAGCAAAGCAACCGTCACAATACACAACATCAGTGCCGTGCCCAAATCCGGTTGACGCCAAATCAAAATGACCGGTATGGCCATCATCAAGACAGGAATAATCAAAAACCGCCAAGAGCGCACATCTTGCTCCGAACTGCCTTGGAAATAACGCGCCAACGCCAAGACCAAAGTAATTTTCATCAACTCGGACGGTTGCAATTGTCCTATGAGAGGCAATTTCAGCCAGCGTTGCGCTCCCATCCCCGTCATGCCGGCGACATCCACGACAATCAGCAAAATCAAACTGATACCATACAGCCAATAGGCATACTTAAGCCATGTGCGCAAATCAGACAACGCCAGCACCGCAAACAATAAGAAGCCAAAGCCAACACGATATAACTGACGCACGACCAACGGTTGAACACTGCCATTGGAAATAGAATAAAGCACCGCCAAGCCGATACACACGACGGTCAAAATCATGGCAATGTAACTCCAACTGAGATTGACAAGGCGCTCCTTCAAGGTCAAATCTGTGTCTTTATAATAATATTTATTTTCCAGAAACAGGCTCATTTCTTCCCCTCATCTTCCCTTTTTAATTCCAAGGCTTTGCGCATAATCTGACTGGCAATCGGCGCCGCGGTTAAACTGCCGCCGCCCCCATGTTCTATCGCCACAATCAAAGCATACTCTGGCTTATTTTCGGGCGCATAGGCGGCAAAAAAGGCGTGATCGCGTTCTTTCCAGGGCAATTGAGATTGAGGTTTGATGCCCTCTTCACGCTCTTTGGCCGAAATGCGACGAATCTGCGTAGAAGCGGTCTTGCCACCCATTTTCTGCCCATGAGAATCAAAGCGCACATGATAGGCGGTGCCGCCCTTTTCATTGACAACCGCCGACAAGCCTTTGCGTATCAACGCTAAATGATAAGGATTAAAGCCCAAACTTTCAAAGACAGGCGGTCCTTTGGGTTTAATTAAAGTCGGACGCACCGCTTTTCCACCATTGACAACGCGCGCCATCATCTGCAACATTTGCATAGGCGTAGCGGTTAAATAGCCTTGTCCGATGGATAAATTGACGGTATCCCCGATACGCCACTCGTCATCTTTTTCGCGACGCTTCCACTCTCTCGACGGTAACAGACCGGACTTTTCGCCCACAATGCCAACGCCTGTCGGCGCGCCAAAGCCCAACTTCGCTGCCATTTGAGATATCTTATCCACACCAACCTTTTGCCCCATCTGATAAAAATAAATATCGCAGGAATGCTGCAAGGCATCTTTCAGGCTCTCTACACCATGCCCGTCGCGACGCCAACAATGGAACACATTATTGCCCACTTGTAAAGCGCCTGTGCAATTCACGCGCGAAGCAGAGGTGATATCGCCCCCTTCCAGACCGGCCAACGCCACAACAATCTTAAACAAAGAGCCGGGCGAATACAGGCCTTGGACCGCCTTATTTACCAGAGGATGTTTCGGGTTATTATTCAGGCTTTTCCATAAAGCGTCTGGCAAAGGTGCATTGAAAATATTCGGGTCAAATGACGGGGTAGAGACCATCATCAAAATCTCGCCCGTATGCACATTCATTAAAACTGCCGAGCCCGTTTGCTCGCCCAACGCATCCAAGCCTATTTTTTGCAGGCGCACATCCAGTGTTGTTTGCAGGTTTTCTCCATTGACCGCTTTTTGCGTTTCCAACAAACGCACATCTCGACCAAACGCGTTGATTTCCACCCTTTGCGAGCCGATTGTGCCATACAGTTGATCATCATATGCCTGTTCTATGCCAGTTTTACCCAAGCGCACTTCCGGCATTTTCATAAAGTCCTTTATAATATCTGCTTCCGCCGGCAATTGGACATAGCCGACCACATGAGCCGCATACTCTTTCGCGGGATAGACGCGAATACGGCTTTCATCTATGGATACCCCTAACAAATCGGGAATATTGAGTTGAATAGCCGACATTTCGTCAAAGCTCACATCATCTTTCAAGCGCACGCTCATAAAGGGGCGCACTTTGGACGCATCTTTAACTATTCTTGTTTTCTCGCTATCGCTGATGGGAAGCAACAAAGACAGTTTTTTCAACACATCATCTATTTTTTCGGGCGAGTTTTCCGGCATGAAAGTCGCGGTAAATGTTTTGCGGTTCAGCGCCAACAACTGACCGTTTCTGTCCAAAATCAACCCGCGCACAGGCGGCAAATGACGCAGACTGATACGGTTTTTATCTGCCAAAGTCCTGTATTTTGCGCCCTCTATTACCTGCAAATAAAACATACGAGCAAACAGCAAAACGGTCAGAACGCACAACGCGCCGATTAAAACAACCGTGCGTTTGAAAATGACTCGAGAACCTTCTGCCTGCCAACTCATATTGCCTCATCCAAAAAACGATCATAACAATAGCCGAACAAGCCGGTAATAATGGGATAGCACCCCACCACATACAGCCAACGCAGCAGGAAAAACTTCCATGGGAAGACATACCAGGCGAACAAGGACGACAGCCCCCACTCTGCCAACAGCGCCATCAGCATCACAACCGCCATCACCGCCCACAGGCACCCGAAACTGCGGCCAATCAACAAATGGCGTTGTGTGTATATCAAACAGGCCAACAGCATATAGCACAGCGTCTGCACGCCAAAAACACCGGAACACAAACAATCAGCACTCAAGCCCAGCAAAAACACTTGAGCCGGCGACAGCAAATCCGGACGCGCGACCAGCCAAAAAAACAAACCAGCAAAGGCAAACCCAAAACTCAAATCCATATATACAGGCACGCGCAAG
>JAGDDD010000039.1 GCA_017958225.1 Alphaproteobacteria bacterium
ACAGACGTTTGGTCAAAAAACCAGTAACGCGCGCTAAAATAGCTACCTTTTCCTTTGGCTCTATTTTAGCAACAAAACTAACTTTCGGGAAATATTCACGCTCTGTAACTTCCAAACATTGACAGGCAAAAGAGCCGCTGTGGCTTGTTGCTGTCCAGCTAATTTGCGCACATAAAACTGGTAGCCCAGAAATCCAACCGCCACAAGGGCAACAACGATCAAAATTTTCTTCATCTAAACCTTCCTTTTGTTGATAATCTTGTATATTTTATGAAATTAATATAAAAAATCAAGTGTTTTTCTTACGATGGGCAAAAACTTTCTTGGCTGAAGCCAGCAAATTTATATGGCGATTTTTTCTATCTGGGTCAAGATCCAAGCCTATTTCAACGATATTTCCATTTTCCATACGCCGCACAATCAACTCAACAGAACCGACCGAAAAATGATCGCCAACTTCCAAATCTGAAAAATTATCTGTGAGAATTTCACGCAACGTGCGCCCATGATAACGCGCAGAGACTCGCACACCATACATTTTATGTAAATCATCTAACAAAATATCCGGCGAAAGAACAAAGTCGCCCATACCCTCTGGCTCGTCCGAGGCGGCACCACCACCGAACAACTTATCTAAAACATAACGGCGTCTGTCAGAGGCCATAAACAAATAAATCTGATCTCCGGCCTTTAAGGTCTTGATATTATTACCATTGTAGGCGATATCATCACGATGGACGACAACCGGCCTGGCCCAACGCGGTATCTTGGCGCCCAGCACCGCCGGCGATTTTTCAGTCAATTGATAGGTAATCAAATAACTGTCCTGCAACCCGGGCAAATCTATTTCCGTGCGCATAGGTGGCAAATCAACCGACGGAACAATTACACCGCACAACTTCGCCACCGGAATAATAAACAAGCCCTGTATAGTCAAGGACATCAACACCATCAGGAAAATGACGTTAAACAAGCTGGACGCCACCGACATTTGCATCACCAACGGCAAAAGCGCCAACAAAATGGCGGTAGCACCACGCAGGCCCACAAAACTGATAAAAGCCATTTCCTTAAAGGTATATTGGAAAGGCAGCAAACACAGGAACACCGCGATAGGACGCGCGATAAAAATCAAGAACAGGCTTAAAAGAACCGACGCGCCGACTTGCGGGGCAAAATGCGTCATATCAGCAAAGAAACCTAATGTCAAGAACAAGATAATCTGCGACAGCCAGGTAAATGTGCTTTGGAAACGCGCAATCTGTCGTCCGCCCTTCAGACGCGAGTTGCCCAACAAAATACCCGCAATATAGATGGCAAAGAATCCACTGCCCGACAACATGGCGGTTACAGAAAAGCCAACTAACATTAAACTGATGACCAAAATCGGATACAAAGCGGTATCCAAATTGATTTTGTTAATCAGCAACCGCGTGCCATAAGCTAACAACACACCGACAAAGCACCCGACCCCCATTTGCAACGCAAAATCCATAATCACACCAAAGGACAGAACACGGCTTTGGCTCAACAAAATATTGATGCACACCAAGGTTAAAAAGATAGCCATCGGGTCGTTGGAGCCGGATTCAATTTCCAACGTCGATCTGATTTTATCGCGAATAACCACGCCACCTTTGCGCAACAGGAAAAAGACGCTGGCCGAGTCCGTAGAGCCGATAATCGACGCCAACAACAAAGCTTCCATCCAGCTCAAGCCCAAGATGACTTTGGCGGCCGGCAGCAAGAGCAAAGCGGTCAGCAAGACACCCACCGTTGCCAACAGGCAAGACGGGGTAAAGGCTTTTTTTAAGCTTCTTAAACTGGTCTGATAGCCACCGTCAAACAAAATCAAAGCCAAGGCCAAGCTGCCTATAAAAAAGGCAACGCGTGGATTTTGAATAGTCGGGAACATTGTCACCGAGGTAAAATTACCAACCACCAACCCTAAGCACAAGAACACCAAAATCATGGGAATATTGGCACGATTGGAAATCAAACTTGTCAGAATACTCAACGACAAGACCAAAGAAAACAGCAAAATCGGCACGTTGATAAAATCCATTATTTTGGCTTCCTTTTCAAACCTGTTTTCAAGCCACGCAGTTTCCTGCTGGCATAGGCAGTATCTTTGCCGGTTTTTCTTAAACGACCATAAGTGCGTTTGATTTCGCTGTGTAAATATGCCTCATTTAAGGCTTCAGATAACTTCTCGTCCCCAGCGGCAAGCGCATACTGCAACCGCTTTAACAACTTGCGCACCGACATGGTCGGACGACGCCGCTTTTGCTCAATCACAAACGGCAGTTGATAAGTGATGGTCGCCACACGCGATTGCACTTCGTCTTTATCCGTCGGCACTGTGGGGAAATAAAAACGCAGCATATCAAACGCTATGCCCGCCTCAAAACTGTTTTCCACCACAATAAAGGGCATGGACATGGCAAACCCTTTGGCGTGCATTTCTTTCAAATACTCCAAAATATGGTAATAATAGCCGCCCACATTAAAAAACACAAAGGGCTTAAACGGCAAGAAACCGTCCTGCATCGCCAAACAATCATAGACCAACTCATCCAAAGTCCCTAACCCGCCAGGCGCAAACAAAATAAAGTCAGAACGCAACAGATTGTTTTTGCGCTCCTCTAACGAGTGCGAAACAACGACATCCTCTATTTTTTCGATAAACGGATGCGTCTGCACCATCTTCAAATAGTCGGTCGTTGTTATAGCACGAATAGGCAAAGGTCCTTTGTATTTCTTTTTCACCCAAGTATGAAAAACACCGCGCGCCACAGCACCCATGATACCGGCGCCGGACAAGCCAAAACTTAAACTGAAATCCATTTCGGCGATTTTCTTGCCCAAGTTAAAGGCTTCACGCAAATACAGCGGACCATAGCCGGAGTGCGAGCCTCCCGCCACAAACACACGACGTTTCGGCTGGGCAATCTGTTGCTTAAAGGATGCTAAAATCGGTTCGTGCGAAGCGTCAAGTTGAGCGGTGCGGGGTTGCTCTAACACCTGTTCTTCCGCCTTTTTTGCAGCAATACCGACTTGTTTTTCCAAGGTAAACCCCTAAATGTAAAATAATCAACTTATTCCAAGTTAAAAGAATCGAAAGAAAAAAGCAAGAAAAAAAATGCACAAAATCATGATTTTATTTTTAAGCAAAAATAATCGTTGAATCTGGGAGAAAAAAAGAGTAAGATTCGGCACAATAAACACACGCAAAGAGGTCGTCATGAAAAAGCAGAAAAACACAAAACGCTTACACATTAAACGCTGGGCAGCACTTGCTCTCCTGGTGGCTGTGTTGGCGTGCTTTGTCCCTTATACGAAAGATTGGGGTATGTCGCCCACAGACCACATCCAACAAGGCCTGGCCGCCTATAAACAAGGTGACATGAAAACCGCAGAACATCATTTGATGATGGCCGCCGATAACCGAGACGCGCAAGCCTCTTTTATCTTGGGCTCTATTCTGTTAGACAAGAAACCGCGCGGCTCCCATGCGGCGCAAGCGGTTAAATATTTCAAAGAAGCCGCCCAGGAAGGATTCGTTGATGCGCAATATCTTTTGGCGCTTTTATATGATCAAGGTATGGGCATTCCCGAAGATAAGCAACAAGCACTTCAATGGGGCCTATTGGCCGCAGCGCAAGGACATATACCGGCCATGTATGCGTCGGCTGTCTGGCTGGAACGCGGCTATAATCAAAAGCCCGAGCCGGTTATAGCCCTTTCCTTTTATGAGCAGGCAGCGGCCAAAGGACACACAAATGCCATGCGCAGCCTGATTGCAATCTACAGCGAAGGAAGCAACGATATTCCCCGCAATAAAGAACGCGCAGATTTTTGGATTAAACAACTACATCAAAAAGAGAAAACACAATGAAAATAACTTACGCCAAAGACTATGTAGCCCCTGCATTTGAAATACAAAATGTGGAACTTGATTTTACGCTCAACCCGACAGAAACGCTGGTCAAAAGCCATATGCTTGTGCGTCGCCTGCCTGGTAAAACCGACACCACATTATTGCTCAACGGAACGGACTTGCACCTGGTTTCCTTGAAAATCAACCAAACAGATTGGACAGATTTTAAGTTATCCGAAGAAGGCATCACACTGTCCAACCTGCCCGAAGACTTTGAATTAGATATTAAAAACACCATCAGTCCGGTGGCCAACACGCGTTTAATGGGGCTGTATATTTCCAACGATTTGTTCTGCACGCAATGCGAACCCGAAGGATTTAGGGCCATTACCTATTATCCCGATCATCCGGATGTCATGTCCAAGTTCAAAGTTACCATACATGCCGACAGAAAACGTTATCCCGTTGTGTTGTCTAATGGTAACTGTATTCAAGATGACGACCAAGCGGTTGTGTTTGAAGATCCTTTCAGAAAGCCCTCTTACCTGTTCGCCCTGGTAGCCGGACAATTGGACTTTATAGAGGATCATTTTACCACCTGTTCCGGACGCAATGTCAGATTGCGAATCTATGCCGAACCGGACAAAAAAAATCGCCTGACCTATGCCATGGACGCCTTGAAACGCGCCATGAAGTGGGATGAGGAAGCCTTTGGGCGTGAGTATGATTTAAACAGCTTTAACATCGTGGCGGTGCGCGATTTTAACGCCGGCGCGATGGAAAACAAAAGCCTCAACATCTTTAACGATCAATGCTTATTGGCCGACCCGCAAACCGCCACAGACAACAACTATGCCTATGTCGAAAGTGTCGTGGCGCACGAATATTTCCACAACTGGAGCGGAGATCGCGTGACCGCGCGCGACTGGTTTAATCTGTCCTTAAAAGAAGGCTTTACGGTTTATCGCGACCAAGAGTTTAGCGCACATGAACGCTCGGCCACCGTCAAACGCATACAGGATGTTGATGTGTTGAAAAACTATCAGTTTCCGGAAGATGACGGTCCGTTAGCTCATCCGGTGCGTCCGGCCGCCTATCACACCATTGACAACTTCTATACGGCAACCGTTTATGACAAAGGTGCCGAAGTGATTCGTATGCAGGAAAAAATCTTGGGCAAAGAAGGTTTCAGAAAAGGTTGTGATTTGTATTTTTCGCGTCATGACGGACAAGCGGTAACCATTGATGACTTTGTCAAGTGCATGGAAGATGCCAATAATACCTCTTTAACCGGCATCTTTAATTGGTATTCTATCGCCGGCCGACCCGTCGTTAATGTCGAACAAGAATATAACGAAAATACAAAGACTTATAAACTGACATTGAAGCAAAGTATAAAGGGCTCGGATGCCGTTTTCCCCATCCCTTTAGCAATGGGATTGTTGGATGAACAAGGACACGAAATCCTGTCTCAAACTTTATTGTTTAATCAGAAGGAACAGACTTGGACATTTAATTGCCCGACACGGCCCGTATTGTCCATCAACCGTGGCTTTTCTGCCCCTATAACGATGAAAATTACCTATACGGACGAAGAGCGTTTGCATTTGATAAAGCACGATACAGACGACTTTAACCGCTATGCCATAGGCCAAGAATACGCGGCAGACGAAGTCATCAAACACTTAAAAGACGGGCAGATTTCCGACGCTTTCCTCAACGCCTTTTCCTCGTATTTGGACGATTTAAAAGATCCGGCATTTGTGGCCGAAGCGTTTGCTTTCCCCTCTTGCACTTACATTGGCGAGAAAATGCCCATGTTTGACATAGATGCTGTGTGGGAATTGCGCTTGAAAGCCAGAACAGCGTTAGCCAAAAAGAACGAACAAAAATTGTTGGATATCTATGCACAATTTGCGGCCGATACGCCCTTTTCTTTAGACGCCAAAGCCGCCAGCCGACGTGCCTTGAAAAATACCGCTTTAGCGTATTTAGCCTTGTTGCCGGAACATCAAGCCCTGGTCGCCGAGGCTTATCAGCGTGCTGACAATATGACAGACAGATTGGCCGCCCTCACCGCGTTGGTCCATAATGGCTTACCCTATGCAGAACAAGCCCTACAGGATTTTTACCAGATGTATCATCAGGATCATTTAGTTATGAATAAATGGTTCTCTGTCCAAGCCACTGCCCAACAAGGCGATGTCTTAAAACAGGTCAAAAAGTTGGCTAATTCTGCTCAATTTAATGTCATGAATCCGAACAATGCGCGCGCCTTGTATGGTGCTTTTGGCCAGAACTTAAAATACTTCCATGCCAAAGACGGCAGTGGTTACCAACTGATTCAAGAAGTTGTAACCGCTTTAGATCCGGTTAATCCACACCTGGCCGAACGCTTGGTGCATCCGTTGGTCAATCTACGCAAATACGACGCACAGCGCCAAGAGATGATGAAACATGCGCTCTTACAGTTGCAGAAAATACCCAACTTGTCGGTTAATGTGCGCTCGACAATAGAAAAAGCACTCAACACTTGACTTTTTTAACCGATTGCTTTACGCTGTGTATTTGAAAGGTAGGACACAATGATTTTAACCCTGATCTTCGCTCTTTTTGTCACCACTTGCGTGTATTATTATATGCCGGCACAATGGTTACATAACCTGACTTTTTGGCAACAAGTCGCGTTTGTCGCCCTGATTGTCGGTTTATGCTTCCTGTTACCCAGATTGTTGATGTATAGCGTTCGCTTATTCCTGAGTTTGATTGTGATGGCTTTGGTATATACGGCCTATTTATATTTTACCAACCCGAACTTTGCGAACGGAATACAGGCATGGCTGGAAAAGTAAAAACTTTTAAGATTCACACCCTACAAGATACACAACGCTTTGCGCAAAAGTTAGCTCCCCTCTTGCGCCCCAAAGACATTATTTTGTTGCGGGGTGATTTGGGCTTGGGCAAAACAACGCTGACCCGCGCCATTATTCATGAAATTGGCCTAAAAGATGAAGAGGTCCCCAGCCCGACATTTACGTTGTTACAAACCTATGACACCAAATGCGGACCGCTGTATCATTTTGATTTTTACCGGATTCGCAAGCCCGAGGAAGTGTATGAATTAGGCATCGAAGATGCTTACGCCTATGGCATTACCCTGATTGAGTGGGGCGAGAAAATGGGTCCTTTGGAGCCGGTCAAACGTGCGTTGATTATTGATATGTCCATGGACAAAGAAAAACGCATCTTCAAAGTGCAATCTGACAATCTGTCGTGGCAGAACAGGATACAAGAGCTATGATTGAGAGCCTGTCGTCATCACTGGGTGATTTAAGCGAACAAATCGCTCAGCGATTGTTGGACTTGTATGCTCAAAATCCCCTGGCCTGCGCGCGACACACCCTCATTTTACCGACACACAGGGCCTGTCAAAGCATCCGTGAAGCCTTTTTACGATTAGCGAAAAACAACACGGTTTTCTTGCCACGCTTGGTGGCGTTATATGATATAGAGCCACTGTCCATCAAATTGCCCGAGGTCGTTCCCGAATTGGAACGCCAAATGACATTGATGCGTTTGTGCCTGAAAATGCGCACATCCATGCCCTATGACAAAGCCTTCCAACTGGCGCATTCCCTAGGGCAATTATTGGATGAAATGACGCTATACGAAGTGCCTTTCTCCCGTTTGGAGGAAATTGTTCCCGACGCGTTTGCACGTCACTGGCAACAAACTATCGACTTTCTGAAAATCATCAGCCAGTATTGGCCGAACATCCTGGGCGATCGCGTTGATATGATGCAAAAGCGCGTTCTTTGTCTGGACGCTTGGACAAAGGAATTGGAACAACAACCGCCAAAAGATCCCATATGGACGGTGGGTTTAACGGGTGGTATCCCTGTGGTTGAGCGCCTGCTAAAAGTGCTCTATCATCTGCCCAACACCGACCTTATTTTAACGGACTTTGATAATCAACTGACCGAGAATGAGTGGCAACAGGTGGATGAGACTCACCCTCAATATACTTATAAAAAATTGCTATCTGTATTGGAAATTGAGCCGGAAAAGGTCAAAACACCTATGACAGCACAAGCCCGCCTGATACATGAAATCATGCGGCCGGCACTGACGACAGATAAATGGAAAGATGTGCCGCCATTTACGACGCAAGATATCCGACATATACGCCTTTTGTCTTTAGAAAACACGCACCAGGAAGCGCAGGCAATTGCCTTGGAACTGCGGCGCGTATTGGAAACGCCCGACAAAAAAGCGATGTTGGTTACCCCCAGTCGTGCCTTGGCGCGGCGCGTCATTGCTTATGCGCGTCGTTGGGGCATTGAATTGAATGATTCTGCCGGCACACCCTTGTCACAAACGCCGACGGGGGTATATTTGCGCCTGTTGCTGCAGGACGGCACCTCTCAAACAGACCTTTTGGCTTTGTGCAAACACCCGTTAGCGACCAACCATATGTCACAAAAAGCCTTCAGAAAAATGGTGCACAAGACCGAAATTACCTGGCGCAAAGACCGACAGAATGCCGATTTGGCTTTACCTGACGAAGTCAAAATGCTGATGCAATTAATCCAAAGCCAAACCAAAATGGACTTGCCGAATTGGTTAGAATATCACATAAAAGCGGCCGAAGCTTTAGCCACTTCTGACGATAAAACCGCTCAAGAACGCTTGTGGACCAGCGAGGATGGCATCGAAATTATCCAACTGATAAATCAGTTAAAAACGGCGCCGGCATTAGAACTGACAGGCACAGACTATGCGGCATTCATAACCGCCCTACTCCAACAGCACAACCACCGCACACATTATGGAACGCACCCCAGATTGCAGATTCTCGGCCTTGTCGAAGCCCGCTTACAAACAGCCGATGTGGTGATTGTTGGTGGCTTAAATGAAGGCATTTTCCCTGCCTTTGCACAAACAGGCCCTTGGCTTTCACGCCCCATCCGACAAGCCTGTCAATTGCCGGCACCGGAAGAAAATATCGGTATGGCAGCGCTTGATTTCACACACCTTTTCTTGTCGCCACAAGTGATTTTAACGCGTGCCTTAAAACAAGACGGATCACAACCGTTAGCCTCCCGTTGGATTTTCAGATTAAAAGCGGTTTTACAATTGTCCGGCCTGTCCTGTGAAGAAGACGATACCGCCAATTTGGATAAACCGCAACATAGGCAACCAGCCCTTCAAGCACCCACTCCTTGCCCGCCCACAGAAATCCGTCCGCAACAATTATCGGTGACGGAGGTGGATACCTTGCGCGACAACTCATATAATATTTATGCCAAGCATGTGCTCAACCTATCCCCCTTGCAAGAGCTGGACGATCAACGTCTCAACACAACATATGGCACTGCCATTCACAAGGCGCTGGACAATTGGTATAGTCTGCCCTTTAACAAACGCACAGAAAAGGCGTTGCGCGATTATGCACAACAGGCTTTTACCGCATATGGTCTGACATCAGATATGCTGGTGTTGCAGAAACCGCGCTTTGACAAAATGGTTAAATGGCTGTTAAAACAACAACAAGACACAACCTCGTTTACGGAAAGGCGCGGACACATCAGTTGGGAAACGACGTCTGATCGCACATTTACTCTCACCACACGCATTGACAGAATTGACCTAGACCCGCAAAAACAGGCCACGATTATAGATTATAAAACAGGCACATCCTGCCCGAAATTGTCTGCAATAAGGGACCAACAAGCAACTCAATTACCATTGGAAGCCGCTATCCTGTCGGCTGGTGGCGTTCCGGATGTGGAAGCGGACGCCATCCAATGTTTAAGTTATTGGCATATTGACGGCAAGGGCCCCGGGGGCAAAATTATCTCTCTGACAAATCAATTACCTGCATTAGTGCAAGAGACGCTAGCCTCAACGCAGGCCCTTATCAACGCTTACGAAACGCGACCTTATACAATTTCACAACCTGGCGCTCTTTATAATGATTATGCTTATTTGGCGCGTATTCAAGAATGGAACATACCGACCGGATCTGACGATGACGAATAAGACGACAATTGAACTGACCAAAGAAAACCAAGATAAGGCTACAAACCCGCAGACTTCGGCCTGGGTGTCAGCATCGGCCGGCTCAGGCAAAACGACCGTTTTAACCAAGCGTATTTTAAACTTGTTGTTGAGCGGCGTTATGCCCGAAAAAATCTTGTGTCTCACCTATACCAAAGCGGCAGCGGCGGAAATGGCTAACCGCCTATTTGATGAAGCAAAATCTTTTTTAACCCAAACGAATGAGCAACTGGAAACCCGCTTAAAAAACCTGCTAACAGATCGCTATAAACCCGAAGCCATCAAGCATGCCCGCACGTTATTTGCCCAACTGTTACAAGTCAAAGGCGGCATCAAGATTTCCAACTTGCACAGTTTTTGCGAAAGCGTGCTGTCAAGATTTCCTTTGGAAGCTGGCATTTCCCCGACCTTTCAAATCATTGACGCACAAGAAGCACAACACTTGGCACAACAAGGTTGGCAAGCGATTATGACTGACCCGCAAATTCAAGAACAGTTGGCAGTCCTTACAGACACATTGTCCGAAAAAACGCTGAATCAGACTCTTAAGAAATTATTGGAACATAAATCAGCCCTCAACGACCTGAAAAACCATCAAAGTTTAGAGTCTGTTTTTGTTTTAATGCAGGACTTTTTCGACATCAAAGCCAATACGACGGAAGAACAGATTGTGCGTGATTTTTATCCGTATGATACCTATGATCAAGACATAGCCGAGTGGTCCAACCAAGACGGCTCAATAAACAAAAACAAGGCTAAAGCCGACCCCGAAAAATACCAGCATCTGGCAAAGGTGTTAGAAATGAAAAAGCGCCTGCATATGCTGCAAAACACGCAAGCGTTGCTCACAATCGCCTATCGTTTCTTGGAAGTTTATGAAAACCTGAAACAAGAAAAAGGTGTGCTCGATTATGACGATCTCATTTTAAAAACCGTGGACTTATTGGAAGAAAAAGAGCAAACCGCCTGGGTGCTGTATAAACTGGACGAAGGCATAGACCATGTTTTAATTGACGAGGCGCAGGATACCAGCCCGGCTCAATGGCGCATTATACAAAAATTAGCCGATGACTTCTTTGCGGGAGAAAACGCCCATCCGCAACAAAGAACACTCTTTGTCGTGGGCGACAAAAAGCAATCCATTTTCCGCTTTCAAGGGGCTGATCCCAACCAATTTGAAGTTATGCATAGTTTCTTCAAAACAAAAATTCAGGCTGCGCAACAACCCTGGGAAGACATTTATCTGAATGTATCCTTCCGCTCGACACAACCCATCTTGGACTTGGTGGATAGAACTTTTGAAAACACGACCGCCAAAGACGGCGTCGTTATGCCCACAGAAGACAAACTGACGCATTTGGCTTTCCGTGATAAAAGTGCCGGACATGTGGAAATCTGGCCGATAGAACAAGATTCAGCTAAAAAAGAAAAAACAGAGACCTATACATATCAAGTCGCCCCCAACGAACGCGTGGCCCAAAAAATCGCCAAACGCATTCGCGAAATGTTGGACAATCAGGAAATACTGCTATCGGAAAACAGGCCTATTCAGCCCCGAGATATTATGATTTTAATCAACAAACGCCCGCCATTTATGCCGCTTATGTTGCGTGCCTTAAAAGAGCAACATATTCCGTTAGCGGGTGTCGACCGATTAGATTTATCCGCGCACATCGCCGTTCATGATTTGTTAGCCCTAGGCTCTTTTGCTTTATTACCAGATGACGATTTAACGTTGGCGGGCTTGTTGAAAAGCCCAATAGGTAACATATCCGAAGAGCGCTTACTCCAATTGGCGCACAATCGCGGACAAGCGACATTATTTGAACGCGTGCGTGCTATGGAACCCGCCCTGTATCAAGACTTGTTAGAGATTTTGAACAATGCGGACACGATGCCACCCTTTGAGTTTTACTGCCATATTTTGACAAAATATCGCCGACACTTTTTGGAACGTTTAGGTCCGGAAACAAACGAAGTGTTGGATGAGTTCCTCAACCTGGCCCTGAATTATAACGAAAATCATACACCTTCCCTGCAGGGCTTTTTACAGTGGATGCGCATGGATGATATTCAAATTTCGCGCGAATTGGACCAAACAGACCTCAACGCCGTGCGCATTATGACAATTCACGGCTCAAAAGGATTACAAAGTCCCATTGTCTTCTTACCGACCACCTGCTTTTATACCCCCTTCAAAGGACCTATCTTATGGATTCATGGATTACCGATTTGGTTACCGAAAAAGCTAGATCGTTGTGAATTGTGCCAACCTTTTATCAACGCCATGGAAAACGAGGTCCAACAAGAACAACACAGATTGTTATATGTAGGCCTTACCCGTGCCAAAGACAGATTGTATATTGCCGGATTTCAGAAAAAAACATCCTCGAAACCGACCTGGTATCAAATGATAACACAGCAACAGCCCTCTTGGACGGCGGATAAAATCTTTATCCAACAATCCGAACAAAAAGAAGCTGTGTCGGCACCTTCCACGACAACTGAGCCGAAAAAAGAGCCGCCCGAGGAAAGTTGGTGGCATACGCCTGCCCCCGCCGAGCCAGCTGCGCATAAGACATTAGCGCCATCTAAATTGGCAGAAGAGGCAACCGCCCTCCCCTTTGACGAACAACGTCAAAAAGCCCTGGAGTTCGGAACGGCTGTCCATAAACTGTTGCAAGTCATGCCCTCTGTATCAGGCGCAAAATTAGAAGAATTGGCGCGACGCCTACTCTCCGATTATCCGCACATAGCGCAAAAATTATCGCAAAGCATGGAAAAAGAGGAACTGAAAGCAATCTTCGCACCGGACTCTTTGACGGAAGTGCCTGTTATCGGCACCATTGATGGCGAACAATTCTCCGGACAAATCGACCGTCTGGTTATCCATGACAAAGAGGTGTGGATTGTCGATTACAAGACCAACAGGACACCGCCGACATCGCCGGCAGATATCCCTATTGCCTATAAAAAACAAATAGAAATATATAAATGCTTGCTAAAACAGATTTTCCCAAGTAAAATGGTCCGCGGTTATTTACTATGGACATCAACCATGCAGTTAATGGAGGTATTATGAAGGTTTTATGCTATGTTTCGGTGATATGCGCTCTAGCCCTAGCCGCGTGTTCAACATTATCAGGCACGTCTAAATATAGGTATATCGAGGAAAAGCCTTTACCTGCTTTTGAAAAACAAACATTGGATCTTCCTTTAGCCACCTGGGCAAAGGAAGGCCTGGACTATAATCACAAGCTCCGCATTTACATTGACGGAGATGCTGAAACATCCGGCCTGTTTTCAAAAACGGCCTCTATTCCCTATCCTATTGGAGAAGTGGCTGCGAACGACCCCTATCCCTTCTCTTTGGTGTTAGGCCGACCCTGTTATTATATTCAAGACGCTAAATGCAAGCCGGAAGTATGGGAGGACGGACGATTCTTGCCAGAAATTATTGCACAGATGTCCATTGTTGTGGAACGTTGGCAAAAACGTTATCACCCCTCGGAAATTGAGTTCGTCGGTTATGATGGCGGTGCAGCCGTGGCTTTGTTGCTGGCAGCACGCATTAAAAACACACCTGTCAGCGTCATTACATTTGGTGGTATCCTGGACACCGATCGTCAGGCCGCTTTAGCGGGCAAAGATTTGCCGCCCACCTCTTTAAATCCAGCCAAAGAAACTTATAAGTTAGTGGATATTCCCCAAGTGCATTATGTGGGCGGACAGGATACCGTGGCCACAAAGCGTTTGGCGGAAGAGTTCATTAAACAAATCCCGTCGCCACGCTCCATCCAGTTGCGCCTCGTGCCGAATGCAACACACACAAATTGGCAACAATTCATTGTGAAATACGTCAATCAGCCGGTGGCGAAACCCGAACCGCCCGTCGCTCCTCAAACGGAACAGCCGGCACAATTGTGAGATGACTATGGATACCTATACACAAGATTATCAGGTAACGTCTTGCGCTTGCGATGCCAAGGGCGCGTTGCGTTTAAGAAGGCTGTTAAACCTTTTTCAAGAAGTAGCGGAAACACAGGCAGAGCGCTTGGGCTTTGGCTTGACCTATTGCACAGAACACAAGGTGGTATGGGTCGCCTCAGGTTATTATTTGCAAATCACACGTATGCCGGCTTTGGAAGAAAAGATTAAAATCACCACCTGGCCCTCGTCCGTATCCATGGTAACCGCCAACAGAGAGTTCGTTGTAACGACTGAAACAGGAGAGGTGCTGATTAAAGCTACCAGCCGTTGGGCGTTGATTGATGCACTGTCGGAACGCCTGGTGCCTTTGAAAAAGCAACTGCCCGATCTTGTCGGAACGGATGAACGCGCTATCGACTCCTCTTTTCCCAAGATTCACGTGCCAGAAAACGCCGAAGGTCCCAAAACAACGGCCTTCCCCGTCCATACAGATGATATCGACATCAACCGCCATGTGAACAATGCGCTTTATCCCAGCTGGTGTTTGGACATGACAACACGACCGGCCGGAGACTTACAGGAAATTCAAGTCAGTTTTAACGCGCCAGCCAAACAAGGCGATACCATAGAAATCACCACCTATGCGGCAGAAAACGAGCAAGTGCACATCCTGCAAAAGCCGGAAACAAAAGAAACGTATGCCCAAGTCCGTTTTGTGTGGAAAAATGCGCAATAACTACATTTTTCTCTTGCCTTTCGCCAAAGAGCAAGATATAGTGTAAACATTATGGTTGATTTATTTACGGATACAGCACCAAAAGCAACAGATTATTCGGCTAAAGACATAGAAGTCTTGGAAGGCCTGGAGCCCGTTCGCAAACGCCCGGGTATGTATATTGGTGGCATTGACGATCGCGCCTATCACCATTTGGCGACCGAGATTTTGGACAACTCGATTGACGAAGTTGTCTCCGGCTATGCCTCTATGATAGCGGTGCATTTGGCCGCCGACGGACGCCTGACGATTACCGACAACGGGCGTGGTATTCCTGTAGATCCTCACCCCAAATATCCCAACAAATCAGCTCTGGAAGTGATTACAACCACCTTACACTCCGGCGGTAAGTTCAGCGGAAAGGCCTATAAGGTCTCCGGAGGCTTACATGGTGTGGGCTTGTCCGTTGTCAATGCGCTATCCTCTGATATGGTGATTGAGGTGGCCCGCGACAAACAACTTTACCGGCAAACATACAGCCGTGGTCTGCCCACGTCTGCGTTGGAAAATCTGGGCCCCATCAGCAACCGACGCGGCACATCCATTACTTTCTTGCCGGACACAGAAATCTTTGGGGATGCGACCCATTTCCGCCCGGCTTCTGTTTTTAAGATGCTGCGCACAAAAGCGTTTTTAGTCAAAGGGCTGGAAATTCGTTGGAGTTGTGATCCGGAGCTGATTAAAGAAGGCGACACGACGCCGACGGAACAGGTCCTGCACTACCCCAACGGTTTGAAAGATTATTTAGATGTCTTAACGCAAAACTTGCCTATTTTAACACCGCGTCCTTTTATGGGGCGTGCTGATTTCCCTGACGGGCAAGGGTTTGTTGAGTGGGCTATCGTTTGGCCGGAAATGCCCTTTGATGCGTTCCTGTATTCCTATTGTAACACGATTCCGACGCCACAAGGCGGCTCGCACGAGATTGGTTTGCGTGCCGGCTTGACCAAAAGCCTGCGTGCCTATGCCGAAATGGTGGGCAACAAGCGGGGAAATGACATCACCCCGGACGATGTTGTCGGCACAGCCGGCGTCATGCTCTCGATTTTCTATAAAGATCCGCAGTTCCAGGGGCAAACAAAAGACAAGTTCTCATCCACAGAGGCGATTCGCCTGGTTGAAAATGCGGTTAAAGACCCGTTTGATCACTGGTTATCTGCCGATACAAAAACCGCTAACGCCTTATTAACGCACATTATGAACCAGATTGATGCGCGCAAGCATAAAAAGAAAGCCCAAGAAACTGCGCGCGCTTCCGCTACAAAACGCCTGCGCTTGCCCGGTAAATTGGCCGATTGCACGAAGAAGGCCATGGACGGAACAGAATTGTTTATCGTGGAAGGTGACTCGGCCGGCGGCTCTGCTAAACAGGCGCGCAATCGGGAGACACAAGCCATCTTGCCTATTCGTGGAAAAATCTTGAACGTCGCCAGTGCCTCGGAAGAAAAGATTATGTCCAACGAGGAAGTCAATAACATTATCGAAGCCTTGGGTTGCGGACATCGCCAAAACTATAACGAAAGCAACCTGCGCTATGAAAAATTGATTATTATGACGGATGCGGACGTGGATGGTGCTCACATTGCCTCATTGCTTATGACCTTCTTTTACCGGGAAATGCCGCAATTGATTGCCAACGGGCATTTATACCTAGCCTTGCCACCTTTGTATCGTTTAACTTATGGGGACAAAACAGCCTATGCGGCGGACGATGCGCACAAGGATAAACTGTTAGCCACCACATTTAAAGGCATTAAAAATGTGGAAATCAGCCGATTCAAAGGCTTGGGCGAAATGCCGCCTGCCCAGTTAAAAGAAACAACGATGAATCCGCAAACGCGTTCTCTGTTGCGTGTTGTCCTGCCGACACCCAAAACAAACGAAGACGAGGAAGAAGTCGTGCTGACGGCGGATATCGTCAATCAACTGATGGGCTCCAACCCGGAACTGCGTTTCAAATATATCCAAGAACATGCGCGTTTTGTAGAAAACCTAGATATCTAAATGAGCAAACACATTACGATTACAGGCGAATTAGGCAGCGGCAAATCGACAGTCGCTAAACTGGTGGCGCAACATTTTGGCTTTGCGACCTTTTCCACCGGTGACGCGCAACGATTACTGGCCGAGCAAAGGCATATGACGACCTTGCAACTCAACCAGTTATCTATGACGGACAAGAGCATAGATTATCAAATTGATAGTCAATTTGAAAAACTGGCCAAAGAAAAGACGCCATATGTTGTGGATTCGCGCTTGGCGTTCCACTTTTTGCCTACCTCGTTCAAAGTGATGCTGACGGTGGATCCGCAAGTCGGCGCCGAGCGCATTATGCAAGCAAACCGTTCTTCGGAAAAGGCCTATACAACCGTTCAAGACTGTCTGGAATCCAACACAAAACGCCGGCAAATGGAGCAAAAGCGCTTTATGGAGCTGTATCAGGTGGATATTTCGGACAAAAATAACTTTGATTTGGTCATAGACACCACTGACAAAACCCCCGAAGATATCGCAAAAAGCATTATTTCTCAATATACACAGCATTGTATGAATACAGATGAAACATTTTGTAATAATCCGTGAATCAAAGACTCAACTATTAAAAACACAGGAGATATGACCATGACAGACACGATTTATCAAAAAACATTTAAGGAAACCCTGTCCGCTGTCGGCATAGGCGTTCATTCCGGGGCAAAAGCCACTATTACCTTTCGGCCGGCACCTGCTAACACAGGCATTATCTTTAAAAGAACAGATGTAACCGGCAAAAACAACGAAATACCGGCCACTTATCAGTATGTTGTCGATACACGCATGTGCAGTTGCTTTGGCAACAGTGATGGCGTAACCGTCTCCACGGCGGAGCACGTTATGGCCGCCCTGCACGCTTATGGCATCTCCAACGCCTATATAGAAGTCAACGGGCCCGAGATTCCTATTATGGACGGAAGCGCAAAAGACTTTGCCTTCCTGTTTGATTGTGCCGGCTTGAGCGAGCAACGCACACCGCAAAAGTTCCTAAAAATCAAGCGCAATGTCAAGTTTGACGACGGTAAAGGCGCCACAGCCTCATTATCGCCGGCCGATTCGGGCTTAGAGTTGAGTTTTGACATAGAGTTTCCCGCCAAAATCATCGGCCACCAGGCATGTAACCTGAAACTGACACCACAAACTTTCAAAGAGCAAATTGCTATTGCCCGCACTTTTGGTATGAAGGAAGATATTGAGCGTTTGCGTCAAATCGGCCTGGCGCGCGGCGGGTCGCTAGATAACGCCATTTTGGTGGATAAGGACAAGATTGTCAATCCGGAAGGCCTACGTGAGCCCAAAGAGTTTGTTTTCCACAAAGTTTTGGATGCAGTCGGCGATTTATACCAGGCCGGCATGCCGGTCATAGGCCGCTTTTATGGTAACAAGTCCGGACATTTCCATACCAATGCCCTGCTCAAACAGGTGTTTTCGGACAAACGCAATTACGAAATTATTGAAGCCAAACCTGCCGGCAAGAACTAACGCTTGCTGTATTTATACGGTAACAAATCGTTGATGGGCACAGGCTCGTAGCCGTCGGCGTCATCTGTCGGCACCAACATCACAGCCTTGGGACCATAATCAGAGATATATTCACGACAGCGACCGCAGGATGACACGATATAGCCTTCTTTATCACGCACCGATACAATGGCTTTAATGGTCATTTTCGGGTCGTCTTTCAAAGCCATACCAATGGCGATTATCTCGGCACAGGTGGCAATCGAGGGCTGATAAGTGCCCACATTGAGTGCGGAATAGACCTTACCGCTTTTTGTTTCCAGCGCACAAGCCACCACCGTATGATGGCCCTTTTCGCAATAGCGCTTTTTAATCAAATCGCGCGCGACTTTAACCAATGCTTTGTATTGTTGCTTCATAGCCCTTCCCCCTATTCTAATACAGCTTTAATACGACGCACGCCGGCCGAAGACGATTCTTCCTTCAAGATACGGAAGTGCCCTAAATCACCTGTATTCGCCGCATGAGGCCCACCGCAAACTTCTTTGGACACGGTGCCGATGGTATAAACTTTGACCTTCTCGGCGTCATATTTATTCGTAAATAGCCCAATCGCCCCTTCAGCTTGTGCCTCAGCCAAAGTCTTTTCCTCACAAACCACAGGAATCTTTTGCGCAATCACATCATTGACCTTATTTTCCAGTTCTTTGACCTCTTCCGGTGTCATCTTACGATCAAAGGAAAAGTCAAAGCGCATACGCTCCGGCGTGATATTGCTGCCCCGTTGAGCCACTGTATCACCGAACATTTGCCGCAACATAGCGTGCATAATATGCGTCGCTGTGTGATAATGCGCCGATTTTTCGGAATGGTCAGCCAGGCCGCCCTTGAACTTTTGCTCTGCCCCCTTGCGAGAAAGCGCCTGGTGCGCTTCATAACAGGCATTAAAGCCATCCACATCCACTTTGACATTGTGTTCGGCCGCCGCTTCCTGCGTGAATTCCAACGGAAAGCCGAAGGTATCATACAGGTGGAAAGCGGTCTGCCCGTCAATCACACCGCCTTGAACACGCGCCAACACCTTGTCCATTTCTTTAAGGCCGGCATTAAGCGTGCGATTAAACAACTGCTCTTCCTTTTCCAATTCAGCCACAATAAAGGCGCGATTGCGCTCCAATTCCGGATAATAGGGCTTATATTTATTGATAACGCACTCGGCCAACTGTGGCAACACAAAGGCATTGACCTCTAATTTTTTCAAATTACGGATAGCAATACGCAACAAGCGGCGCAAGACATAGCCCTGGTCTGTGTTGCTGGGCGGAATACCGCGGTCATCACCCAAAATAAAGACCGCCGTGCGCAAATGATCCAAAATCTTGCGGAAAGGAACCAAGTTGTCTGCATAGGCTTTGCCGCTGACTTCTTCCAACTTTTTGCGGCAATCGTCAAACAGTTCCGTCATAAAGACATCGCCCTCACCGTTCAAAAAGGCCAATGTTCTCTCCAAACCCATGCCGGTATCCACGTTCTTTTGCGCCAAGGGCTTCAATGAGCCGTCTTTTGTTTTTAAATACTGCATAAACACATCGTTCCACACTTCTGTGTATTTGCCACAGTTGCAAGACGGGCTGCAATTTGGCCCACAAGCCGGCTTACCGCTGTCAATAAACATTTCGCTGTCGGGACCACAAGGGCCACCATCGGCCAACCCCCACCAGTTGTCCTTTTCGGTAAAGAAAATCTGCGCATCCGTCAAGCCCTGCTCACGCCAAGCGGCCGCAGCCTCTTCATCTTTCGGCGTGTTCGCATTGCCGGCAAAGCAAGTAACCGCCAACTGCTCCTTCTTAAAGCCCAGTTTCTGTGTCAAGAACTCGAAACTCCAGGCAATCATTTCCTTTTTGAAGTAATCGCCCAAGGACCAGTTACCCATCATTTCAAAGAAAGTGCAGTGGCAATGATCGCCCACCTCGGCAATATCATTGGTGCGGATACATTTTTGAATATTGGTAATGCGCTTGCCGCCAGGGTGCTTTTCGCCCAACAAATACGGCACCAAAGGCTGCATACCCGCTGTTGTGAATAAAACGGTTGCGTCATTTTCCGGCAAAACGGAAGCCGAAGGGATTTGCGTGTGCCCTTTGGACTTGAAAAACTCTAACCACAGATTGCGCAGTTCATCATAAGTTATGCGATTCATATCAACTGACCTCTTGTCTTATAAAATAATGTAGGGGAATTATACAAGAAACCCACCCAAACCGCAAGCGTTTTTACACCTTGTGCTTGAAAACCGATTAGAATTCGCCAATACCCATAGTTCCGCCACCCAAATGATACAAAGGCTCGTGAGTGACAACATCGTATAAACAGCCCTTCCCGTCTTCATCTTTCACAGGCTTGAAATCTCTGTCTGTAGGTTGCGTATTTGTAAATTGAGCCCCATATAAACGCCAAGGACGCTCTGTTCCACTGGTGCCACACGATTTTAACAGACATAAAGTGCTACTCGTCGTAAAAGTGCCAACTCCAGAAAACGTATCCACTGTCGCGTTCCCCTGGACCATACCATTTCTTGAAATGCTATAAGTAATGGCATGCCCTGGATTTGCATGAAAAACCTTTGCAGCCCCTTGTGAAGATGCTATACCATTAAAGCGACATACACCATTATTGTAATCAGTATTATTGACATTTATTGTGATACTTTCATTGGAGCCAGTCTTAAACCAACCGGCTAATTGAGAATATTTATAGTATCCATTGCTATCTATTCTTGCTGCGGTAACTGTTATTTCTGTATCTTGGTTGCCCGTCACACCTGTATCAAAATATTGCGTGCCATCCGATTGTATATACTCAACAGGAATGTATTCCTTGCAGAGGTGTTCCACACAGGCCACATAATTGGCCGACGCCGGACAATCAACATATGTATCACAGGATGGCGGCTCACATGTTTCGACATATTTATTCCAGTCGGAGCCCGTCGGACAATTACACTCGGTCGCCCCCGGACCAACATCAGTGTCCGCGCCC
>JAGDDD010000040.1 GCA_017958225.1 Alphaproteobacteria bacterium
GCGCCGCATATACTGCAGGCTGTCGTTCATCCAGCCCATGTTCCACTTGTAAGTGAATCCTAACCCGCCGACATAGGTAGGACGCGACACCAACGGCCAAATCGTTGACTCTTCCGCAATTGTTATATAACCTTCATTTTGCGCATATACCCACTCATTGAGACGTCTTAAAAAATTGATAGCCTCGATATTTTCATAACCGCCATAAATATTGGTGGTGGCCTCGGACCGCCGACGACCATAGTCCAAATAAAGCATAGACGCCACGGCATCTACACGCAGCCCGTCAATGTGGTATTCTTTTAACCAAAACAGAGCACTAGCTAATAAGAAATTAGATACTTCTCGACGCTCGTAATTATAGATTTTTGTGCCCCACTCTTTGTGTTCGCCTTTGCGCGTGTCTGCCGGCTCATACAAGGCAGTTCCGTCAAAATACGACAACCCGAAATCATCTTTAGGGAAATGAGAGGGCACCCAGTCCATAATCACGCCATAACCGCGCTGATGTAAAGTATCTATTAAATATTTAAAATCGTTAGGCGTTCCATAACGCGAAGTCGGTGCAAACATACCGGTGCTTTGATAGCCCCACGACCCATCAAAAGGGTGCTCGGTTACCGGTAAAAACTCAACATGCGTAAAGCCCATATAATCCAGGTAATCTGGCAATTCTTTGGCCAGTTCGCGATAGGTCAAAAAGCGGTTACCTTCGAGCGAGTTGCGCCGCCAAGACCCCAAATGCATTTCGTAAATGGTAAGAGGTTGAGACAGTGCCTGCTTTTCCGTGCGTTGTTTTGTCCAGTCTTGATCGTGCCAGGTATAACGCTTGTGGTCAAACACAACAGAGGCGTTTTTCGGCCGCAATTCTGTGTCAAAACCGATCGGATCTGTCTTCAAAGGTAAGATAACCGATTGACTATCCATGATCTCATACTTATACAGGTCGCCTGCCTGCATAAGAGGAATAAACAGCTCCCACACGCCATGTCCGGCGCGATTGCGCATCATATGCCGGCGGCCATCCCAATCATTAAAGGGCCCGACAACACTGACTCTTTTCGCGTTAGGCGCCCATACAGCAAAGCCGACACCGGCTACCCCGTCAATCGTCATCGGGTGCGCGCCCAATTTTTTATACAGTTCTTTATGCGAGCCTTCATCCATCAAATGCAGGTCAAAATCGCTTAAAAATGGCAGGAAAGAATAAGGATCGCGCGTGATATAAAACTCGGTTTGTGAGGTATAAATCTTCAAAAGGTAAGTAAAGCAGGTGGTGCGTTTGGGGAAATCCAACTGAAACAAGCCGTCTTTGTGAATACGGGTCATCAGGCCTAACTTGCGTTGTTGAGCGTCCAGCACTTCAATCTGGCAGGCATGAGGCGCCAAGACGCGCACGAACACGCCTTGTTTCGGGCAGATATGCATACCCAACAGGTCAAAGGGATTGCCGACGCCTTTGCGGACAATCTCGTTCATTTGCTGTTGAGACAATGTGCCAAACATAAAAACTCCTTTACCTATAAAGGCAGTTTAACAGGTTTTGTCAGAAACGCAAGCACCAAAATTGATTTTGTCATTTTGGCACAGGATAAATAATCACTTCGGCCTTAGGTAAGACCGCGTGTATAGCCTTTTCCATGCGCGTGCAGAGCGCATAAGATTGTTGAAAGTTCAAACGTTTGTTGATTTTAGCATGAAATTGAATAAAGGTTTTAGCGCCTGCCGTACGTGTTTTTAGCCGATAAATACCATAAATGTTGTTGTCAATGCGGACCGCTTGTTGAATAGCCCGACGCACTGACGAATCGATTTCTTTGTCCATCAAAATATCAGCCACGCGACGAAAGATACGCACCGATGAGCGAAGCAAATAAACTGCGACACCGACCGCAAATAACTCATCCAGCCAGGCCGTATTAAACCAGTAAGACAAGGCGAGGGCGGTCAAAACACCTATATTCATACAAGTATCGCCCGTGTAGTGCATACAATCACTCAAGATGGCGGTCGATTGCGTCCGGCGCACGACCATGCGTTGCACATAAATCAGGCCGAGGGTGAGAAAGGTAGAAATCACCATAACGACAACACCAACAGGCAGGTGTTCCAAAGGCGTTTTATTCTTAAAGTGCTGGTAGCTTTCAAACAATAAAAACATAGCCGAAAGAAACATAAAGACCGCTTGAATAAAACCGCCAATGGCCTCGGCTTTGCCGTGCCCGAAACGATGTAGCCTGTCGGCCGGCTTTAAGGATAAATAAATTGCCAAAGCGTTGATAGCGGCTGCCACCAAATCAAAGGCCGAGTCAATCAGGCTGGATAAAATGGACAGAGCGCCTGTTAAAAGAAAGGCACACAGTTTAATGGCAATCAGGATGACAGCCACACTGACGGACAGCCATGCCGCTAATTGCATAAGGAAAGGCTTTGAATTGTGCTTCATAGACCCTTATTTAGTTTATTTTTTTATAAAGGCCATAGATTTTTTCAAATTCGTGATTATATTATAATAAAGTATGTAAAAAATGAGGATAGTATGAAAGACTTATATACCATTTTAGGCGTGCCAAAAACTGCAACGGCAGCCGAGATTAAAAAAGCTTATCACAAGATAGCGCGCACCTGTCATCCGGATGTGGCCAAAAACGATCCGGCAGCGGCCAACAAGTTTAAGGAGGCGTCTTGCGCCTATGATATTTTGTCCAATGCCAGCAAGCGCAAGCAATATGATGCCGGTGCCATTGACGCAGACGGTAAGCCGCGTGCGCCCTTTGGTGCAGGAGCCAGCGGTGGCAGTTATGCTGGCGGAGGCTTTCCGGGCGGTGGTTTCCCTGGTGGCGGGCAATACCAGTTTTATACCAACGGCGGCGGCCAGGGCTTTGAAGGCATCGACTTATCTTCCTTGTTCGGTGGTGGCGATATGGGCGGTTTTGCCGACCTGTTCGGTGGTATGCGCAGAGGCTCCGGCCGGCGTTATTCGCCTCAATATGCGCCCCAAAGCGAAGATGTCAATTATCAGCTGACAATTCCTTTTATGTTGGCAGCCACAGGCGGAGAGACTTCGATTCGCTTGCGCAACGGCAAACAAGTGGCTGTGAAGATTCCGGCCGGCGCGAAAGATGGCTTGACCTTGCGTTTGCGCAACGAAGGCGAGGGCGGTGGCTCAGCCCTGATTAAACTGACCGTTCAATCGCATCCGATTTTTACGCGTGAAGGCGATAATATCTTGATGAATCTGCCTTTGACCTTAAAAGAGGCAGTGCTGGGCGCCAAAATAACGATTCCGACACTGACAGGCAAGGTATCCGTAACCGTTCCACCCAATACCAGTTCGGGGCAGGTGCTGCGCTTGGCAAAAAAGGGTATCAAGGGCAAAGGCGACCTGTTGGCACGTGTTCAAATCTTGTTGCCGGATAAGCCGGACAGCGACTTGGCGGCCTTTGTGCGCCAATGGAAACCGCGTAGTCAGGACCCCCGTCCACTTTTTTAGTTGACAAGCCTTTTTCTTTGTATATAATGTGGGTCTATGTCGGGTGTATAGCTCAGTTGGTTAGAGCGCTACGTTCACATCGTAGAGGTCATAGGTTCGAGTCCTATTACACCCACCATTTTCCTCCAACCCCGAGTCATTAGCCCGGGGTTTTTTAATAAAAGTGTTGACTTCCTTTTTTTTTCAGCTAACTTGGAAATATAAAGTGTTCAATTGCAACCTGACAGGAGGGTAAGATGAAAAAGAAATATTTATATTCCGTAGCAGTAGGCGCTTTGCTGATTGCCGGTGAGGCCTTGGGTATTACCGTTCATGATGTCTTGAGCAACGGATTCTGGTCCACACAGAAACGCGCGACAGAAATGTCCTTAAACGCAGAGACAACGGACAACTATAAAGAAAAATACAAGAAGGAAACAGAAACACCCCGTGAAGACGGCTCTGTGGAAAAATCTTACCTATACACAAAGAAGGGCAAGACGACCAATGATGTTGTGTGGGCACAAAGCAAGAATTATTGGGGCAAGACAGGAACGGCCAATCCTTTGGAAAACAATCAGCAGACATTAAAGGTGGTCAGCCGTCATCGTAAAGAACAAAGCACGTCAGATGAATGGAAAGCACAGACCTTGATGGAAACCTGCCCGACGAACATAGC
>JAGDDD010000041.1 GCA_017958225.1 Alphaproteobacteria bacterium
AAGTAAAGTGAAAAAATCTTGGGATGAGGTTTCAATCGGACTGTGTATAAGTGCTTGTTTTATAAAGAAATCGTATTTAAGAGTCCGATAATTGATGAATTTTAGCGTTTTTCGGACTGGTCATTATCGGACTTGCCGAATGGCTTGCAAACAAAAGAAAAAGCCCTCGTTTGAAAGAGGGCTATAATACCTGGTGCCGCTGGTGAGAAAGTTCGCTTGCGCTCATCCCTCACTTTGTTCGGGATCGCCTGCGGCGTCCATCTTCGCTTTGCTCCGATTCCGGCCTCACGTGCCCCCGTGGTCCGTTTCCCCCGACGATAACCATAAAAAAAACACCCACAAGGGGTGCTTTTTTAATGGTGCCGCTGGTGAGAATCGGACTCACGACCCCACCCTTACCAAGGGTGTGCTCTACCACTGAGCCACAGCGGCAACGTTTTCACTTTTTACACATTTTTCCGACAAATGTCAAGAACTAATTATCACCAATGCGCAAGGCCTGTATAAACGCCGATTGCGGAATCTCCACTTTGCCGAATTGGCGCATACGCTTTTTACCTTCTTTTTGCTTTTCAAGCAGTTTGCGTTTGCGGGTAATGTCGCCCCCATAACATTTGGCGGTTACGTCTTTGCGGTAAGCGGACAAGTCCTCACGCGCGATAATCTTTCCGCCGATCGAAGCTTGAATAGGAATCTTGAATTGGTGCCGAGGGATCAGCTCTTTGAGCCGCGCACAAATCTGTCGCCCGCGCCGTTCCGCCTCTGTCTTATGTGTCAGGAAGGAGAGGGCATCTACGTTTTCCCCATTGACCAAAATCGATACTTTGACCAGGTCGCCGGCCTCGTAATCGCCTAACTCGTAATCAAAACTGGCATAGCCGCGCGAAATAGATTTGAGGCGGTCGTAAAAGTCAAACACGATTTCACTTAAGGGCAGGCGATACACCGCCATGGCACGATTGCCGATATAGGTCAGGTTCTCCTGCACGCCGCGCCGTTCCGAACACAGCGTTAAAATAGAGCCTAAATATTCATCGGGGGTCATAATCGTGGCTTTGACCCAAGGCTCTTCAATGGAAGAAATCAATGTCGTATCCGGCATATCCGAGGGGTTGTGCAAATCGCGCACCTCGCCGTTTGTCAGGTGCAGTTTATACACGACCGTCGGCGCGGTGGTAATCAAATCTAAATTGAATTCGCGCTCCAGGCGTTCCTGAATAATTTCCATATGGAGCAGGCCTAAAAAGCCGCAGCGAAAGCCTTGCCCCAACGCCATAGACTTTTCCGGAATAAAGTGGAAACTGGCGTCGTTGAGTTGCAGTTTGCCCAAAGATTCTTTCAGGTTTTCATAATCGCTGGCGTCCAAAGGAAAGAACGAGCAGAACACCACCGGAACGCTAGGCTTAAAGCCTTCTAACGCTTTGTCGGTCGGGCGCTTGTCGTCGGTCAGGGTGTCGCCGACTTTGGTGTCGCCTATGGTCTTGATACTGGCGGTAATAAAGCCGATTTCGCCCGCGTGGAGAACATCCGTTTCCTTCATTTTTGGCTCAAACACGCCCACGCGCTCCACCGTATGCACTGTGCCGGCGGACATCATGCGAATAGTCATGCCCTTTTTCAGCACGCCTTCTTTGATACGCAACAGCACGACCACGCCCAAATATGCGTCATACCAAGAGTCAATCAGCAAGGCCTTGAGAGGCTGCGTTTCGTCGCCGACAGGGGCGGGGATCCTATGCACAATCGCTTCCAAAACATCCTCGATGCCTATGCCGGTTTTGGCTGAGATACACACCGCATCCGACGCATCTATGCCGATGACATCCTCGATTTGCTGTTTCACACGGGGCACATCCGCAGCGGGCAGGTCAATCTTGTTGATGACCGGCACCAATTCGTGATTGACTTCCAAAGCCTTGTAAGTGTTGGCCAGGGTTTGCGCTTCCACGCCCTGCGACGCATCCACAATCAGCAAAGAGCCTTCGCAGGCGGATAGTGAACGACTGACCTCGTACCCGAAGTCCACATGTCCCGGCGTGTCAATCAAATTGAGCTCGTAAGTATGGCCGTCTTTGGCTTTATACGACAGGCGCACCGTCTGTGATTTGATGGTAATGCCGCGCTCGCGTTCGATATCCATGTTGTCCAAGATTTGCTCTTTCATCTCGCGCTTGGGCACCAAACCGCAATATTCAATCAGGCGATCCGCCAAGGTCGATTTGCCGTGGTCAATGTGCGCAATAATGGAAAAGTTGCGAATTTTGCTGATATCGTGCATCCTGTGTTCCTTTGACGAGCTATTGTAAAGGAAAACACAATTAAAATCAAGCGGAAAGTAAAACAATGCATAGTTTGTCAAAATATATTTTGCATTTGTGGGCAAATGGGGGTATAACTAAAGTATGAAGAGATTATTATGCCTTTTATGTTTGTTGTTGTGCGCTTGTCAGACGCCTAATCCGCTGAAGAATATGCGCTTTGAGCAAATCAATGCCGGCGGCTATACCCTGTTTTCGACTTATCGGATTGAACAACCGGGGGCGCCGTTGAAGGTGTATATTGAAGGCGACGGTCATGCCTTTGACGCGCACGGTATGCCGACCAACGATCCGACGCCGACCAACACATTTATGCGGTCTTTGGCTGCGGCGGATACCTCGCCCAACGTTGTTTATTTGGCTCGCCCCTGTCAGTATATTTTCAGTCGCGCCTGCACGCAAAAAGATTGGACTACAGGGCGTTTTGCGCCTGCTTTGATTCAGTCTATGGACACAGCGGTCGGGGCTTTAATGCGCAAAGCCCGCACGCAACAGGTCATTTTAATCGGTTATTCTGGTGGAGCGATGATGGCCGCGCAAATTGCTGCCGCACATCCGGCCTCTGTCAAGAAACTAATCACTATTGCCGGTGTGTTAAATCACACACAATGGACGGGTTACCATGGCGATGCTCCCTTGGTGGACTCGGTTGATTTAAGCATTACGCCTGCCTTTTTAACAATCCCGCAAGTGCACTATGTAGGCGGGAAAGATCCCGTTGTGCCACCAGTTTTGGCGCAAAATATTCTGCCTTCATCTGTGTTGGTCGTTGTCAAAAAGGCCACGCATGATTCCGGCTTTGACAGCATTTACGAAGATATTTGGAGCGAACAATGAAAAAGCACTCGGTGTGGGTTTTGACGGATGATCGTGCCGGTAATGTCAATCAGCTGTTGGGTGTGGCCGAAGCCTTGGGCTGGCCCTATGTGTGCAAGCCTGTGCGCTATACATCGTGGGTGAAATTGCCCAATCTGTTGCGCGGGGCATCTTTGGTCGGCGTTACCAAAGAGACCGCCAAAGACATCACAGCGCCTTTTCCCGATTTGGTATTAGGGGCCGGGCGGCGTATGTATCCTGTTTTGCGCTTTATCAAAAAGTGTTCGCCGAAAACGAAAATTGTGCAGTTGATGAACCCGGGCAGTGCCGGTTTTGCGGCAGCGGATTTGATTGTGTTGCCCTCGCATGACGCCTATAAGGGCCACGCAAAAAATGTTGTGCGTGTGTTGGGCACAGCGCATCGGGTTACACCGGAGCGGTTGAAAAAAGAAAAGAAAAAGTGGAGCAAGTTTTTTGCGCCTTATGCCGAACCGTTTGTGTCTGTCATTGTCGGCGGCACAACCAAAAAGCAACCCTTTACGGCCGATATGGCTAAAGATTTGGCCTATAAATTGTTGCAGATGAAGGCCGGAGCCTTTTTGATTACGACTTCACGCCGCACACCTAAAGTTGTGGTGGATACGCTGAAAGAGGTTTTGCCCAAAAAGAAAACCTATCTTTATCAGTATGGAGACAAGGCGGAAAACCCATATTTCGGTTTGTTGGCCTGTGCGCAGCAAATTGTGGTGACCGGAGATTCCATGTCGATGTGCTCGGAAGCGTGTGGCGTTGGCGTGCCTGTGTTTATTTTTGCGCCTAAATCAGTGATGAGTGCGAAACACTTGCGTTTCCATCAGCAACTTTATACCAATGGTTATGCCACAGAACTCGGATCCGGACAGGTTGTGTTCGGGCATGTGCTCAATCCGGCGGCCGAGATTGCCGAACATATCAAGACTTTGTGGTAGATTTTTTTAAATCTTTTAGCGCAGATTTCAAAGCATCGTCCAAAAGTTTCTGCTGTTGCTTGGGCGATTCCGGCGTGACAATACCTGTAGATAAGATAATTTTCCACGCTTCATCCACCTTTAATTGAACAGGGATGGTATCGGCCTCAGGCACAAACAGCAAAAAGCCCGAAGTCGGGTTGGGTGTCGTCGGCACATAGACGCTGACAACGGCCTTTTTGATTTCATCTTGAATATGCGAGTAAGTCTTGCCCGTAATAAAAGCCAATGTCCAAAGGCCTTTGCGGGGATATTCGATGAGAACGACTTTGTGGAAGGCAGACGACTGTGTGCCACCAATGACGGTTTCCAACACCTTTTTTAACGCCCCATATATGCCCGAGATAACAGGGATTTTCGAAATCGTTCGATTGACAAAAGTAATCAGCGCGTTGCCGATAAAGCCCGATGAGATAATGCCGACCAATAACAAAGCGACGCACAAGGTAACCGCGCTCAATATAGGCACAATCAAAGGTTGGTAGGTTTCTGAAATGTATTGTTGAGGAATAAACTTGCCGACGCTGGCATCTAACATGGCGAACAGCTGCAAGGCTAAATATATGGTAATGGCCAAAGGCGCCGATACCAAAATGCCGGTCAGGAAGTAAGTTTTCAAACTTTTTTTTGCTTTTTTTTCTGTTGCCATGATGTCCTCTTTGAATTTGTGATGTCAGTTTAGCATTTTTATTTTCTGTCCGCAAGGCGTTTATAAGGTGCGTATCATATCCGCCCATTGTTGTAGGCGTTGCGGGTAGGTGTGCTCCTTTAATGTGCGTTCATAGCCGGCTTGTGCGATGGCGGTGTATTGAGAAGGATTGCGCGTGATTTTAGCCACCCAGTCGGCCAACTCTTCCGGACTGTTATAGGCCAAAGCCTCTTTGCCCGGGATGTAGCATTTTTCCAAATCAGTGCAGGCGCTGGTTAAAATCACTTTCCGCGCCGCTCCTAATTCAAAAACACGAAAGTTGAGGCCATCGACGTTGTTAGGCGAAAACGCCATATTCAACGGGCACAGCGATTTTTGAATAAAGGCGGCGGCCTGCGTTAAAGATAACTTTTTGTTATGGACAGCGTGTTGCGATAAAAGCTTCTTGTCCCAACCTTTGCCATAGATTTGACAAGGCGTCGGGCAGTGTTGCAGATAGCGCATGCGCTCTGGGTTGGCTTGCCCAACAAAGAAAGGCTCTTGATAGGCCGGTCGTTCTGTCGGGCGGAAAATATCGGCGTTGGCGCATAAAGGCAAATAAAAGGCCGGACACAGTTTTTTTGCTTCCTGTAAAAAGCCTGTATCTGTGCAAAACAGGGCATCCAAATGGAGTGCCTTGAATTCGTCTATGGCTTTGAAAACGTCGGCAACCCAACCAACAAACAGGGCGGAAGTCGCAGAACGGCAGGCCTGTAAAATCGATAACGGCAGCAGGAAGGGAGAAATACACAGCACCACATCCGGTTTGAATTCGGCCACTTGTTTGGCCAGGGCGTCGGCTCTGTTTTCTTGTCGGGCCTTTTTGTTCAATAAGCAGGCAGATAAAGGAAAATGATTAGTAATAAACAGGCGACAGTCATTTGTTGCCCGCAACGTCTGATAGACCGTTTCCGGCCAATTCATTACATTATGTTTTCCGACAACCAGTATTTTCATAAAGCACTCTCTTACCTTTTATAACGCGCCCTTACCGGCGTGTCAAGAATAATGCTTGCAATGGGTTTTGTTTTTTCTATAATAGATAAAAACAGGAAGGGGACGTATGCGTTTATTTTATATTCTTGCTATTTGTTTGGTATCCGCCGTGTGTGTGGCTCAATCGCCGGAACAAAAGGCGACAGCTCACTCGACGGCGTTTGCAGAAGATGCACGTCAAGCCGGCCAGACCATAGAGCGAACCTATTACAAAGGTGGTCAGATCAAAACGGAGCAGGCTTTTGTCAATGGCGTGGCGGTGACCTCTCCGGTAACATACTACGAAAATGGGCAAGTCAAACAGGAAGCCATGCCTGTCGGCGATTTTTCCGGTCCTATTCATACGTATTATGAGACGGGGGCCCTGCGTACCATGACGACCTATAAAAAAGGCAAAAAAGACGGGTATATGCGGGTTTATCACGATAACGGGCAACTCAAACAAGAGTTTTATTATACGGACGGGCGCATGACGCACGCAGGGCGGCAATACTTTGCCAGCGGAAAATTGGCAGCCGACGCGGAGCCTATGACCGGCTTGATGAATCGTTATGATGAAGAAACGGGCCGGATTATTGAAAAAGTGCCCTTTATCGATGGTCGAAAAGAGGGCGTTCGCCTGTTTTATGATACGCAGGGTCATCAAACCGGCTTTCAAGCCTGTCAAAACAATGTGTGTGGGGCGCATACGGATTTGACACAGAAACCATGGTATCAATACAGTTTCCCGAATATTCACGCCTCGTTTTGGTTGGTGCGCTTGCCCAAGACGATGCTGCAAACCAGTCGCAACTTTGTGCAAGAAAGGAATCAATTTGGCCTGTTGCAAATGCAGCAAGTGACGGCCGATGATCCGCAGATTAGCATTTTATATGCATACAATGCCGATGACTTGCCCAGTAAAGTAACCATTAATTTCCCGTTGGAAGGCGTTAAGGCGCTTGTGGAAAAAGAGTATACATATTCACCGCGCACGATTACATGGAAACTCAACGGTGTGCCTGTTTGGGTCAGAAAGTGGGACAACGTAGGCATACAAACGGACGAATCGTTAAACAAGGCCCGCATTACAGAAACGGATGAGGGGGCTCATAAGACGCGCCGCATTTTGGTGCAATCGCCGGACATCACTTGTCCTCTGTATCTGTCTTTTACAGTCAATGCGCAAAAAATGTTCACCACGGAAGATATCGGCTTGATTTATTGGAATAAACAGAAATCCATCACTTTGCGCCGTTCTGTGTCGTGGGCCTTTCAGCCCGACGGGCGTGTATCCTTTATGTATTTCCAGGTGCCGGAGCAATATTTGCGGGTGCAGTATGCATATGGCGTTGCCTCTCGTCTGATTGGCGAAAGTTGGCTTGAAACCAATGCACAAGGCCAACACAAACAGTTTGATATGTCCTATATGTTCAATCAGTTGGGCGCGATATCCGGTCAGACGCTGTCGGCATATAATAAAGATGACCCGTTCCACCAGAACAGTTTGTGGGATATGATTCGTCAAAACTATGACGAGATGCCGATCGCCGCAGAAAGTGCAATTAAGCAATAAAAAAAGCACCCGACAGGTGCTTTCTTAAATGGTGCCCAGAGGCGGAATCGAACCACCGACACGAAGATTTTCAGTCTTCTGCTCTACCGACTGAGCTATCTGGGCAAAAAGTATTTTCCTTTATAAACGATTCTTGACCGCTTGTCCAGTATTTTTTTCATGAATAATCAATTTTATGCTTCCAGACAGGCTTTCGTTTTGTCCAAGACTGCGGATTCCGGTCCCTATAATGCCCATAGCCGCTTTGTTAAACGCGTTGTTTGTCATGGTCATCGGCACCAGTGAGAAGGTGTGGGAGTGTTCGGGAACATGCAAGGCCACATGGTTGAAAATCGTGTCCGCTTGCATTTGAATTTCTATGCCGGATGAAGGATACTCAATACTGGCTTCCTGTCCAAAGCCGCCAAAACACGTGTGAGATGGGGTGTTCGGCAAAGACTTCGTTTGCTCAAAGGTCCAACTGCTCGGCGTCTTGTAAGGTTGCGTAATCGGGTCGTCATTGTGCGACCAGACATTTTTCGTCTTGAAATTGAGTTTGACATGCGGAGATTTCACAAAAAACGGATGCACTCCCAAGCCGCAAGGCATAGGCAAGGTGCCCAAATTGGCAACACTGATGTCAATTACCAGCGCGTTGTCTTGCAGGGTATAGGTCAGCAACGCCTTGTAGGTAAAGGGCAGGCCTTTTGTTTTCTGTAAGTGCTCAAAAGACAAGGTAACTTTGTTTTCCGCCGATTCAACGACTTGCCAGCGGGCTTTCCACCCATCGCCAAAAATAGGATCGGTGGTGTTCGGATGATTAGCCGGCACTTTGCGCAAAACACCCCAGTAAGTGAATTGTCCGCCCTGGATGCTTTGTGTGTAGGGCAATTCCACAAACAAAGATGAGCCCAGCACATCTTTTCTTTTTTGCTTGGTGGGCGACATGGTGTGGAGCACTTCTTTGCCGGAAGCTGTCGTCAATTGAGTGATGGCACCGCCGAGTGAGGGCGCAATTGTCATTTTAAGAAAACGATTCGCTAATTTAATATTTTGTGACGACATGGTGTTTCCTTTACTCTCGACTATAAACCGACAAAGATTTTTCAGCACGTTGCAGCATGGAGTCTATGGTATCGTCCTTGCTTTGCAGAACAGCCTTACCAAACAAGATTTTTTGTTTGCTGGACATTTCCTGTAATTTCAAATACAGGCGATCGGCCACAACCGACAGATTATCATAAGGCGTTTCCGGCAACAACAGGGCAAACTCCACATCGTCAATACGCCCGAGGATATCCATTTCGCGTATGCAAAGTTGGCAAGCCTTGATGACCTGTTTAATGGCTTGCTCGCCCGTTTCAAAATCTTGATCTTGCCCCAACAAGCGCAGATAATCCAGTTTCAGCACCAGTAAGGACAAATGGCGGCCATAACGCACAGCGCGTCGCACTTCTTGCTCGGCCACATTCATAAAGGCGGTGCGTTTCAACACGCCCGTCAGCACATCCACCGACGTTATGTGCTGTATTTTCTGTTCCAACTGCTTGCGTTTGGACACGTCAAAGCCGACCGCGCGTATTTCCGTCAATTCATTGTTGGGGCTATACATCAGCCGATACGTCCACGATACCCAGACAGGTGTGTTATCTTTGCGACGGTTGGGCAAATCTACATTGATGTATAACTTGGGATTGGCGACGATTTTTTGCACTAAGTCCGGCTCGTTGGCACGTTTGCGTTCGGGAATAGGCAGAATCGTTTCCTGAAGTGTGTGGCCGACCATCTCATCGTGGGTATAGCCAAAGAACGATTCGGCGTGGTCGTTGGTGTAAGTAATCACACCCTTGGGATCAAAGGCCACAATCAGGCTGTCGCCGGTCGGAGCCGCCAGGTCGTCAATAATATCCTCGGAGGTCAAATGCTCGATGGTCTGCATCTTCTCGGCCAATTCCTGCCCGATATCTTTTAATGTCTTGCTCGTCTTTTTATAGCGCAGATATGTGTGCCACCAGCCCAGTATAACAAGCAGAACCAGGGCGCTCGACAGTATTAAAGGCAAATACGTTTCTATAAACATTTTATTCTCCGACTTTTTATTGATTACAAAAGAACGAAGTTTTACGCAACAAGAAATTATTGACATTTTTCTTTTTTTGGTCCATTTTCTTACAAAGCGTTTGAAGGCCGACATGACACTGAAAGATGTAACAAAAACAATTGAAAAAGCCTATCCGTATGGGTTTGATACACCCGTAGCGACGGATACGGTGCCTGTGGGTTTGTCGGCTGATATTATTCGTCAGATTTCCGCCATTAAAGGCGAGCCACAATGGCTGTTAGATTTTCGTCTGAAAGCCTTTGAACATTGGCAGGGGATGAAGGAGCCTCATTGGGGAAAGGTTAAATACGCGCCGATTGATTATCAAAAGATTTGTTATTATGCCGCCCCGAAAGCCGCGCCTAAATCGTTGGATGAAGTTGATCCAGCTGTTTTGGCCACCTATGAAAAGTTGGGGATTCCCGTGCGTGAGCAAAAAGCCTTGCAAGGTATTGTGGCGGTGGATGCGGTGTTTGACAGTGTGTCGGTCGCAACAACCTATCAAGAATCTTTGGCGCAAAAGGGCATTATCTTTTGTTCGTTTTCTCAAGCGGTCAAAAAATATCCGGACCTGGTCAAGCAATATTTGGGCTCGGTTGTGCCCTATACAGATAACTTTTTTGCCTGTTTAAACAGTGCGGTTTTTTCGGATGGCTCGTTTGTCTATATTCCCAAAGGCGTGCGCTGCCCGATGGAATTGTCCAGTTATTTTCGCATAAATGCGCGTAATTTCGGCCAGTTTGAGCGCACCCTGATTGTATGCGAAGAAGACGCCTATGTCAGTTATTTGGAAGGTTGCACCGCTCCGCAACGCGATGAAAATCAACTGCATGCGGCGATTGTGGAAATTGTGGTAAAAGACAGGGGCGAGGTCAAGTATTCCACCGTGCAAAACTGGTATCCGGGCGATGAGACGGGCAAGGGCGGTATTTATAACTTTGTGACCAAAAGAGGTATTTGCCACACAGCGGCTAAACTGTCATGGACACAGGTAGAGACCGGCTCGGCGATTACATGGAAATATCCCAGCTGTATTTTAAAAGGCGATGATGCCGTCGGCGTCTTTTATTCTGTGGCACTAACCAATCATTATCAGCAGGCGGACACGGGCACCAAGATGATTCACCTGGGCAAGCGGACGTCTTCTACCATTATTTCCAAAGGTATTTCGGCCGGCCATGCGCAACAGACTTATCGCGGGTTGGTGAAAATCGCGCCTCACGCCGAAGGCGCCCGCAATTTTTCGCGTTGCGACAGTTTGCTCATCGGGCAACAATGTGGCGCGCATACGGTGCCTGTTTTACAAAATCAAAATCCGACAGCGCAGTTGGAGCACGAAGCTTCAACCAGTAAAATCAGCGAAGAACAACTGTTCTATTGTCAACAGCGCGGCTTGTCGGAAGAAGAGGCGGTGGCCTTGGTGGTCAATGGTTTCTGTAAAGAAGTTATGCAACAGTTGCCCTTGGAGTTTGCGATTGAAGCGTCGCGCCTTATTGGTGTCAATTTGGAAGGAAGTGTAGGATAATGCTGGATATTGTTGATTTATATGCCCGTGTGGAGCAAAAAGAAATCTTAAAGGGGCTGTCTTTACGTATTAAAGAAGGCGAAGTCCATGCGATTATGGGGCCCAACGGGTCGGGCAAAAGCACGTTAGCGCAGGTGTTGGCAGGGCATCCGGCCTATCAGGTCACGCAAGGGCAGGTGCAATTTTGTGGCAAAGATTTGCTGAAAATGTCCGTTTCGGAAAGAGCGTGCCAAGGTCTGTTTTTAGGCTTTCAATATCCGGTAGAATTATCGGGTGTGCCTTATGCGACCTTTTTGAAACAATCGTTGGCAGCTTATCGAAAAGCCAGAGGACAAGAGCCGTTGGACGCACCGTCTTTTATTCGCTATTTGAAGTTGCGTGCGCAGGCGGTCGGCGTGTCGGATGAAATGTTAAAACGCCCCGTCAATGTCGGTTTTTCCGGTGGCGAAAAGAAAAGGTTAGAGGTCTTGCAAATGGCGGTGTTAGAGCCGAAATTGTGCATCTTGGATGAGTTGGATTCGGGCTTGGATATTGACGCTTTGCGGCAATTGTCCGAAGCGGTCAATGTGATGCGCGATGCGCACAGAAGTTTCTTGCTGATTACGCACTATGATCGCTTGTTGCAATATATTCAGCCGGATGTTGTTCATGTGATGAAGGATGGCAAGATTATCGAATCCGGAGATAAAACCTTGGCTCAAAAATTGGAAGAAAAAGGGTATGCCGATTATTAAAAAGTCTTTTGTCAATCTGGTGGAAGAAAGTCTGCATGTGCCTGCGCATACGCATATGCAGTTGTATTGCCTGCAAATGGGGAGCCGGGGACACTTGACCGTTTCATTGGACGGTGAGGGTGCGCGGGCCGATATACAGGTGGCTTATTTGTCGGATACGCAACATGCCAATGACTTTACATGTGAAGTTTATCACAAGGCCTCTCAAACGATTTCTCATCAAAACATTGTCGGTGGGGCGGCACAGGCCGGACAGGCGCACATCAACAGTTTAATTCATATTCAAGAAGGCGTGGCGCGTTGTGAAGGTTATCAGCAGCATAAAGGGCTTTTGCTGTCGCCGGACGCGTTGATTTCTTGCGTGCCGGAGCTCAACATTTATGCGGAAGATGTGATTTGCACACATGGGTCGGCCATTGGCGCGTTGGATAAACTGGCCTTGTTTTATATGTGTTCGCGCGGTCTGTCCGAACAAGAGGCAAAAAAAATGTTGCTTTTAGGCTTTTTTGATATAGGCTTTGAAAAAGAGGCCTTACAACAAATAGAAAAGTGGGTAGAATCGTATGTATAAAAGTGATTTCCCTATTTTTAAAACGCAGAAAAAACCATTTGTGTTCTTTGATACAGCCGCGTCGGCGCAAAAGCCTGCGGTGGTTATCAAGGCGATGTCCGAGATGTATAAAACCTGTTATGCCAATGTGCATCGCGGCCTGTATCGCCTGTCGGATGAAGCGTCGGCCGCCTTTGAGCAAGCCCGTCAAACGGTGGCGCAGTTCATCGGTGCGCAAAGCCAAGACATTATTTGGACGCGTGGCGCAACCGAATCTATCAATTTGGTGGCGCACAGTTTTGGACAGACACTGAAAGCCGGCGATGAGATCGTGTTGTCTGTAGCGGAACATCACTCCAATTTAGTGCCCTGGCAAGTGTTACGGGATCAAAAGGGTGTCGTTTTGAAGTTTGTGCCTGTTTTTCCGAATGGTTTGCCGGATATGAAAGTTTATGCGGGTAGCCTGACAAAGAAAACAAAACTGGTGGCGATGACCCATATGTCTAATGTGTTAGGCACAGTTTTCCCTGTGGAAGAGATGATTAAACAGGCCCACCAGGTCGGCGCCAAAGTGCTTATCGACGGCACGCAAAGTATTGTGCATAGGCCTGTCAATGTAGCGCGTATGGGCTGTGATTTCTTTGTCTTTTCCGGCCATAAGTTGTATGGGCCGACGGGCATTGGTGTGCTGTATGCACCGCATGCCTGGATGAATACCTTGCCGCCTTATCAGACCGGCGGGCAAATGATTAAAACGGTGACATTGGAAAAAACAACCTATGCCGAATCTCCTGCGCGATTTGAAGCCGGCACGCCGCCGATTGTGGAAGCGATCGGGCTGGCTAAGGCCATAGACTATGTCAAGTCTATTGGTTGGGATAAGATTCAAAAACACGAAGAGCGCATTTCTGCCTTGTTGATGCAGACTTTGGCCGATTGTCTTTTTGTGGAGCCTTTGGGTGCTTGGGCCGAAAAGAAAGGGCTTGTGGCCTTTAATATCAAAGGCGTGCATGCCTATGATGTCGGCACGTTTTTAGGCCTGTCGGGGCTGGCAGTGCGTGTCGGCTTGCACTGTGCAGAGCCTTTGGCGCAAGCGTTCCATGTGCCCGGTTCTGTGCGTATTTCGCTCGGTCTGTATAACGATGAAAAAGATATTCAAGCGTTAGCCGCTGCGTTGGCAAAATTGAAAAAGGTGTATGCTTTATGACGGAAGAAGTCAAAGAGATTCAAGCTGAATTTGTCACGCCTTTGGCGAAGGGCGCGACGGTGGCTTCTCGTGAAACGCTAATAGAACGCATCAAGCAAATTCAAGATCCCGAATTGATGATAGATATTTATAACTTGGGCTTGATTTATAAGTTAGATATTCACGACAATGGGGATGTGGATATTGATATGACTCTGACGTCGCCTATGTGCCCGTTGGCTGGGGAGATGCCCTATATGGTGGCGCATGCGGTGGGTACTGCCGAGGGCGTCGGTGTTGTGAAAGTGCGTTTGGTGTGGGAGCCGGCTTGGTCGTTGGACCGCCTAAGCGACGAAGTCAAATTAGCTTTGGGGATATAGCCGTTATTTACAACTCTTTGAAATCAACATCTATGACTTTGTCTTGACCGCGTTTTTTGTGTGGCCGCATGGTCTTGGTTAAAGCGTCTTGCCAGGCTTTGAAAGTCTTTTTAAGTTGGTAGGAGTGCCAAGCGGATGATATGAAGAAGATGAGCAAAAGCACCAAAAAAATGGGCAAGGCTACATACCACACAATGCACAACAGCACAAAAATGCAGGCCAGTGTGACAGACAAAGAAAGTAAAAACAGTATGTTATTGAGCATGTTTTTTCCTCTATACGACAATATAGGTTATTCCATCAGATTATTCAATAGGGCGTTTTGACGCCAGATAAGTTTCCAACAGATAGCGCAGTTTGGCACGACCGGCCGGCGAATTGGAATGCACTTCAAAAGAGAAGTTTTCCGGTAAGAAGGCACCGTTCTTTTCCTTGTCCTGTTCAATCAGCCAATGCACAAAGGGCAGGGAATCTAACCCGTTGGCTAAATAAAAATCAAAAGAAATACACTCGGGGCATCCGTTGGTTTGCACCCAGCGAATCGCCTCGTCCGTTGTTCTGACGACCGACCAGGTGGTGTCCGGCGCTTGACGCAGGTCATCCAAGAATAATTTTGCCATTTATATACCTTCGTCTTTCAAGGGGCGCGTCAGCAATTCTTGCATAGCGTCAGGAATAGAAAGGCCCTCAAACAAAATCTGATAAACTGCCGTGCAGATGGGCATTTCAATATTCAACTCTTTGGCGCGTTTTAACACAGCCGGCGCGGTATGAATACCTTCCACGGTCTTTGTGTTCTCGGCTAGCAATTCTTTGGCAGATAGGCGTTGTCCAACCTCAAAACCAAACGAAAAGTTACGCGATTGCGTGCAGGTGGCGGTCAAAATCAAATCGCCCAAGCCGCACATACCAATCATGGTGCGCAAATGTCCGTTTAACGCTTTGGCCAGACGAGTCATTTCGTTGAGGCCACGTGTAATCAAGGCAGCACGGGCATCATCACCGAATCCGGCACCTTCAACAATACCGGAAGCAATCGCCATGACGTTTTTCAAACTCCCCCCGATTTGCGGAGAGATAATGTCCGCTGTTGTATAGGGGCGGAAAGTGCGTGTGCTCATCATTTTGGACAAGGTGTCCGCCGTTTCCTTTTCGGCGCAAGCAATAGTAACGGCTGTCGGTTTGCCTAAGGCCACTTCGCGGGCAAAGGACGGACCGGCTAAAATCGCCAAGCGCACACCCGGCACAATCTGCTGGGCCACTTCGCTGAGCAACAGACCTGTATCTGTTTCAATACCTTTAGCGCATAAAATTAGGCAATTTTCCTTGCGGACAAAGGGCTTCATTTGCTCTAACACAGAACGCGTATGCTGGGCAGAGACGGTCATCAGCACAAACTCGGCCTGTTGTAAAACGTCTTGCAGGCTGTCCGTTGCTTTAATCGCTTCGGGCAAAGGAATCTCCGGCAAGAATCGTTCATTGATTCCCCGTTGATTGATGGACGCAACCACATCCGGTTCGCGTGCCCAACAAATAACGTGGTTGCCTGCGCGTGCAGCTGTCAAAGCCAGCGCTGTTCCCCAAATACCTGTTCCAATAACACCAATAGTTGCCATGGTTTTACCTCCTGATATGATACTAACATAATGCAAAAGAAAAAAAAAGACAATACTTGCTAATTGTTCTTTTTTTGTTATTATATAGTTTCAAAATAGAGGAGTGTTTATGTATTCTGGAATTGTGTTACCACCTTTTGATCCCGTCGTGTTTCAGATTGGCTCGCTGGCGGTCCGTTGGTATTCTTTGGCCTATATCGTCGGTTTTATCTTGGCGTTATGCTTGGTCAGGCAAATGACCAGGTGTCGCATGCCCTGTTTGAACAAGGCCTTGTTGGATGATTTGCTGTTTTATTCGGTGTTGGGTGTTGTTGTCGGTGGTCGGTTAGGCTATGTGCTCTTTTATAATTTTTCCTACTACGCGCAAAACTTTTGGGAAATATTTAAAGTATGGCAGGGCGGTATGGCCTTTCATGGCGGCTTGCTCGGTATGATTGTGGTCACTGTGTGGTTTGCGCGCAAGCACCGGATTCCTGTGCTTATTTTGTCCGATATTTTGGTGACGGTGGCGCCGATAGGCTTGCTGTTAGGTCGCTTGGCGAACTTTATTAATGGGGAATTGTTCGGGCGTGTGACCAACGCTGTTCCTTGGGCGATGATTTTTCCGACAGATCCGTTGCTGTTGCCGCGCCATCCCAGCCAATTGTATGAAGCGTTGGGCGAGGGCGTGTTCTTGCTCCTGTTGCTTAATATTTTGTGGTGGAAAAGTAAGGGTTGTCAAAAACATCCCGGCATTATCACGGGTTTATTTTTTATGGTGTATGCGGCGTTGCGTTTTGGTATAGAATATTTCCGTGCGCCCGATGCGCAAATCGGTTTTATTTATGCGTTATCTTTGGGCCAGTGGTTGTGCCTGCCGATGTTGGTCGGTGGTGCGATTATCCTTGCCTACGGTGTGCGCCGAACCATCAGTAAATCTTGGGAGGTCAAGGTCAGATGAACGACAAAAAAACTTTTTGGGGACGTTGTATGCGCCTGTTGCGCTATAAGTTGGTTATTCCCCTCAAGCGCAGCCAGGAAAGCATAGATTATATTGCGCGTGGTGTGTCTGTCGGTTTGGCGTGGGCCATGACGCCATTGGTGGGCATCCAGATGACGACGGTGTTACTGACCTGGATTGTGGGCAAGTTCTTCAAATGGCGATTTTCGTTAGTGAGTGCGTGCGCCTGGACCTGGGTCACTAATGTTGTGACGATGTGGCCTATTTATTATGTCTTTTATGTAACGGGTAAGTTGTTGATGGGGCAGGTGCACAGTATCAATGCCTATACGACCTTTTTACAGGCAGCGAAAGAGGCCTTTTCGGAGAATACATCTTTCTGGGAAATCGGTCGCTCCATTATGATATTTATGAAACTGTTGTTGCAAGATTGGGGCATCGCTATGGCTGTGGGTTGTTTGCCCTGGTTAGTGGCGTCGGCCTGGTTAGGCTATGTGTTGAGTTATCGTTGGTTGTCGGCTCATCGCGCCAAGACCCAAAACAGAGAGGAAAGACGCGCTTATTGGCGGGCTCGTTTGGCGCGTAAGGGAAAACGTAAAGGTAAATAAATGGAGCAGAGTTCTCTTTTACAAGCTCTTCCCAGTATCACGCATGGTTTTTATGGGCGCGCTGATACGCCTTTAGTCAAAGAGCCCGTGATTGTTAAACAGATTCACTCGGCGCGTGTTTTAACAGTGACCGGACCATGCCCAGATGCGTGCGCAGATGCTTTGGTAACCAAGACGCCGGGCGTCAATTTAGCTATCAAAACAGGCGATTGTGTGCCGGTGCTGTTTGCCGATCCTAAAAATCATATTATCGGCGCGGCACATGCCGGTTGGCGCGGTGCGCTGGCGGGCGTTGTGGAGACAACATTGTTGGCGATGGTGCGTTTAGGCGCTGATATCGAAGAGGTCGTGGCGGCTATTGGCCCTTGTATTCACAAAGAACATTACCAAGTCTCACCCGATTTTCAGGCACAATTTTCTGCAGATGTGCAAGGATTTTTCAGCACTTTTCCCGACGGCCTTCATTTTGATTTGCCCTCTTATGTGGCGCATCGTTTGAAAGAAGCGGGGGTCAAAGCGGTAGATGTGCTGCCGATCGATACCTACACGGATCGGCGTTTTTACAGTTATCGCGCACAGCCGCAAGAAAAAGGGCGGCAGTTATCGTGTATTTGTTTGTGTCCGTAAACTAGGGCTCAATAAAAGTCGCATCGCCATAGGAAAAGAAGCGATATTTATTTTGTATAGCGTGCGCATAAGCCGTCTTCATGCGCTCTGTTCCGGCAAAAGCACAAACCAACATAAACAAGGTTGATTGTGGCAAGTGAAAGTTTGTCCATAGCGCATCAACGCACTTAAACTGATACCCCGGTGTGATAAAAATAGACGTGTTTTGCGCAAACGGATGAACTGTGCCACTGGCGTCGGTCGCGCTTTCTAACAGGCGCAGGGTCGTTGTGCCTACCGCGACAATGCGTCGTTTTTGCTGCTTGGCTTGGGTCAGAGCGTCAGCGGTCTTTTGGTCAATAATGCCATATTCGGCGTGCATAATGTGGTCTTTCGTGTCGGCTACCTTGACTGGCAAGAAAGTGCCTCCACCGACATGCAGAGTAATAAAATGGCGCTCAATGCCTTTATTTTCCAAGGCAGACATCAAGTTCGGCGTGAAATGCAGGCCGGCGGTCGGTGCGGCGACAGCACCTTCATGTTGCGCATAAATGGTCTGATAGTCGGCTTTGTCCTTGTTCGTGCTGGCCCGTTTGATATACGGTGGCAAGGGCATAATGCCATATTTGTGAAAGGCTTCAAACAAGTCGGGGCCTGATTGGTTAAATATCAGCACCACAGGTCCGTTGGGCAATTTTTCTTTGACGGTTGCGGTAAAATCTGTGGCAAATGTAATTGTGTCTCCTGGGTGCAATCGGCGGGCATTTTTAATCAAGCAAGACCAAGTGTCCAAGGCCAGTTGTTGAAGTAAGGTGGCCTCTATGGCCGCTTGTCCGCGTTGTCCGTATAAACGCGCCGGGATAACTTTTGTATCATTAAAAACCAGGACATCATCTTTGCGCAACAGGGCGGGCAAATCGGTGACAGTTCTGTCATACAAAGCGTTAGGGGTAATGTGCAAGAGTCGGGCAGAATCGCGCGGGTTTGCCGGTTCGTTGGCAATCAGTTCATGAGGCAGTTCAAAATCAAAAAGAGAAACTTGCATCGTCAGTTTTCCAGCGGGATTTCCTCTTCATCTTCGTTAAAGGCCACATAGTTTTCCAGCAACTCAATCTGCTCGTTTAAGATATAACTGATCATTTTTTGAAAGGTGGGAAAAGATTTGATTTTCTCATCGGAAAATTCAGCCCGGATTTCATAGCGGTCTTTGGGGATGTTATAGATAAAGTTTTCTTCATCCGTTTTACCGACAATGATAGCATCTTTGTTGCCGGATAAGGCTTGATACAAATCGTTTTGTGTCAGCAAATCTGTGATACAATAGGCACCTTTTTGACGCGTTTTGGAGCCGAAAAACTCCAATCCGCCCCAATACAACCCATCGGCTGTTTTTAGCCATTGAATATAATCTTCAGGAATCTGGTAGCCCTGTGCATTGTTTTCTAACGCTTCTGTTTGTGTCAGGGGAGGTGCGATAAACGCTCCGCCCATTTCTTTTACTTGTTTTAATAGTTCTTTTAACATTTTGTCCTCTGAAAGTTCGGTTGTAGAACATAAATGTTAATAAAAAGTTAATTATCGGGTGCTTGCCGTGTGTTTTGTTAGTTGCTGCGTGGCAAAGTCCCAGTTGATGAGATGCTCTATCAGATTTTTTAAATACTCGGCCCGACGATTTTGATAATCCAGATAATAGGCGTGCTCCCAGACATCTATGACCAGTAAATGCTTTAGCGATTGAGGCTGTAACGCGTTAGATGTGGGCACCACTTTCAAATTGAGTTCATCGTCCAAAACAAGCCAGGCCCAACCGCTGCCAAACTGATTGAGCGCCGCATGCATCAACTGTTCGTTTAAGTTCGCCATCGAGCCAAAAGATTCATTGATTTTTTGCAATAAAGCACCTGTCGGTTGTGTGGGTGTCGGGGTTAAACTTTTCCAATATAAGTCATGGTTATAGACTTGCGCTGCGTTGTTATAAAGCTTGCGTTGTGCTGGATCGTCGGCAGTCTGCGCGATAATTTGTGCCAAGGACAGTTTATCCAGGGGCGTGTCTGCTATCAACTCATTGACGGTGCGCACATAGCCGGCATGGTGCTTGCCGTAATGAAAAGAGAGTGTTTGTTCCGAAATATAAGGTGCCAAAGCGTTGGCAGCATAAGGTAGCGGGGCTTGTGTAATCATAATATCTCCTTGACCGATGGGTTCGTGTAACAGCCATTATATAGGGCATTTTGCCTTAAAAAACAATTTATACGAAAAAAAAGATTGATAAAAGATTGTATTTTTGCTATAACTAATACAGATTTCTAGTGCGGTCGTGGCGGAATTGGTAGACGCGCAGCGTTGAGGTCGCTGTGGGGAGACCCGTGAAAGTTCAAATCTTTTCGATCGCACCAACATCTATGTAAGATATACAATGACACAACAGGCACATATTTTAGTCGTAGATGACGATAATCGGTTGAGGGGGCTTTTACATCGTTACTTAACGGAAAACGGCTTCCTTGTTTCGCAAGCCGCTTGCACTGCGCAGGCGCGCGAGTTGATGAGCACCTTTACCTTTGATCTCATGATTTTGGATGTCATGTTGCCCGAAGAAAACGGCTTTGACTTTGCCAAGGCTTTACGCCAACAGGGCGTTACCATGCCGATTTTGATGCTGACCGCTATGGGCGAATTGAGTGACCGTATTCAGGGCTTAGAGAGCGGCGTGGATGATTATTTACCCAAACCTTTTTCTTCTAAAGAACTGTTGTTGAGGATTCAAAGCATTTTGCGTCGTGTGGCGATGCGCGTTCCGGCGCACACTGAAACTATGCTGCATTTCGGCGATGTCGTCTATGATGTGGAACATCAGGTGATTATGCGCGACAGTCAAGTCGTGCCTTTGACGCAGGTTGAAAAGACTTTGTTGCGTCTTTTGATTGCTCATATGGGTAATGCTTTGCCACGGTCCGAATTGGCGGCCGGCTTGCAAACAGATAATGAACGCACGGTCGATGTGCAAGTGAATCGTTTGCGTAAAAAAATAGAGGTCGATCCGAAGGCACCTCGCTATTTACAAACCGTTCGGGGAAAAGGCTATATGTTGTTGCCCGATTGAAAAAGGCGTAAAGGATGCAAGTTTTTCATATTTGTTGGCGCATTTTATCCGAAATCAACCATTTCCTACGTTTTACATGGGATAAGGTCCGCAAGAAGTTTTTACCGCAAAGTCTGTTTGCGCGCTTTGTCCTGATTATTTTGATTCCTTTGGTGGTGGTTCAGGTCATTGCCTTTATGATGTTCTATGATTATCACTGGCATTTGGTCGGGCGGCGCCTGGCCAACGATGTCGCGGGCGATATTCGGGTGATTGCGGAGTTATACGAAGCCTATCCGCATACCTTGCAGACAAAAGCCACTTTGGAAGTGGTGGCCTCTGTGTTGCGCCTGCCATCGAAGTTTTCGCGCGGACGGGAATTGCGCTTGGCGGACGTGCCCGAAAATACGCCGATTGTCATGCCTTTGGTGACCGCGGTCAAATCTTTGGGTTATCCCTTTATTATTCAAGAGCATCTGTCCGACGATTATGTGCTTGTCTTTTTACAATTGGAAAAAGGCGTTGTGTCCGTTACCGTGCCGAAACGCCGGTTTTTTAGTTCATCCACTTACGCCTTTGTGGTGTGGATGATAGGTGTCTCTGTGCTGGTCTTTTGGATTTCCTTCCTGTTTATGAAGAATCAGGTGCGGTCCGTAACGCGTTTGTCGGTGGCGGCGAATCGCTTTGGTATGGGGCGTCCGGTGGATAGTTTTAAGCCAGAAGGTGCTACGGAAGTGCGGCGCGCCGGCCAGGCCTTTATGCAAATGAAGGAAAGATTGAGCCGCTATTTGTCCGAGCGGACAAGTATGTTAGCCGGCGTGTCTCATGACTTGAGAACGCCTTTGACGCGTATGAAACTGCAACTGTCCATGATGGATGATTTGGAAGGGCGCGACGACCTGTTGTCTGATATTGACGAAATGCAGCGCATGTTGGAAGGTTATTTGGCGTTTGCGCGCGGGGAAGGCGAAGAAAAAAGTTGTATGAAGGAAGTGTCCGAACTGCTGGCATCTATTGTGGAAAAACAAAGACGGTTGGGGCAAAAAATCGATTTCCATGCCGAGCAAAAACAGAATATGCTGCTGCGTCCGGATGCCTTTTCGCGTGCTATTTCTAATGTGTTGAACAACGCCAATCGTTACGCAAAAAGTGCGTGTATGACCATGAGTGTGCGCGATGGTTCTGTGCATATCATTGTGGATGATGACGGACCGGGTATTCCTGCAGAAAAACACAGTGATGTGTTCCGTGCGTTTTATCGCCTGGACGAATCCAGAAATACGCAAACCGGCGGCGTCGGTTTAGGGCTGACGGTCACGCGCGATATTGTGCTCTCGCATGGTGGCGATATTCAATTGGAAGAAAGCCCGATGGGCGGGCTGCGTGTCCACTTACAATTCCCGATAGATTAGGCCTTGGCTTTGGCTTGCACTTCGGCCAACCGCTGTCTATACAGGCTGGCAAAGTCAATCGGGTTGATGGACAAGGCCGGCAGACCGGCTTCGCGTGTCAGATTGGCTAATAACGCGCGCGCGTAAGGGAAAATTAAATGCGGCACTTCAATCAACACCAACGGCTGAATATGTTCGGCGGGGGCTTCCACTGTGGCCACGGCGCCATAGGTCAATTCGCAGATAAAAGCTGGCGATTTGTCCAATGTGGCTTCGGCTTTCAAGGTTAAATCAACCGCAAATTGATTTTTCTTGTCTTCCACGGGAACGGCATTGACTTGAACAGCCAAATTGATGGCGGGCGCTTGTTTCAATTCCTGTAACAATTTCGGCATTTTCGGGGCTTCAAACGATAAATCTTTGACATATTGAGCCTCTATGCGAATAGCAATTGTCGGGGGTGTTTGTTTTTCTTTTTCGGTCATCAGATACTCCTATACTTGTGAAAACTGTTAAGTGAATATATTTATTATACAAAGAAAAGTAAAGTTGTCATTAAAAAAATCTATACAAAATACTCAAAAAGGCATATACTCATTTCATACACATAAGGAAAAAGAAAAATGCATGCAGAATGGATTATTTTAACGGTTGTCGCTTGTGTCATTATTTCCAAGTTGATGTCGGTATTGGGCAAAGAGTCGGGGCCTATGGCGCAGGTAAAACCTGTCATGGCACGACCGGTGATGATATTAAACAAAAAGAACGTTGCGATCAAAGATGTGGCCGCTTTTGATGAGCAGGGCTTTTTGTTGTTCGCGCGTCTGGTGTTTGGCTCGGTGGTAGAAGCGTTTGCGTCCGGGCGTAAAGAGACTTTGCAAATGTGGTTGGCTAAACCCGTTTTGGACGCTTTTACCAAAGACATCGATCGGCGCCAAAAATTAGGGCAAAAGGTTGAGTTTTCGTTGATTTCGATTCCCTCGGCCAAAATTATTGCCAAGAAAGACAATCCCTTGACAATTACCGTGGCCTTTGATTCCGAACAGGTCAATGCGTTGAAAGACAAAGACGGTCGTGTGTTAGAGGGCGATCCTTTGATTATCAGCAAGTTAAAAGACGTGTGGACCTTTGAGGCGCGTAACAGCGTCAAGGCTATGTGGGTGGTCACGGAAACGCATAGTGAGGTTGCTTATGCATAAATACTTCGCCTTGTTGGTGTTGGGCCTTTTGGCCGCGTGTGCTTCGCGCATATCTCCGACGGGCGTGTCTTATGAAAAGATTTCCTTTCGCCAGATAGATGGTTGGTATCAGGACGATTTTGCGCAAGCCTATCCGGCGCTGATTAAATCTTGCACCGCACCGGCTCCGGCCTGGCACAAGTTTTGTGAAAAACTACACGACATTAAAGAGCCGACATCCGCCTCGATTCGCAAGTTGATCGAATATTATTTAACGCCGTATCAAGTGTATGCCAATGGCCAAAAGGAAGGGCGTTTTACCGGTTATTACGAGGCCTTTTTAAAGGGCTCGCCCAAGCGAACATCGACTTACACAACGCCTATTTACGGGATTCCGGCAGATTTAGTCAAAGTTGATTTGTCTTTGTTCGGTGTTGAGGGGCAGCGTCCCTATTTGATGGGGCGTGTGCAAGACGGTCGCCTGGTGCCTTATTACACGCGTCAGCAGATAACCGACAATGCGGTTAAAGAGCAGGTGATTGCCTGGGTTGATCCGGTGGATGCGTTTATGCTCCATATACAAGGCTCCGGCCGCGTCCAAATGGACAATCAGATGTTGTATCTGAACTATGCCGCCGATAACGGACACAAGTTTGTGGGCATTGGGCAGTTGATGAAGCAACAGGGCCTGTTAGAGCCGGGTAAGGCGTCTATGCCCGATATTCGTCAATGGTTGAAACAGCATCCGAAACAGGCGCAGGCATTGATGAATCAAAACCCCAGATATATCTTTTTCAAAAGTGTGCCGGAAGCGTCCGGGCCTATCGGGGCGGCCGGTGTATCTTTAACGCCTTTGCGCAGTATGGCGGTAGATTCGCGTTACATTGCGCTCAACACACCGATTTTCCTCAATACAACTGATCCTGACGGGCGGCCTTTGCGGCGTTTGGTGGTGGCGCAGGATGTCGGCAGCGCGATTACCGGCGAAATTCGCGGCGATTATTTTTGGGGTTATGGCGAAGAAGCCTTTGAGCAAGCTGGTCGCATGAACAGTGCGGGCAGTTATGTTATCTTCTGGCCAAAAGAGGCGGATTTACCGATACAACGCTGATGTTACCCGATATAAGCGACATTGAATTGTGGGAAAGAGTGAAACGGACGGTAACGCCGTTGTCTAAAGCGGTGCGCGCGTCTTTGCACAGAACTTGGTTTATGCCGGCGCAGCCTCGGCGATTAGATTTACATGGCTATACCGTGCAAGAAGCCTATAAGCATACGTTGTCTGAAATACAGGCATCGGCGCGGCGTGGCGAAAAGCAATTGCTGATTATTACGGGCAAAGGCGTGGGCGGTAAAGGTGTCCTTAAGCGTGAATTGCCTTTGTGGCTGGAGACGGCGCGCTTGCCGGTGGCATCTGTTCAACAAGCGCCCGCGAAACAGGGTGGCGAAGGCGCCTATATTGTGAAATTAAAACGGAGAACAAAATGATAGTGATGGGCATTGAAAGCAGTTGTGATGAAACAGCCTGCGGTATTGTCAATGAGAAAAAAGAGATTTTGGGCTCGGTTGTGTGGTCTCAATATGATGAGCATCGGCGCTTTGGCGGTGTCGTGCCGGAAATTGCGGCGCGTGCCCATTTGGAGCAAATCGATATTTTAATTACGGAGGCGATGCGCCAAGCCAATGTGGGCTTTCAAGATCTATCTGCCATAGCGGTGGCGGCCGGTCCAGGCCTTATTGGTGGTGTGTTGGTCGGGGCAATGACGGCCAAAGCGATTGCCTGGGCGCGTCAATTGCCCTTTATTGCGGTCAATCATTTGTCCGGCCATGCCTTGATGGCGCGCATGACTGAAGACATTGAGTTCCCCTATCTTTTGTTGTTGGTGTCCGGCGGACATTGCCAGATTTTGGCGGTGGAATCGCCTAATGTTTATGTCAAACTGGGGGGCACAGTGGATGATTCGGCCGGCGAGGCCTTTGATAAAGTGGCCAAGATGTTGGACATCGGTTACCCCGGTGGGCCTGCGGTGGATCGCTTGGCGGCACAGGGTAATCCGAAACGCTTTGTCTTGCCCAAGCCGATGAAGGGACGCCCGGGATGTGACTTTTCTTTTTCCGGACTGAAAACAGCGGTGCGTATGCTGATTGATAAACAAGCCCCGTTGAGCCAACAGGACAAAGCGGATATTTGTGCCGCCTTTCAAGCAACTGTTATTTGTGTGATAGAAGATCGTTTGAAACATGCCATCAAGTTGTTTAAGCAACGCTATCCGCAAGGCAAACATTTGGTTGTGTCGGGTGGCGTGGCGGCGAATACTGCGTTGCGTGCCGCATTAAAGCAATTGGCCGCTCAACAAGGGATGATTTTCTCGGCGCCGCCGGTGTCTTTATGCACAGATAACGGGGTGATGATTGCGTGGGCAGGCTTGGAACGTTTCCGTTTAGGCCTGGTGGATACACTGGATTTCAAAGCGCGCCCGCGGTGGCCTCTTGACAGTTTAAGCGAAACTAATTAAGTTGTTAGTATCAAACAAAAGGAGAAAACTATGGATATAATCACTGATGAAAACTTTGCCAAAGAAGTCTTGCAATCTGATAAGCCTGTGGTGGTAGATTTTTTTGCAGAGTGGTGTGGCCCTTGTCGTCAAATGTTGCCAGTTGTGGCACAAATTGCCGAGGAACGCACAGATATTAAAATCTTTAAAATGAACGTGGACGAAGCGCCGAAAACGCCCGTGGAATATGGTGTCCAAAGTATTCCGACATTTATTTTGTTTAAGCAGGGCCAGGCGGTGGATATGTTAGTCGGGAGCGCGACCAAGTCAGAAATCGTCCAATGGATTGACAGCAAGATTTAATTTATCTCGCGCTTTAACATATTTTGTAATTGTTCTAATTTGTGGTATTTGACGCTGTCCGGCGGCAAGGTTTTTTGTGCACGCTCGCTTTTATCCAGGGCTTGTTGCGTATCTCCGATGGCAGCAAAGTATTCGGCCAAAGCATAGTCGGCTTCGGCGGTCTGTCCTGCGCGCCCGTATAAGATACTTTGTAAGCGCCAGGCTTGCGGTAAATACGCGTCATGCGCCAAGATAAAATCAATTTGTTTTTGCGCCTTTTTGTCATTGTCGGGCCGGTTTGTTTCGATCAAGGCGTGGGCTAAGGCACAACGAATCAGTGTATCTTTGGGGAGCAATTCCACCGCTTTTTGATAACTGATAATGGCTTGTTCAATCTGGCCCGTTTCAAACAGAATCTGGCCTTTTAATTCGTGGAAATACGGGTTGGACGGTGCGCGCTTGATTAAAATATCCAGCTCTGCCAGGGCTTTTTGTATCTCTGTTTGCTTAAAATAGGCAATGGCGCGGGCATAGTGTGAAGCATCTGTGTTGTCATGATATGTGCTAAATGTCCGATTGGGCTCGCTGACGAAGGCATATAACTTGGCTTTTGCCAACAGAAAAGCGATGTCGTCTTGTCGCGGATAGGCATTTTTATTGCGTTCTATAAAGGTGATTCTGTCTTTGGTTAAGGGGTGCGTGCGCAAATACGAGATGTTGTCGTCAATCTCTATTCTTTCTTGCTGTTGAATAATCTTCATCATTTCCAAAAAACCGACGGACGAGATACGATTTTTGTTGAGCAGAGACAGGGCCGCCTGGTCCGCCGAACTTTCTTCTGATTGCTGATACGCGCTGAAAAAGCCTTGGGCGGTGTTCATGCCGCCTAACATGACCGCTAAACCGACATCCGCCCGGCCGGACGCCATGGCCGCCAATATGCCCAGTAAGGTGGTGGCAACGGTTGTGCTTTGCATTTTGGCATAAGCGCCTTGTGAGCGCAAAATATGTCCGCCCATTAAATGCCCTGTTTCGTGGGCTAATACACCGGTTATTTGGTCGCTGTGTGTTGCGTTGAGCAAAAGCCCTGTATGGACAAACACCGTCGTTCCGCCGACCACAAAGGCATTTAAGGTATTGTCATTGATAAGGATAACGCGGGCGTTACTGGTGGACAGACCGGCCGTTTTGAAAAGCTGTCGCGTCTGGGTCAAAAGATAATTTTCTATTTCACTGTCACGAATAAGAGATAAGGGCTTGCCAAATGCTACATTTTGTGGCATAACAAATAAAAATAAACAGATAAGGAACCAAACAATGCGCATTTTTTCTCCAAAAGCACTTCATTATATAAGGCTCGGCACTTTAAGTCAATTTGTAATTTTAAGCCTGTTGGCCGCTTGTCATTATGCTCCGGCCGTGAAAGAGGCGGATGTGGTCGGCTTTACCGGCGCGACAAACGAGCGGACAGCCTTGGTCGGTGAAAGGGTGTTGCGTCAAGATGGCAATGCGGCCGATGCGGCAGTGGCTATGCTGTTGCATCAAGCGGTGGTGTTGCCTTCGCGTGCCGGTTTGGGTAGCGGTGGTGTGTGTCAGGTGTTGGACCCGGAAAGCGGACAAGTCAAGACTCTGACTTTTGTGTCCAAAAAGGCATCGTCCAGCGTTGGTATTCCGGCTTTACCCAAAGGGGCATCTGCCTTGCACGCGCGCTATGGACAACTGCGGTGGAACGAGGTGGTGCGTCCGGCATATGAGGCCGCGCAAAAGCGCATAGAAGTCTCAGCCTTGTTGAAACAGGACATGGAACAATACCCTAACAGTGTGTTTGATAAGTCTATCTTGAAACAAGACACTTTGGTCACGACGCTGCAAGAGATGATGCAAAAGGGGGCCGGCACGTTCTATAAGGGCGAGTTGGGCAAGGCGATTATCAGCGAACATGCGGATCATTTGAACGAGCAGCATTATCAAGGCTATTCGGTCGCCTGGACAGATTCGATTGCTGTTAAATCTGCAGAAGGTAAGGGGTATTTCCCCAACACACCTGCGGCAGGACGGGCAGCGCCTGATTTGTGGAAATGGGCGCGCGACAATACAGATGTTGAGCAAATTGACGATGTCGGCGAGATGCCTATGTTTGCCGATCAAGAAATTAAAAGTGCGTCTGTCGTTGCGGTCGATTCGTCCGGCATGGTTGTGGCTTGTTCTGTGTCTTTGGGCAGTGTTTTCGGTTCGCACGTCTTTTCGAAAGAGGGCGGTTTTTATTTATCTAGCCCGCTTACGTCCTTGCAAGACTATCTGTTTAGCGCCATTTGGACACAACCCGAATCGTCCAGGATGGTTTATGTGGCGACAGCGCTTGACAATCGTGCTGTGGCTCGGGGTGTGCGCGTGGCGCGTGAAGTTTTGCAAAAAGGCAACAGTATGCAAGATGCTATCGAATCTGCGTCCGACACACAAGAACGGGATGTCGCTTTGGTTTGCTTGCCGGATGGCCTGGCCGCACCTTCGACCTGTCAAACTCAGGCCATGCGCATGATTGTAAAATAGTTGACTTTATCTGAAAAGAGTTTTACAAAAGAACTTATGATACAAATGACCGACATAAAAAGATATTTACGCAAGGAAAAAGAACTGTGTGCGGGGCTGTGCGTCCTGTTGCTTTGTGTCTTGTTCATTTGCCTAATTTATAATCGTCGCGCTCTGCGGCCTGAGGCTGATTTCAGTTTGTTGGCTACCTTTAAAAAGGTGGATGGTATTCGTGAAGGAACGCCGGTGCGTATGGGTGGAATCTATGTCGGGTCCGTGCAATCTTTGTCGCTGGCAGATGATTATTATGTGCATGTCGTCTTGCGCTTTGACAAGGTCTATCCCGTGCCCGATGATACGGTGGCGATGATTGTGTCCAGCGGGTTTTTGGGTCCTAAATATATAGAATTGATGGTGGGCGGCAGTGATGATATGCTGGAAAGTGGTGATACCTTGGCCTATACACAAGATGTATTGCTCATCGATGAGTTATTCCAACGTGTTTTGAGCATGATGCGCGCGAAAAAACTGCCCAACAAGGGTGTAGAAGGAGAACAAAAATGAAGAAAAGTCCCATAGAAGCGATTTTGGGTTTTGCCGTCGTGGCCTTTACAATCTTTTTCTTGGCATTTGCTGCCTTTAAGATTGATGTGGGCAAGATTGACGGTTACCCTGTCAATGCTAAGTTTTCCAAAGTTGGCGGGTTAGAGTTGGGCGCTGATGTCGTTATCAATGGTATCAAGGTCGGTTCTGTCGTCGATGTGTATTTGGATGACGAGTATTCGGCCAATATCAAGATGATGATTAAACACAATATCTCTTTGCCGATTGATTCTGTGGCTGTGATTGCGGACGCCGGCCTGATGGGCTCAAAATATATTCGTTTAGAGCCGGGTATGGATAAGCAAAAGATTCAAAAAAATGGTGGCGGTGTGCTGAAGACGAAAGATTATCGTTCCTTTGAAGACAACGTCAGTGAGTTTATCTTTTTGTCGGTCAAGGACGATCAGAAATAAGAGGCAATATGTTTAAGTGGTTGACAGTCTTTTTGATGTGTGCCAGTGTGGCGCTGGCGACAGATTTGCCGCGTAAGGTCGCGGTTATCAGAGGTTTGGACAAGATTACGGGACGCACAAAAACTTTTGCTGTGCCTGTGGGCTCATCTGTTCAGTTCGGCAAGATTTTCATTGAGCCGAAATCTTGTTTTTCTCATCCGCCAGAAGAATCGCCCGAAGATTCCGCTTTTTTGTATATTTACGAAAAAACAGACACGGCGCGGGAAATGTTCCAAGGCTGGATGTTTTCTTCCGATCCGGCGTTATCTACGATGGAAGATCCGGTCTATGATGTGTGGTTATTAGCCTGTCAAAATGGTGAGAATATTGCTTCTCAGGAAAAGAACGCCGAAAAGTCGGTCGAACCCGCGCCAGAGCCTGAGACAACAGAGACGACGGAAGAGCACACTTCTCAAGAAGAAATTACAGATTAAACAAAAAGTGGACGATGTCACCGTCTTGCATTAGATAGCTTTTGCCTTCTGTGCGTAGTTTGCCTTGTTCGCGAGCGCCCGCTTCACCACCGGCAGCAACATAATCGTTATAGGACACGACCTCTGCCCGAATAAAGCCTTTTTCAAAGTCTGTATGAATCACCCCTGCGGCAGCCGGTGCCAAAGTGCCACGTTTAATGGTCCATGCATGTGATTCTTTCGGGCCGCTGGTGAAATAGGTAATCAGGTCCAACAGTTTGTAGCCGGCTTTGATGACTTGATTGAGGCCGGTTTCTTTTAAGCCTAGGGCGCTCAAGAAGTCTTGTTTTTCTTTTTCGTCGGATAGTTGGCTGATTTCCGCTTCAATTTCGGCAGAAATAACGACCGCGGTCAGATTTTCTTTGCGCGCCCGTTCCATCACCTTTTCCGAATAGGCGTTACCGGTCGCGGCCGACGCTTCATCTACATTACAGACATACACAATCGGTTTGGCGGTCAGTAAGCACAGACTTTTAAACAGTTTTTCCTGTTCCGGATCGTCCGGTTGTGCTGTGCGCGCCAGTTTCCCGTCTTGTAAGGCCTTTAAGGCTGTTTGCATAACGGGGAGCAGGGCTTTGGATTCTTTGTCGCCGGCTTGTGCTTTCTTTTGAACGCCCACCAGTCGTTTTTCCAAGCTCTCCATATCGGCCAACATCAACTCTGTTTCAATGATTTCAGCGTCGCGTACCGGGTCAATCGAGCTTTCCACATGGGTAATGTTACTATCCTCAAAACAGCGCAAGACATGGATAATGGCATCGACTTCGCGAATATTGGCTAAAAATTGGTTGCCCAGGCCTTCGCCTTTGGATGCTCCGCGCACCAGGCCGGCAATATCCACGAACTCAAGTTGCGTCGGGATGATTTTTACTGCGTTGTCAATTTTTTGCAGCACATCCAAGCGTTCGTCGGGAACGGCAATACGGCCGATATTGGGCTCAATTGTGCAGAACGGATAGTTGGCTGCTTGCGCCGCAACTGTAGAAGTTAAAGCATTAAACAAGGTGGATTTACCCACATTGGGCAACCCGACAATTCCACAATTAAATCCCATAGTTTTCTCTTTTCAACAGCATATGTGCGTCTTGCGGCTTTTGTAAGATTTCGGCAAAATGTTCGGCAATATACGCGGTCATTTTTTCCAAATCTTGTAATTCGTTGCGTGTAAAGTTAGACAAGACATAGTCGGCGACATCATATTCGGGGGCCGGATGGCCTATGCCAAAACGAAGACGCCAATAGGTATTGCCAATGGCCGAATCGATGCTCTTTAATCCGTTATGTCCAGCGGATCCGCCGCCTTGTTTGATTTTGATGGTGCCAAAGGGCAGGTCCAGATCGTCATGCAGGACAAAGACATCTTCGGGTTTGATTTTATAGAAATGCGCGGCCTGTCCCACAGCTTGTCCCGACAGATTCATAAAAGTTGTGGGTTTTAAAATAAGGGCTTGTTCGTCGCCAATGGTGGCCGTTGTGACAAGGCCTTGAAACTTTTTTTGCTCCGATCCAACGCCATAGCGGCGAATCAGTTGATCCGCCGCTATAAAACCCGCATTGTGTCGGTTATGGGTGTATTCTGTGCCTATGTTGCCAAGGCCCACAATCAACCGCATAAGTTATTTTCCTTCTGCTTTATTGGTATCGGCCGCAGCAGCAGGTGCCTCGGCTTTGGCTTCGCCACCTTCAGCGGTTTCTGCCGCAGGCGCTTCAGCAACCGGTGTTTCTTCTTCAACAATGGTTGTCTCTGTGATGGTCAATAAAGTCAATTCATCATTGGTGGTCAATGTGACTTTTTCAGGCAACACAATATCTTTTGTCGTTAAAGCATCGCCAATATTCAATGCTGACACATCCAAAGTGAAACTTTCCGGAATGGCATCCGGTGAGCAGCTGACCAACAAAGAACGGTGGACCAGGTTGATGGTGCCGCCTTCGCGTAAGCCCGGGCAAGTTTCTTCGCCAACGATGTGCAAAGGAATCTCCATTTCCAGTTTCGCATTTTTGGAAATGCGTAAGAAATCTGCATGTAAGGGCATATCAGACACAGGGTGCAATTGAACATCTTGGCAAATGGTTCTTGTTTTTTCGCCATCAACGTCAATTTCAAATTGGTGTGTCCAAAATCCCGCTTTCGCAAGCTCGGCCTTTAATGCTTTTTCTGTAATTGTAATAAGGACCGGAGCTTTCTTGTCGCCATAAATAACGGCAGGAATTGTTCCTGCTTTGCGCAGTGCTCTAGAGGCCCCCTTACCAGCTTTTTCACGCTTTTGAGCGTTCAGTTGTATAATTTTTGCCATAATAATTTCCTTTTTTGTTATTGTTGCAAAATCCTTATTCCTCCAGGGGTGATATAAGGTTTCTTATAAATACCCGAAAAAGGAAGAAAATGCAAGTCTTTTTTATTATTTTTTCAAAAAATAAAGCAAATAGCCCGCAAAGTGCGTTAGAACAGCCATCTCAATTTAAGCATTAAGGTGTGTGCATAATACTTTAATGTCTTGCCTTGGTGTTCGACGGCACGATTCGCTTGACTGTATCTGTATTCAACATCGGCAACAAGCGGCAAGGTAAAGATGTCAGCTTCAATGCCCAAGATTCCTTGATACATCATGCCCATTTCCTGGTTCAAACGCATAATACCCAAGCCCAAGCCGGCATACGGTTCAAGCAACAGCAACGGAACGGGGATTCGCACATAACCGTTGGCCATCAAGGCATCCATATTCATATTGCCGATTTTAGCTTGCAAGTCGGCATGGTTATGGACATATTCCGCTTCCAGACGGACCAAATCTAACATAGGCAATTGGTAGCCGGCGGCCAGAGAATACAACATCGAATCGTCAATGTCGGCACGAATGCCGGCGCGGTTGGCCGATCCCGTGTTGTGGGTATAGCCCACGCCCGCAGAAACATAATATTCAGCCTTCGCTGCGCCGGTTTGACACAACATCAAGGCCGCCAATAATAGTGTGATAATCTTACGCATGATTTAACTCCCTAACATATATTGCTATGGAAAAAAGTATATGCTATTGTAAAAAAATGGCAAGAGTTATTTTTTTTATAGACATTTTTTATAAAACACCTTAAACTGTTTTTCAATAGATAACAAAAAAGGGGATGAATCATGTTGAAACGTTTGTTGTTAGTAACCGTTTTTTCCTTCACACTATCATCGATAGCCTGTGCAGATTATGCCAGTGCACTCAGCGCTGTGCGTCAAGGGAACTACTTTGCGGCTGTTCAGGAATTGGAAGCACCGGTGGCACAAGGCGATGCCAAGGCTCAATATTTGTTGGGTTATTTGACCTTCTACGGACACGGAACGAATCCAAACGATGAAAAGGCCTTTGAATTGTTCGAAAAGGCGGCAGCACAAGGTCATGCCCGCGCTCGTTCCTTTATGGCTTATATGTATGATGAAGGTCGTGGCGTTGCGCAAGATCGCAAGCAAGCCTTTGTTTTATATTCCAAATCAGCACAAGAGGGCGATGTCAGCGCCATTATCAATTTGGGCGCTATGTATGCGCAAGGCAAAGTCGTGCCGCAAGATTATACCAAAGCCTTCCAGTTGTTTAACAGTATCTCATCCGTTCAATCGTCTGTGTTGAAGTTATATTTGGCAACCTTCTATCATTATGGCACAGGCGTGGCCAAAGATATGAAAAAATCTATTGAATATTATAAGCAGGCGGCCAGTTTGGGCAATGTCGAGGCGCACTATGTGTTGGGTTATTTAGCCAATACGCCGGAGGCCAAAGAGGCCGGTGTGACTTCACAATTTGATTTGTATCAGTATGCCGCTTTCCGCGGACATCCTTATGCGCAATTTAACTTAGGAACGATGTATGCGTCGGGTGCTTTGGGCTCGCCGGATCGTGTGAAAGCGTTTGCTTGGTTCAATCGTGCTGCCGAACAGGGCGTCGAGGCCGCAAAAGAAGCTATTCGCAAGTTGGAAGAGTCGATGTCTTTGGACGATGTGGCCAAAGCTAAAAACGAAATCTTGGATTTGCAAAAGGTCAATATGGAAACGGTGTCTTCGCCTGTTCCGCGTGTTGTGGAAGTCGTTACGACCACGACAGACGAGATTTTGGGACAAATCGAGACAGCACCTGTGGTCGGACAGACCAGCTTTATGTCTGGACAATCTTCGGCCGGTTCCAGCACAAGCGTGAGCAGCCCTCGTGATACGTCACCAAGCGATGCGCCGCGTCGTCGCAGAGGGCGGAGACGGAGATAAACTATGAAGCATTTTCTGATTACTTTGCGTGACACCTTCTCATTTCATTTTTGGGATGTCGTCGGTATCGGTGTAGCGGTTTATGTTATTCAGCAACGTCCGGACGTGACGGACCTGTTCAACGCGTTGTTGGAGTGGCCGATCTATTTCTTAATGCTGTTGGCAACAATTTTGGTGCGTGTTGCTCATTGGTTGGTGATGAAGCGGGCACTGAAGAGCGCGCTGAAGGGTGAGTTTATCGCTCTGGGTAAGGATATCGCGCGCGTCGTTTTGGTGTATTTACTGACAATCAGTACTTACTTCTTTTATTTTGTGTTCTTTTAAAGGGATGACCTTCTAGTTTCATCTCTGACTTGGGTCGCACGATGATCTGGGTCAGTTGCGGATGGTTTTTCTTGGCTTGGGCGATCAGGGAGCCGGGCAGCGTGTCCAAATACTCCCGATAGGCTTTTAAGCCGCCATTATCCGTATAAGCCATTTCTATCTTGACAATCGGCAGTTTTGCCAGGTCATCCGCTCCGATATGCCCTTGGAGCAAGTCGCTCATCAGGTCATGGATAAAGCGGTCGGACACCGGATACAAAAAGACACGCATTTGCAGTTGCCCGACTTGTGCGGCATTGACGGTCATGTCTACAATTGCTTTTTGCTTGGTTTTGCTGACAATCAGTTTGCCGTTCATGCGCACCATCGGTTTGCCAATCAACAACAGGGAGTGCAAGGGTCGTGCCAACAGGTGCGTAATCGGCTGATACGTCCGAAAGGCTTTCTCGACATCTGGCTGACGTTGTAGGGCGTGGAGCACATCCAAATCCATGTTATGCAAAACGACAACCGCTTTGGTGGGGGTCATTTCGGCAACGGTAAGTTTTTCTATACTTAAATGCGGATAGGCATATAACTTGACGCCCAACATTTGTCCTGTGGTGGAAAACAATTTATGGGAAGTGTCCGTGTAGGTCAGGTTATGTTCCCATCCGTTTTCCTGCAAGACATGCTCCAGTTGATAGCGGGCATAGGTGTTGAGTTGCAGGCTGGCAAACACGATACATACGCAAATAATCAAGCCGCCAAAGACAAATACACTTTTCATCGGGTCTGTCCTTTCAGTTGCTCGGTTGCAGACTCAAACAGGCGTAAATCTTGGCAATACTCTTGCCGGCAAGGTTTAATTTTCAGCGCGCGCACAGGGGCAGCTTCCTGTTGCAAGGAAATGCCGGCGCGGCGTTTTTCTTTTTCAGACATGGGCGTGATAACCCCTTTGATTAAAGCCCACCCTGTAGAACGTGCGGATGACAAGGCCATGGGGAATGGGTAATCTATCCAGGCATTTTGTGTATCCAGTTTTGCGATGTGAGCCACAAACGTGCCTTCCATGGCCTTATCGGTGACTTGCGCCGCTTTCAACAGGTGAATAGGAAAATCTATGGCCTGTCCGTTGGCGTAACGCGGTTGGTCATCGGTGCTGACGGCCTCTTCGATAGATTGGGGCAGGGTATTGACCGCATGTCGCGTGTCCTCTATCCAGGCACCTTGCGCATTTTTGTTGTAAAAGGCCTGAAAGAAAATATCTTCCTCATAATTTTGCGGATTATCGGAAGCGCTGAACACAAAAGAGGAGACATCAGGGCAGACTGTGGCCGCAGAACTTTTCACGATGCTGACAATGTTTTTCAAGGTGGCCGGGTTTTTGAAAAGGTCTTTGTTTTCTGTCAATAAGAGCATTTGAAAGGGCTGGCACAAGTTAAAATCGGTGTATTTCCCGCCTTTAACCACACTAATCATTTTGCCTAAGAAAAAGATTTTAAGCGTCGGGTCGCTTTGCAGGAAATAAAACGCTTCCTGATAGTCTTTTCGAGGGCTGTAACGTTTCAGTATTTTGGCCTTTAAGGGCGTTTTGCCAATGTAATAGCCATCCATGAAATAGCCGGTCAGGCGCTTGATAATCTTGTCGTTGTCGTCCAACACCAACACATCGTGCCACCCGAACTTTAAGTTGTCTGCCGGCGTAGCCACAATGTGCGTGCCTTGCGGATTTTTCGTCAGTTGGGTCAAATGGTAGGTTTTGTTGTTATCGTATAAGGTGTGCTCATCCAGGCTGGCGGGCTTGATACGTTCTATCTGGTCTTGTGTTTCAGGCGACCAGTCTTGTATTGTAAAGGCGTGCGCTGTGCCCAGCAGGCAAATATAGACGAAACACCACAGGATACGCCGCATTATTTAACCTCTTCGTTTGGGTATAGACCCCACAGGTTTTTGCGTTGCACCCAACCTTTTATGCCTTGCACTTGTATCAGACAGAAACTTTCCGCCTTTGGACAGGACAAAAGATTGACAATGAACTCGCCCTTCAAGACAGCAATCACAGGCGAGGAAAATGATTTCTTTTTATAGACGGAAACCGCCTGATCCGCTGTTGTCAGCGCTGTTCGGCGTGTGGATAGCATGGTTTTATGCACCCAACCTTGTGTCTCGTCTTTTTCTTTGATTTTATACCACACATCAAATTCGTCGATGATTTCAACGGGTAGAGTCGGCTTTGTATAGACCCATTGGATCGGGAAACGTTCTCCGGGGCCTGTTCTTAAATTGATTTGGGTTGCCCGCAGACTGCCAAAATAAGGCAGTGTGGCTGCATATACCGGTAAGGACAGCCCAACAAACAAAATCCAAGCCCATTTTTTCATTCATCACTCCTTTAAGAAGATTTTTTGGCGTTAGTTGGCACAGGCACTTCATCCAAAGTTACACGCAGCACGGGCGCAAACACCAATGATGCAATCTCTTGCCCGCGGCGGATCACCAAGGTACGATCCGTTGTGTTTTGGACAAGTACTTTCAATTCATCGCGTGAGGACGCATCATAGGTGGCCGGCGCATTGAGAACGATAAGGCCGGTGTCTTCAGATACGGCGCGTGACGAGCGAATTTGTAACTCGGCCCCCAAGGGGAGTGCGAATATCAAGCCGGTGGGAATTAAAGCGCTTTCGCCGATGCCTAATTTAACCGAGGCCGCGCAGGCAGCATAGACTGGTAAGGTGGTGCCTATGCCGTCAGTGTAAGCCGGCAAACGTAACCCAACAGCATGCGGTAAGCGAACGAAAGAGATTTTCGGTAACATATCTACTCCTTTGTATGACTCCAAAGTTTTTCCAATTCATAAAAAGCGCGGGCTTGCGGGTGGAAAATATGCACAATAATGTCGTTGAGATCAATGACGATCCACTCGCCCGAACTTTGCCGCCCTTCAAGACGAGGCTTAAAGCCCAGTTTTTTCAACTCTTCTCCGACCTTGATGGCGGTGCTGATGACATGGCGGGTCGAAGTGCCGGACGCAATGACTAATGCGTCGGCCAGGGTTGTTTTCCCAATCAACGAGATGGTCAGCACATCCTGCGCCTTGTTGTCTTCCAATAATTTAACGACCATTTTTGCCAGTTTTTGTGTGTCTTTGGGCAAAGTCGCCTCTTTTTTCACTGGCGCTTTTTTCATAACCGGTTTTTTCTTGGCCGGGGCCTTTTTTGTTGTCGTAGTTTTTTTAATCATAGTTCTTCCTTCTTTTCCATCCAGTTATGGACCGCAAAGCGCAACAAGTCCTTGATACCTGTGCCGGCAACCGCCGAAATGGCAAAGACCGGCTTGCCAAAGCGTTCCAATTTTTTGACCAGTTTTTTTGTGTCGGCTTCGGGCAGGGCATCGCATTTGTTTAACACAATAATCTCCGGCTTGTTCTCCAACCCTTCGCCGTATATTTCCAACTCTTTGCGTATTGTTTTATAAGAGGCCAACACATCCTCGTCTGTGGCGGCAATCAAGTGAAAGAGCATAGCACAACGCGACAGATGTTTCAAAAACTTTGTGCCAAGTCCTACGCCTTGCGAAGCGCCTTCAATCAGGCCGGGGATGTCCGCAAACAACACCTCGCGGTCATCGACATAGGCCACGCCCAAATGCGGATGAAGCGTCGTAAAGGGATAGTTGGCAATCTTGGGACGCGCCTTGGTGGTGGCGGTCAAAAAGGTTGATTTTCCGGCGTTAGGCAGTCCTATCAAGCCAATATCGGCAATCAGTTTTAAGCGCAACCACACCCACAGTTCCTCGCCTTCTTCGCCTTTGTCGGCTTGTCGCGGCGCTTGACAGGTGGATGATTTATACGATTCATTACCGCGGCCACCCGCACCGCCATGCGCAATCAGGAAAGTTTGTCCGGCTTGAGTCAAATCGGCCAGGGACACGGTGCCGCTTTCATCCATGACTTCTGTGCCGACGGGAACGGAAATAACCAGGTCTTCGCCGGCGCCGCCTGTGCATTGAGAGCCGCCGCCGGGGCGTCCGTTTTCGGCTTTGAAATGTTGCTGATAGCGAAAGTCTATTAAAGTATTTAAGTTGGGAACGGCCTTTAAAATGACATTACCGCCATGTCCGCCATTACCTCCGTCAGGCCCGCCAAACTCCAAGAACTTTTCATGGCGAAAAGAGCAGGCCCCGTTACCGCCGTTGCCCGCTTTGATATAGATTTTCGCCTGATCCAAGAACTTCATAATTTCACCTTGCCCCCAAGTCTAGCCAATTTTTACACAAAAAGCAAGGTGTTTTTATTAGATGAAAGAGTCTTCTGCCAACAAGCGCTTTTATTTATCGTGACGCCTCTTTTGTTGGTGTTTTTTTTGCTTTTCTTTGTTGGACTTTATTTTTGATGAAATTGAAAAGTTTACTATGCGTTTGAGGTAGGGCTGTTGTGGTCTTTATTGCTTGTCTTTTTATGTTGAGCGTATATTCATTTTCCAAGAAGTTCATTAATTGAAGGAGATTAGGAACTCTTGCAATGCCGTCTTTTCCTAGAGCGCTCGTTGCTACGGTGGCCTCATAAAATTGTTGAGGTGTTACCGAAGGATTGATTTGCCGGGCCAAAACAAACAAACCGGCAATATAAGGTGTTTTCCATGAGTAATCGGCACGAGCATAATGAACAAACTTATCTGATCCTATCTCTGATGCTGTGGTTATATGTCCAGCAGGAAATGCCAATAACCCCTTTTTGGCTTCTTTTTTTAGATGAGGTAATGCAATATTTACAAACCATCGGGGGAGAAAATAGTTTTTGCCTTCTTGAGTTGGTTGATTGTACTTCCTATCTAATGCAAATGTCCAAAATGATGTTCCTTCAAAACAAGATGCATTGAGTACAGCCAGTCCATTTTGTTGGGCATGTTCCATGGCCTTGGCCCATTCGCCCGTTTTGTCCCGTTTGTGCATTGCTCCCCAAGATATAGAGACAACTTGAATGGGTTTTTCACCTTTTTGAACCAATTCTTTATTGATTTCAATAATCCGTTCCAGCGCGCGAGCATAATTGTGGGAAGATCCTTTTTTATCATAATCTTTTGAATTCATAGAGATAAACTTGTTGTTAGCATCAACGTGATTATTGGCGGCGAAATAATATAATTTAGCATCCGGGGCGACACCGCAGGTTTTGCCGACGGCCAAAGATGCCACGGCCGAGCCGTGCATAGATCCATGCATAGTTTCATGGTTCTCTTCATAGTGTGGCTGATCAAAACCAATTTCTTCATAATGCACCAAGTTGTCGTGATATTCCGTATGATCAGATAGGAACTGATCTATAATGGCAATAGATAAACCCTTTCCGGTCAGTCCTTTTTTATGAAGAGCTTGCACATTCAATAGTCGCTTGCCTAATGCCATAGTTTCTTTTGGGTCAAAATCCTTCGGCATTTTTGCTAGATCTGTTGGCCAAATTGTGTTTTCGTCAAATTCGATCAATTGAGGATCATAGGCGGACAAATCCAGTTGAGAGCAATCTACGCCCTTCAACCGTAAAGTAGCATAATCATCTTGAGATATTTGTTCGGGTGTTGGCAAATCATTAGCTTGCACATGTTTGTTGTTCCAAAAAGGATAAGGTGCTCTTAATTTCATCATTTCTCTCCTGTCGAAATTATAAACCGCATTATACCACACTCTTGCGCCAAAAGCAAGGTGTTTTTATGGGGGGGGGGACACCTGTGCAATTTTTTCTTGCGTGGGTGGGCAGATTTATATACACTGGAAAAAGAAGAGGAGGATGTATGCCTAAAGTTTATTTTACCCGCGATATCAGCCCGCAAGGCCTGTTAAAACTTTACCATCAAGTCAATCAAGACATTACCGGCAAGGTGGTTATCAAGTTCCATACCGGCGAACCGCACGGACCCAACCTGTTGCCGCGCGATATGGTCAAAGCCTTGATAGATGATGTGCCGGGCAGTGTGTTGGCCGATACTAATGTATATTACGAAAGCCCACGTCAAACGACAGCCGGCCATCGAGAGACGATACATATCAATGGTTGGGATAAGTTCGCCACTGTCGATATCTTGGATGAAGAGGGGGCTGTGATGCTGCCGGTGCATGGCGGCAAGCACTTTACGGCCATGTCCATGGGCTCACACATTAAAAATTATGATTCTATGATAGTCTTGACGCACTTTAAGGGTCATACGATGGGCGGTTTTGGCGGCTCTATTAAAAATATTGCTATCGGTTGCGCGGACGGCAAAATCGGCAAGAAAATGCTGCACACTTATCCCGGACAAGACCAATGGTCCATCTGCAAAAAGCCTTTTATGGAAAATATGGTAGAGTCTGCCAAAGCCACGGTAGATTACTTTGCTCCGCACATCACTTTTTTGAACGTTCTGCGTCGTATGTCCGTTGATTGTGATTGTATGGGCGTTGATGCGGCCGAGCCGACGATACGCGATATCGGTATTTTGGCCTCTACGGATATTTTGGCGGTGGATCAAGCCTCAATTGATTTGGTCTATCAAGCGCCGGCAAAGGAACTGCACGATATTAAAAAGCGTATTGAATCGCGCGAGGGTTTGCATCAGTTGGTTTATGGTGCTAAAATCGGTTTAGGCTCACGCAAATACGAACTAATTGACATGGATAAATAAAGGAGAGAACAATGGCGAAAAAAGCACGAAAGGCAAAAAAGAAAAAAGAAACTCGGACGTCAAAGAAAACCAGCTTGCGCAAAAAGATTACGTGGGGTGTCGTCTTTGTCCTTTTGGCAGGTGCGTTGGCAATTTATTTTTTCGGCGGAGAGAATGGGCGTCCGATCGGTCAGTATAGGCGCTATACCGATGCAATTGATAATGAATCTTCTGGTACGCATGAGACATTTGATGGTATGTTCTATAAGCCCATTATTTACCTGTATCCCAAAAGTGAGATGAAGGTCTCTGTTGAGTTGGGACGCCCGGACAAAGTAACCCACACCTATCCGAAATACAACGACGGATGGCAAGTGGTGGCGCAACCCAATGGCGATTTGACAGATCCTAAAACAGGGCGGTATTACTATGCTTTGTATTGGGAAGGCGAGAATACCAGGGCGCCTGCGCCTATGGAAGAGGGCTTTATTGTGCGTGGCGAAGATACCATCAACTTTTTGGAAACGCAGTTGGCAAAACTGGGCTTGAACGAGCGCGAGGCCGAAGAGTTTATCGTTTATTGGCTGCCCAAATTGGAAAGCAGCCCTTATAACTATATTCGCTTTCAGACAAGGCGAGAGCAGGATCGGCATATGCCCTTAATTATCAAGCCTTTCCCCAAGACGATTATACGCGTTATGATGGAATACGCCAATTTGCAAAAGCCTATCAAGGTCACTGAGCAGGTGCTGCCGGAAACGCCGGCGCGTGACGGCTTTACGGTGGTGGAGTGGGGCGCAACCGAATTGCCCGCACAACAATAGTTGATTTTGGGGCTGTCAGCGCCTATAATAAGCCTAGGCTAACGTGAGATAAGGAGAGGACTATGGCAAAACGCAAAGCAAAACCACCTTTGAAGAAAAAGATTATTATCGCTTTAGTGTTCTTGGGTGTGATTTGTGGCGGCCTGTGGTATTGGTTATACGATGGTTGCCCTACGGGGGAACATAAATGTTGTTATCTGTCGGCCAGTGGAGATGGAGGACACAGTTGCCATTGCACATCGTTGGAGTGTATGGATGCTAAACCCGTCATTTATCTGTATCCGACTGAAACGACAGATGTGTTTGTGCAACTCGGACGACCGGAAAATCTGACGCACACTTATCCACAATACAACGGCGGTTGGCAAGTTACCGCTCAACCTAATGGCGATTTGACGGACGACAACACTGGACGGCACTATTATTCTTTGTATTGGGAAGGTGTGCATACGGGCATTCAATCACAACAGGATGGCTTTATTGTGGCCGGTCCGGATACCGTGCGCTTTTTGGAAGAAAAGTTGGCGTGGTTTGGCTTGACAGAGCGTGAAGCGCAAGAGTTTATTATTTATTGGCTGCCCAGGTTGGAGAGCAATGCGTATAACTTTATTCGTTTCCAAACGAGGGCGGAAATAGACGAGAATATGCCGCTGATTATCACGCCTCAGCCGAATACGCTGATACGGGTTATGATGAGTTTTCGCCCTGCCGAACCGGGGGAACAGGTGCCGGCGCAAATCTTGCCGCCTATGCCTTTCCGCAATGGCTTTACGGTGGTGGAGTGGGGCGCGACCGAATTGCCCGCAAAACAATAGTTGATTTTAATACCATTTGGGTGTATAATATGCCTATAATCATTTAAACAAAGGAGAAGAAAATGGCAGATGAAACGTTTGCAGATTTGATGAGCCGCGCGACTTTTAAATATTCAAAAGCCGGCGATTTACTTATTTGTGTAGATGGTGCTACCTTCAAGTTAAATCAAAAGAAAAATAAAACGCTGCTTGAGTTATCGGTGGAACAAGGTTGGGATATCGGGCAGAATGCGATGCCACCGGAAGTCGCTAAGTGGATTAATGACTTTTTAGCGGCCTATAAAGAGGGTAAATTGTGGGCAAATGCTCTTGTTTCTGCTATGGCGAAATTAAAACGTAATGCCGAAACAGGGAGCACGGAGACTTTTTATGAGGTGGCGCTTTCCGATCCACATGTTCTTGCTACATTAGATCCACGCATTCTTACCACTTTACCTCCAAGTGATCTGGCCAGGTTGGATCCGACAGTCCTTGCTACTTTGGGTTCGCGCTCTGTGGGGCCGTCTGGGCCTCGTGACCTGGGACCGGTAAGCCGGTTCCTGTCTGTGAATGACAAAGGTCAGTTGGCTGTTAAAATGGTTTACCTGGGAACGGACGAAGATGGGGTTGTAAGATATGGCATGCCTGGCGATTATCTGGGTATCGAAAGCTCGTGGTATCCCGGCAAAGATAAACAGATTGGCTATGATGTAGATAACGTGTTGGGTTTGCCGGATGAATCTTCACAAAATGATCAGACTGTGATTGAATTGCCCTATACGGAAACACCCTCTGCGGAGAATAATCAATCTACCAATTCCAATACATCCACTCCGGGATCCCCGACAGGCACTGGTGGTAATGGCAAGATCAATCTTGTGGATAATAAAGCACAAGATATGACGAAACCAGAAAACAATTCTGGTGCGCGTATCGTATCGGGTCAGACTGTGGCAAAACAGGCTCAAAAAGATGAGAAACATACGAAGAAGGGTAAGCGACTTCTTACTAGCGAACAGAGAAAGGCGCGTCGTCGGAAACCAAGACAGACAAGGAACAATCCTTCCAAGGATGATAAGGCTCAAAAAAGGTTGCTCGCCGTTCTCACGGCACACTATCGGAAAGAGGGAACAATCACCAGCAATCAAAGAGTGGTAGGTATGGCCAACAGGGGCGGGAAGCTTATACCAAAAGTAGCAAAAGTTACGCGCTGATGGTCCTTGTCAATTATAAAAAAACACCCTCACAATGAGGGTGTTTTTTTTACGGGTAATATGAGCTAGTTTTAAATTATGTCACTCATATTCTTTAGGTGGTCGTTTCCCTGGGTTCGCGCGGTGTGCTGCACGCAGGCGTTTTTTGTTTTGAGATTTTTGTTTGCAATAGTCTTTATAAGCGTCTTCAAGCACTTGTCTTGTTTCCAGCTTGCTAGCGGCCCTTCCGATCAAGAATTCGGCTTGGTCTTTGATTTGTGCCTTTTGTTCCTCTGGATTTTTATATCTTTTACGGTTCTGTTCGGCTATGTGGTAGGCACCTATTCTCCACCTTTCATACTGTGTTGGCTCCTTTTGTGCGTGAAAGGCTTTTTTAGCACCTCTTACACGGTTCTGTACATACCTGTCACGATTCTTTACTTCACGAGAATAACGGTAATCTTCTATAATATCAATATCTTGTAAAAATTGTGTATCAGTTGCCTGTTGCGTCAAGTCTTCCACTAGTTCTGTGTAGGTTCCTTTCCCTGCCTTAGAGAGGATTTCAGCTCGTAACTCAATAGCTTTTTGTAGTTCTTCTTGTGTAAAAGTCACTTTTTGGGCTTTTTTGTCCATGTATTTTTGCACGGATGGTTTAGAATTTTGTTCGTTGTGTCTGACTGGTTTTACTGTCATATTGATTTCTCCTATGTGTTGTTAATTTTTTGAGGGTTAGTCTTTTACAAAGTTTTTATTCATTGGGTTGGTTTTTGGGACGTAATGACCCACCCTATTTATCTGCACCTGATCAAAGAAGGGGCGTTCTTTTTTGGGCAGTTTAAGATACTCACTGTAAGTTTTTAAAAGATTCGCAGCAAATTTCTTGTCTTTTTGAGCTTTTTCAGTAAATTCCTTACCTTTCTTCTCGCAGATATCTTCGTATACATCTTGATGAAGTGCGGTATTCTCAAGGCTATCGATGGTGGCACGAGCGTAGATATGCGCGAGCCAGATAATAGCATCTTCCAGTTTAGTTGTCTTTTTGCCTCTCATGTCAATTTCTCCTATGTGTTGTTGATTGTTTAAGATTTTTGATGTCCGCCATCGTCAAGGTATTGCAATTGGGGCATTTGATGCTTCTTAAGGCGTCGCGGTTGCGTTTTCTTCACGCCTCGTGCCTGAGCCTTCTTCACGCCGCGCACTTGAGTTTTCTTTTGGCCTTGTTTTTGAGCCCGCTTCACACGCCGTTTTTGGGCCTTCTTTTTGCATCTTACGCGCCGTCCTTTGCCACGTCGCGTGGGGGAGCCCTGTTCATCCTCTTCTGAGAACTCTTGTTCTTCGGCGGCTTTTGCTAGCAAGATTAGGCGTATCTTTGTGTATTGTTTTTCCCATTCTTCCTGATACTTTCCCTTTTCCCAGTTCAGTTTATCTGCGCAGGCTTGATCGGCAAGCTCTTTGGCTCGCGCGTCAATAATTGTTTCTAACATAGGGTTATGTAATTCTTTCTTTGCCTTCTTTGGCATATCAGTTTCCCTAATATCTTGTTTGGATTGGTCAGAAAACTCAAATAACGCGGGTTCTACATTGCATTTTGTGATTGTTGGTTTTGTCTTTTAAAATCGAACTTTTTCAAGTTTATAAGTCTCCGCTTATCCGCCTCACGTCCTTCGAGAGGGATTTTGCAGTGATCTCTATAAGCTTGTACCGCCCAATATGCGTAATCAGGATTTTTCTGTGCTTTGGACATTAAGGATCTAACTGTCCATGGGAACGCCTTCGCCTGTTTAGCTTTCTCTGCGGATGCCGCCCCAACATTAATCTCAGCTCGAAAACGAATGGCTTCCTTTAATTCTTCTTGTGTGTAGTTATCTTTTTTTGTCATGTCTGTTTCTCCTATATGTTGTTCTTTAATTGGTGCGGAAAGCCGGAATCGAACCGGCACGGGAGCAAAGTCCCAACAGATTTTAAGTCTGTTGCGTCTACCTATTCCGCCATATCCGCAACCACAATGCATATTTTACTCGTTTTTCGCAAAAAAGTAAAGTCTTTTTTGAAAAAACTTGCCTTTTTGTTTTTTATATGCTATTCCTGCAGTTAAGATGAAGTTGAAAATCAAATATTTACCCAATTATTTGCCCGACTGGCCGCGTTTAGCGTTTGCTCATCCGGGCGATTCCGGACTGGATTTGCGTGCCGCCATAGCCGAGCCTTTGGTGTTAAAGGCCGGACAGCGTGCTTTGGTGCCCAATGGGGTCCAAATGGAGATGGAAGCGGATAGCAGTGACTATGAAGTGCAAATACGCCCGCGTTCCGGTTTGGCGGCTAAAGCCGGTTTGTTTGTGCTTAACACGCCGGGCACCATAGATTGGGGCTATCGCGGAGAATATAAGACCATTTTATTTAATTCCAGCACAGAAGATGTGACTATTCAGCCGGGGGATCGTATCTCTCAAGCGGTGGTTTGCCCGATTGTCCGCCCGCAAATCGAGGAAGTGACCGATATGTCTGCAACGCAACGCGGCGACAAGGGCTTTGGATCTTCGGGAGTGTAAAGCATGCCGGCGTATCAATATATTTATGTAATGAACGATTTGTGCAAGACTTGGCCTGACGGGCGCGAGGTCTTGAAAAACATTTCTTTGTCGTTTCTGCCCGGGGCAAAAATCGGTGTGTTGGGTGTCAATGGCGCCGGTAAATCGACCTTGTTAAAGATCATGGCCGGTATAGATAAAGATTTCCGCGGTGAAGCGTGGGCGGCTGACGGTGTGCGCGTCGGTTACCTGGAGCAAGAGCCGAAATTGGACCCGACCAAAACCGTGGGCGAAAATGTCATGGATGGTGTTGCGCCTGTGCGCGATTTGCTCAAACGCTTTGAAGAAGTCTCCGCGGCTTTTGCCGATGAAAATGCGGATATGGATGCCTTGTTGGCAGAGCAGGCAGCCTTGCAAGAGAAAATAGACGCGTGTAACGGTTGGGAGATTGAGAGAACGCTGGAGATTGCCATGGACGCACTGCGTTGTCCGCCGGCCGATTGGCCTGTGGATAAACTGTCGGGTGGGGAAAGACGCCGCGTGGCTTTGTGCCGCCTGTTGCTGTCTAAACCAGATTTGTTGTTGCTTGACGAGCCGACAAACCACCTGGACGCCGAATCGGTGGAGTGGTTGCAACAGCACCTGAAGGCCTATGAAGGCACCATTGTGATGGTGACGCATGACCGCTATTTTTTGGACAATGTGACCGGCTGGATTTTAGAAATTGACCGCGGGCATGGGATACCTTACGAGGGCAACTATTCCAGTTGGTTGGAACAAAAGCACAAACGCTTGATGCAGGAAGAAAAAGACGCCTCGGCCTATCAACGCGTGATACAACAGGAACTCAACTGGATACGTCAATCACCGCAGGCACGACACGCGAAATCTAAAGCGCGTATTAAAGCGTATGAAACGTTGGTGCAGAACGCCAAGCAAGAATCGGTGGCCTCGGCGCAAATCTTTATCCCTGTCGGGCAGCGGTTGGGCGATGTGGTGTTGCAGGCCGAGGGCTTGCGCAAAGCCTATGGCGACAAGTTGTTGTTTGAGCAACTCAATTTTAATTTGCCGGCCGGTGGTATTGTGGGTGTTATCGGGCCTAATGGCGCGGGTAAGACGACGCTGATGCGCATCATTGTCGGGCAGGAAAAGCCGGATGAGGGCACTTTGCGCGTTGGCGAAACGGTGCAACTGGGCTATGTGGATCAGACGCGGGATGCTTTGAACGATAACAATACCGTGTGGCAGGAAATCTCCGAAGGCAAAGATATTTTGACCTTGGGCAAGCGGGAAATCGCGTCGCGGGCTTATGTGGCGCAATTTAATTTCAAAGGGCCGGATCAGCAAAAGAAAATAGGGCAGTTGTCCGGCGGTGAGCGCAACCGCGTTCATTTGGCCAAGATGTTGAAAAGTGGGGCCAATGTGCTTTTGCTCGACGAGCCGACCAATGATTTGGATGTGGATACCTTGCGTGCGCTGGAAGAGGCCCTGTCTGATTTTGCCGGCTGTGCCGTGATTACCTCGCACGATCGTTGGTTTTTGGACAGGTTGGCAACGCATATTTTGGCTTTTGAAGGCGACAGTCAGGTGGTGTGGTTCGAAGGCAACTATGCCGAATATGAGCAAGACAGAAAGCGGCGTTTGGGCGCTTTAGCCGATCAGCCGCACCGTATTCACTATAAACCGCTCTCCCGGTCATAGATTTTGGCTTTTTTTATAAAAAACACTTGCTTTTATTTTCGTTTTCTGTATAATCAGTCACATAGGTTCGAAAGGAACCGTTAAGAATCTATCTTTTCCTAAGAAAAATGAGTAAAAGATAGTAAATTTTATAAACATTGGTGATAAATGAAACAGTCTTTTAAGTATCGCTCCGGCGGGCGTCATGGACGCTTTAACGGGTATCGTTCTAATAATACCATTACACGCAACACTGTTTTTGACAGTTCGGGCCCTTGCGGTCGGTTGCGCGGAACAGCTCAACAACTGATGGAAAAATATATGTCTGCGGCTAAAGATATGAAGCATGCAGATCGTATTCAGGCTGAAATTATGTTCCAATACGCAGATCATTATGCGCGGTTGTTTGCTATGACCCTGAACACTCCGTCAGAAAACGCGCCGCGTCCTGTGGAAGCCCCCGCGGAAGAGGTTGTGTGCGAACAGCCGGCCCTTGAAGAAGAGGCTGCGCCTGTGGAAGCCGAACCTGCGGCCTCTAACGACTTGGCGTCCCTGCCTTTTATGGATGCGGTTGTTCCGGAAGAGCCGAAAACAACCAAACTGCACATAAAGCGCAAACAGAACAAAGATTCTGTTGAGCCGGCCGAAGCGTAATCTTTCTTCATAATATAAACTACTTATTAACCAAACATCCGCTAGAACTATAAGCAGGGCATTATAGAGGTCAGCGTATGCAAATAGATGATGAGATAACAAAGGGAAAAACAGTCGGCTTTGTCCGTATGGTCATTGCTGCGTTGTTTGTTGTGTTTTCCATTTGGATTTTGGTGCATGTTGTTCAATCTTATCAGACGCCGACACAGGTTGAAGAAGCGCCCGTTGTATGTGATTTACAACCCACTGTTTGGAAGGGGGAATACCTTCTGCCGTTGCCCTCGGTGGCGGTCAATGTGTTGGCTGACAAAGAAGTGGGGCCTGTGCTGCGCCTCTCTGTTGCCCTGGTGGTGTCTCATCGCTCGGATGTTAAAGACGTCTATAATGCTTTACCGGCGGTTAAAGAAAGCATTTTGTTGTTTGCGCGCGGTTTGTCGGTGCAGGATATCCACAACCCGGAAGCCTTGTATCGCTTAAAACAAGCCATTTTGCAACGCGTTCAATGGGTGCTGGCGCCGGTGGTGGTGCAAGATGTACTGATCAGCGAATTGGTGCTGGAAGGTGCTGCGGAGGACAAGTGATGGACGAACAGGTTTCTTTAAGCACTGTCTTGTCAAACGAGGAAATTAAAGCCTTGTTGTCGCCGGCACAAGAGCGCGGTGCCTGGCATGCGTCCTTTATGAAAATGGATGTGCCGTCTGCCCCTGTTACCTGTGGAACAAGTCAGATTTTTGCTCATGTTGCCCAAGCTTTGACTGCGGTGTTCAAAGACAAAACAGGCTCGCCCTTCGTCAGTTTTGCCACCCCTTGCGTTCAGGAAATGTTGTTAAACGAATACCAAAAGCAACTGATGTCCGATATGTGTATTTTGCCCTTTGTGTCGGACAAGGATGCCGGTTTGTTGGTGTTGGACGCTGATTTGGCCTATGCCTTGTTGGATATGATGTTGGGTGGTCGGCGCGGTTTAGGCACGTTGCACAAAGATTCTTATACGCACATTGAATCGACGGTGTTACAAGAGCAAATGAAAGCCATGTTGTCGGCGATTTCTGCGACGCTCAAAATGCCCTTACAAGCCGCATCCGCTTTGCTGGCCCCAGCAGAGGTTTTGACGCACTGTGCGCCGGAAAAGAAACTGATTGGCGAATATAGCGTGCGTTTGGACCAGACAGAAGGGCGCTTGATTTTGGTTTTGCCTATGTCGGCGCAGGTGGTCGGGGAACAGTTTGAACGCGATAACGCGCCCGCAACGCCGATGTCGGAAGCGATGGCACACCATCTGCAACGGGTCAATGTGGAAATGTCCGCTGTTTTAAGAAAGCAAAATGTGCCCTTTAAAAACCTGTTTAATTTGAAGAAAGGTCAGTTTCTTGCTTTGAACAAAAACAAGACGGTGGTTGTCCAATGCGAGCAGGTTCCTTTGTTTGAAGGCAAATTGACCAGCCAAAAAGATGCCGTTGTCATAGATAAAGGAGTCGCAGGATGCAAGTAACACAAGCGCTATATGTGATTCTTTTGGTTTTGTTGGCCATCGCCATTGTGTATGCGATGATTTTGAATTATCGGCTGTCTGTGTTTCAGGACACAAAAAGAGAAATACTGAAAACTGTGCAAAACTTCCGCCTGATTGTTGAAGATGCCGAACACTCTTTGACGCAAATGCAGAAAAACATTGATTTGACCGCAACGCAATTACAGCGGGAAATGAAAAAAGCCGTCTTGTTGCGTGACGATTTGGCCTTATTGTTGGACACAGCACGACAAGGCTCGTCTCCACGCCAGGAAACAGAAGATCAGCCTGTGTTTGAGCCTATGGCACGGCACACGCCGGAGCCGGCGGTTGATGTCTATCAATCTGAAGCCGAAAAGCAATTACAAGATGCCCTAAAACGTTTGAAGAGGTCCGCATGAGACGCATCGTTGGACTGGCTTTGTTGATATTGGCGCTGCCGGCTTGGGCACAAGAGGTGCCTGTTTTGGAATTGGACAAGGGCGTTTCTAACGCGCAATTACAACTGCTTAACGATTTGGCGGCCCGTAAAAAATGGTTGGACCAGCAATCGGCACGCCCTGCGCCTTCTTTAGAGTTTGTGGATCCTGTCACACAAGAAGAGATTTCGCCCGTTGTGCAGATGTATTTATATATGTCGCCCGTTGATGCGGCGCGCTTGTTGTCAGCGATGCCGGAAGAGGAAGCGTTTGATATATTCCAGCGTATTCCTTCTTATCGTTCGGCGCTGATTTTAGCAAAATTGCCGGAAGATTTGGCGCACAAATGGACTTTGCGTTTGGCGGAGCACAATGACTAAATGTCTTTGGATTTTGATGTGGTGTGTGTGGGCGACGATGGCTGTTGCCGGCACGATGCCGTCTCGCGCCGTATTCAGTTACAATGGCGTCTTGTGGTTTGTGGCTGATGCCGAAGCCTTTACCCCTATGCAAGCCTTTGAAAAAGAGCAACAATTGGTGGCGGATGATGTTGTGATTTATCGCCTGTCTCATCAGGGGGAGGCCGCGCGGTTTGTTTCTACACAGGCGCAAAATAAACCTCTTGTGCCCACTAAAAAAGATGATCGGCTTTTCTTGCCCGTCAGCGTGGATCCCGTCCAAGTCAAAGATCCTTTGACGCAAGAGCTGTTGGTTATTTTCCCTCAGGCCGATGTTTTTGTGCCACGGACCATGGGAACTTTGGAAGTGACTTTGCCGGCAACACGCATGGGTGTGGTGGTCGTTGTTAAAAAGGATTCTGTCCAATTTAACCAGGTGGCGGACGGGGTGGAAATTGTCTTTAATCGTCCCTTTGCGGTGACACAGGATGTGCCCTTTGTGCCCGCTTTCCGTAAGGGCGCTTTGGATTTTGCTCCCGAAAAGCAAAAAGAGCCTGCCTGGCTGGTGTTAGAGACGCAAAAGTTGCGCTCTTTGGTGGATGTTTTGTCTATGCGTCAGAGCAGCACCTTAAAATTAGAATTGGCGCGGTTGTATCTATCGCAAGGGTTTGTGCCCGAGGCCTTGTCCGTTTTGAACACTTTGCGCACGGATGATGCGTTGGCTTTGAAAGGGCTGGCCCTATGGTTGAACAAAGATCCGGACGGTATGACGCTATGGCAAAATCCGTATTTGAAGACGGATGTGACGGTGGCGCTTTGGTTAAAAGCCATCAAGTCGCATTTTTCAGAAGAGGCTATTCAGGCCTTGCGGACGCACACGACGGATACTTTGTTAGCGCAAGCCTTGTTGGTCGCTTTGGAACAAGACCCGACTAATAAAACAGTGATACAGACTTTGTCAGCTTTGCCTTTGAATAAATATCAAGCGCAACATTTTGACGTGCTGCAGGGGAAAACAACACTGACACAGGACTTGTCGGCAGAACAATGCTGGTTGCGGCTGCGGCAGTTGAAAGATAATGTCAAGCGCAGAGCGCCGGCTGATGTTATTGCCGAAGTGGAAATGTTGCGCCTGGCGTATCCGGCTCCCGACTTTGTCAAACAGGCCAATGCGCTTTTGTTGCCCTTGTATAGAAAGACGCAAGATTATGTGTCGGCTTTGTCCTTATGTCCGTCCAATGAACGGCAAGAGATTTTACAAGAGGGCATATCCGTTTTACAAAAGCCGTTTGACCGCTTGACTTTGTGGTATGCCTTTGACGCGTTGGAACACACTTTGCCGACCGACGTTGGTGTGCGGCAAAAGATTTTGGATGACTATTTATTATTAGATTTGCCGGACGAGGCTAATCGTTTTCAGAGCCGGCTACCTCAATAACGACGAACGCTTGCGCGTAATCCCCATCATCAGACAAGGAAAGGTGTATGTAGGGATTTTCTCCCTTTTCAGCCAACAATTTGGCGGCATCTGCGTGTAGTTGGACCATAGGGGCACCTTGTGCATTGTTGGTGATTTCTATTTGTGTCCAGGCAACAGCACCTATGCCGGTGCCGAGCGCTTTTGCTACCGCTTCTTTGGCCGCAAAGCGTTTGGCATAAGTCTGAATCGTCAGGGCGGCACGCGCTTTAGCACAGGCTTGTTCTGCCGGCGTAAAAAGCCGCTGAATACCTTTGTCGCCCATTTTGGATAGGGCTTGTTCAAAGTGAGAGATACAGACGATATCTGTGCCGATACCTGCAATCATGCGTCGTTCCTCGGTTTAATAGACATGACATCCGGTTCGGATTTCAAAGCTAAAATAATGTCTTCTAGATGTTGCTTATTCAAGACTTCTATTTCAATCGCCAGGTCCATATAGCCCGGGGAGACAGACACAGTTTCCAGGCGTGATATATTGCTTTTTTGCTTGGCTATGGCGGTGGATAGGTGAGCTAAAGCCGCCGGTTTGTTGGCTAAAACAACGGTTAAAGTGACCGGGAAGTGCTGTTTGCTGTCTGATTGCCTGTTCC
>JAGDDD010000002.1 GCA_017958225.1 Alphaproteobacteria bacterium
GATAATCTCGTCATTTTTCCAGACATTGATCGCCCGTAATCCACCATCACTCGAGAAACGATATCCTACACCATTGAGCACACCATTTGTGACAGGGAGAACATCACAGAGAAAACGAGCTTTGTCGGGTGCCCTATAACCACGAGAATCTTTAAAAGATACCTTCAATCCGTTGGGTTGGTTGTTGCTGTCAAGTTCGGTTATAAAAACTTCATCTTGATTGCCTGTATCGCAAGGCAGATTCTGTGAGTATGTAAACACTCTTTTCACTTGTAACGTGCCCCGTGGTGTGTTGACTGTTTCATCTACTAATAGTTCATGCCGTGTACTCATGTGTCCTCCATAAAGTTGTTAAAAAATCTATACAAGTCAGTATAACCAAAACTTACAATGAAATCAAACATTTTTTATGTGGATGGGGTTACAAAGGCAACGCCCTGGACCGGCAAGCCCTTAGCCTTACCTTAAAACGCGTTTGGGTGGGCGGATAAAGAAAAAGGCCAAAATGCACAACGCGATAGCACCGCCGATAATGCGTGCTGTTTCAATCGGCAGATGGAAAAACAGGGGGTCATACATCAAATAAGTGCCACAAACAGCTGTCATGAACACAGCAGGCACTAACGACACCCAAAACAACTTGCTCTTTTGATACAAATAGACGGTTACCATCCACAAAGTGGCGGTGGCTAACGACTGATTGACCCAACCGAAATACTGCCAAATTGTCGAGATGTCTATCACAGATAAAGCAATACCCATGGCCAACACGCACGCGGTCAGTAACAGGCGCTTTGCTATTTTGTCTTGCGACATACGCAGGCAATCGGCCAAACTCAAGCGCGCCGAACGGAAACAAGTGTCGCCCGTCGTAATCGCTAATATTACCACCGTCAGCACAATGCAAAAACCACCCACATCGCCGACCAGCCCTTGCGCTATATGCGACACAACGCCCGGGATTTTAACTTCATTCACTTTGGCGAGTAACGCCGCAGAATCAGGGAAAAAGGTCATGCCTAAGGTCGCCCAAATCAGCGCAATAATGCCTTCCAAAATCATAGCGCCATAAAAAATCACACGTCCGTATTTTTCTTTTGTCAGGCAGCGCGCCATCATCGGGGATTGTGTGGCATGAAAGCCACTAATCGCGCCACAAGCAATCGTAATAAACATCAACGGGAACATGGGCAAGCCTTTGGGATGATGATTGTGCAGGTCCATAGGAATCCACAGGGGCGCTCCCTGCATATACAAGGCCACAATCAGCACGACGCTGCCGATAATCAGGCCAGCCGCAAAAAACGGATAAACGCGCCCGATCAGTTTATCTATGGGCAACAGCGTGGCGATAAAGTAATAACCGAAAATCACACACAGCCAAATCCACAGAGCCGACTGCGTTTGCTGTGCCAGCATATGCGCCGGACTGGTGGCAAACACGCACCCGACAAGCACGAGCATGGCAATTATCAATACAAAGGCAAGATATTTGACGCGCGCACCGAAATAGGTTTCCATGAGAAAAGTGATGGATTTGCCGTCGTGTTTCAAGGACAACATCCCAGACAGGTAATCATGCACAGCACCGGCAAAAATACATCCCAGCACAATCCACAAAAAGCAGGCCGGACCATAGATAGCGCCTAACAGTGCGCCAAAAACAGGGCCTAAACCGGCGATATTTAAAAATTGAATAAAAAAGGTTTTATAGGTGGGCAGCGGCACATAATCTACGCCGTCCGGATGCGCGACAGCCGGTGTGGGCTTGCCGGTCGGGTGCCATATTTTCTCCACAAATGCGCCGTAAAACACATAGCCTAAAATCAAACATAAACAGGCCAGTAAAAATGTAATCATCGCTTATTCTTTTTCCTTCACTTCGGGGTCATCTGTCAGTTGGAAATCTTTGTGATGGGTGATGACAAGATGGCGCACCGGCTGTTGTCTTAAAATCTGTTGATAAGAGCCGCGCTTCCAGAGCCGATTTTCCTTTGTCTGACTGTCTCGTAAATAGGCCTGAGTCGGTTGGTTATTTTCATAATAGGTCAATTTGTCATACAGCGGATGTGTCGTCGGGCGCAGGTTAGAAAAGATCGTTCCGTCAAAGTTCAAAACGGTAATGCCATGTCTGAAATCGTTTGTTGTGACGACATGATCAAACTTATTTTTCAAAAACAGTTTCGGGTCTGTGTCTTTGATTTTCATCCGCGTCAGATAGCGCTTGACCAAATGAAGTGGTGGTTGAGGATCAGTCGGGGTTAGCCCCCACAAAGGGCAGTGGGCTTCATAGGCCAAACGATAGGCCTGTTCCGTGTAGAACATAAAAATATAGTTGATATGATTTCGTGTATCAAACGATAAGTCCTTTTCACCCACACCGTTGCGCCAATACGTCAAGACAAAATCGCTGTTGGCTTTGGACACATCGTTGTTGGCCTTGATAAGTTTCTGGCGATAGCAAATGCAGTCGTGCGAGGGCTTACAGTCTTTGAACTCATCTCTTTTCAGCAACTCATTTTCGACCGACGCTTCCAACAAGCGCGTTTCCATTTCCATCAACTTGAACATACGGAAAGTGTCGCTGAATGTTGGGCCTTTGGTTGAGGCGTAAAACAAGCCTTCCCGATGTTGATTCGCGTGGCCTAACTCATGCGCTAATATCGTCAAAAAGGTCAAACGCTTGTGCGGCGTTTTCATGTCCATATACAGCGGATTGATGACGACCTTATTACCCACCGTCGAATAATGCGCAGGCGTGAGCATGTTAGAGGAAAACTCATAGGCCAGTTCATGAGGCAATTTGCGCAAAATGGGTCGCATTTGAGGCACGGTGCGCAAATATTTCAGGGCATAATTGACCCGACTCATATTGTAAAATAATTGCGTAACGGTATCTTCAAATGATGGCATATCAACCTCGTTGCAGAGGATGAGTATAGGCATAATTTAGCCAAAATGTCAATAAAAAAAAGAGCCCGCATAGCAGGCTCTTTTTTTTAAATCACGCCATTAGAAATTATACTGCGCGGCAAGACCAACACTGTTGAGTTGTGTCTTGTAGGTGCCCGTAATTCTTGTGCCGCCCGGAGCGGTTGTCGCTGTGCTATTCACACGCGCTTTGCCCCAGAACATATGGAAGTAACTGGCGTCAAACTGCCAATTGCCCATTGTGTAACTGGCACCTAAACTGGAAATCCAACGATTACTATCCGGCACACGCGCTGTGCGATGGACAGGATCTTTGACGGCGCCTTGGTCATACGCCAAGCCGGCACGGAAAGTCCAATGCGGGCAACGGTGATAATCTACACCACCGGCAAATGTCCATGTGTTACGCCAATTTTCTTCGACTTGAGACGGGCTGGCTCCCAACGGAGACAGAGCAGTCGAATCAATGGATAACAGGCTAAAACGGCTCCAACGTGTCCAACGCGCCATAGCGGACAAGCCGAATTTACCCACTTCTTGATAAGCGGTCAATTGGATGTGTTCGGGATCGACCAGTTTGGTGCTGCTAATGCCTTCCGTTAAACCGGCAAAATGATGTTTGCCTTTGATGCGTTGCACTACTGGAGAACGATAAGCGATACCGAAACGTGTTGTTTCTGTTGGGGTGACCATCACACCCGCGTTCCAACCATGTCCCCAACCGTCAGCATTCATGTCGGACATGTTACCATTGAGAGCAAATATGTTGGTTAAACGCGCTTCCATCCGCTCAAAAATAACACCACCGCCGACGCTAAACCACTTGGAAGCCTTCCACGCGATAGACGGGTTGATGTCAATGGCTTGAATCTCGCTGGAGAGGGCGTGTGTCTTACCAAACCAAGATTTGTTATAATAAGTGCCCAAACCGAACGGAACGTAAACACCTAAACCGATACGCCAATCTTCAGAAAGCGCATATTGGCCAAAGCCATGAGGAATTACTGCAAAATTACGCAACTTGCCATAATCGCCCGGAGCATCGTTGCTTAAACGCCCTCTGATATGAGAGTGAATATCCATACCCATAGCACCGATTTGCACACCGGATTGTTTTAAAACCATACCCGCCGGGTTAAAAGCAATGGCGGAATAATCGTCGCCCACAATACCGGCACCGGCAAAAGCGCGACCTGCCGATGTGACAGAGTATTCCTGTAATTGGTACCCACCGGCTAACGCCTGAGAGGCCGCCAAGATGGTCATGCCGCACAAGGCTAAATAAAAGTGTTTATGCATTGTATAATCCTTTTCGTTGTTGCAAATAAACGCATACCAGTATAACCGAAACACGCTCCAGGTCAAGTTATATTTTTTTTAGTCCGCCGGCGTGGTGTGTAGCCCAGCCCGGTATCTATCGAATATTGCGCGTGCCGATGTTGTGTGCTAACAACTGCAAGCCCATGTTGTGACAGCGTTTGTTGCGGCTGAAGCAATAATCTTTTAACACCACCGGGCGAATACCCTTTTCAATCAAATCCATAGCGGTTTTATAAATACAGCAATCTGTGTAACAGCCGCACAAGTGAATCTCATCAAAGGCGCTCATTTCCAGCAAATAGGCAGAATATCCCGTTTTTCGAAACACAACGGCATGAGGCGCCGGCGTAAAGGCCAGATTGTCGTCTTGATAGCCCGCCCATTTGACCAATTTTAAAATAGGGCTCTTCTTGTTTTGAAATTGAGAGACGAAAATATGCTTGTATTTGGCCTGAAGCGCTGCAATTTTTTCGGGCAGTTTGCTTTTCCTGGCCGGATCTTTCTGGACATCAATAATAAGCAAAGCAACTTTAGACATAATTCCCCCAAATGGTCGTGCACACTACCCCAAAATCAGGGAAATGATACTACAGTTGTGATTGTTGAAAATAAAATTTTCTTGCAAAAGATTGAAGATTCGTGTTACACTCCCTCAAAGGAACAAAGATGACAGCGCAAAAGCACCTAAACTATGTTGATACAATCAATCTTGGAAGTTACTATACTCCCTCCAATTTGGTTGCCATTGTGTATGATATGATCCAAGAAAATGAGCCAAATTGGCATACTTATCACATTCTTGATACATCATGTGGTTACGGAAATTTCTTGTGTTTCCCCAATTCAATAGGTGCAGATCTTGATAAAAGGGCTCTTGAGAAGGCCCGCAAACAAACACACGCTTGTCTGTTCTACTGTCATAATAGTTTAATGAACGTCCACAGAAAACAATATGGGTTATCAGATAATGATAAAATAATTATTGTTGGTAATCCCCCATACAACGATACAACATCCATCATTCGTAACGGTATTAAATCAGAAGTGTGTGTGATTGATGAAGACATAAAACACAGAGATTTAGGGGTCTCTTTTTTGCTTTCATATGCAAAATTGAAGGCGGATTATGTGTGCGTATTACACCCGTTATCCTATCTTATTAAAAAAGCTAATTTCGATAGTTTAGCTCAATTCAAGAACAATTACAGATTGATTGATGCCGTGGTAATCAGTAGCGGAGAATTTCAAAGGACTTCCAAAACAACCCACTTCCCTATTATCATCGCTCTTTATAAACGCGATACACGGGGGATGAATTATAATTTCATACAGAATTATACCTTTCAAACAAAAGATAATAAGACATTCAAAATTAGTGAGTTTGATAGACTTTGCAACTACATCACCAAATATCCTAATCACAAGTATTTATCGTTGGATGATTCTGTCGCTTTTTTCTGGACAATGCGTGACATAAATGCGTTGAAAAGGACAAAAACCTTTATAGAACGTGAAGCCTATAATTCGATTAGGATTCCTAAAGAAAAATTGTCACTATATTGTTATGCAGACGTATTCAAAGAATATATCCCTCATATCCCGTATTATTTTGGCAACAGTGATATAATGATCAATTACGATTCCTTCAAACGTATTGAACAATCTTTTCTACGTAAAAGTCTGTCTAAATATTCTTTTTTAAAGCAGCTTTTGCATGAAGGGGATGTGTCCGAGGAGGACATGTGCAAGATAAATACATATTTCCACAATTTATTAGGAGAGCACTATGTGGATACGCCAGGCCAATAAACAAAACAAGACAATAACCGTTGCAATCCCGCTAACGAAAGGGACTGATAAGACGAGAATCAAAAGGAGAAGCTGTTTTAATGGATATGGAATTCCCGTTTCGACAAAGTCAGCAACTTTTTCTCAAGATTGTTATGTTGAATGGCAAATAGGATATGATGTAGTTACGGCGGATGAAGATAAGCTAAAACTAACCACAGTAAAAGACCTTTTATTTACTGGCGCAAATGGAAAAGAAAAAACAATTTACGAATTATCGGAATATCTGTTCTATTTTTATAAGTGGAATGTGATTTCTAAAGCAAAATTACTAGAAATAAAGTCTTTTTTAAAGGCCCTTTCCGAAGATGATTTTATTGACAATCCTAATAATTTTGCAATAGAACGTAGCCATCCGGTAAATAAACAAGTGTTAGGAATAGATTTTTTCTATACGCAAGTTAAGTATCCAATGTTAGTCCATAAATTTGGAAATTATGAAATTTTAACAGAGATTAAGATAACAGAGAAACAGTATGCTGTCGGTGTGCAACCCATGCTCTATTTCTGTTTCCCTATAACAGAATTACAATCTTCTACTCCCCTAATAGGACGTACAGCCCAAACAAAAGAGACTGCTGACTTTGAAATCAATGCTAGCAACATAAGCATTTTTTAGAAATGTTAAAGATATTTGGCATATTAAGTAAAAGCCATAATAAGGATATAGTAACTATAATTGATAAAATAATCAGCTAACAGACCTTTAATCTACTGCTCCTAAGTGCACTTCAGAAGAATTTGAGCCTTGATGCTAAGTTCTCTCGTGTGAATTGGAAGTGGCAATAGCTGGATAAAAAATAACATAGTATGTATCAACATACCATGTCATGTAAATGGTCGGGGCGAGAGGACTTGAACCTCCGACACCTTGCTCCCAAAGCAAGTACTCTACCAGGCTGAGCTACGCCCCGATGGCCTTAACTTATACCGATTTTATGGCGTTTTGTCAAGACAAAAAACTTTTTCTGCGATGCGATCGCCGGGCGTAATGCCTAATTTTGCGGCGGTATCCGCATTGACTTCCAACACCGCGCATGTATCCGCAGGCCCATAAATCAACGCCTCGCTTTGCGGTTGCCCGTGTTCTATAGCGGTAATGACGCCTTGTTGATTTATAAACAGCATATCCAGCGGCAACAATGTATTTTTCATCCACATGACAAACTGTTTGGGCTCATCCGAAGGAAAAAGCATGCCCGTGCGTTCCGGTATATGCGCACGAAACTGATAACCTTGGGCGCGCATTTCGGGCGTGCAAGCCACTTCCGCCTGAAAAGTATAAGTCTGCCCCGTTTGAGTTGTGATGTGCAGCGCCTGTGTCGGGCAAACTGTTTCTGCCCAACATACACCAGCCCACAACAACAGGAAAACTAACAGCGCTCTCATTGTTCCTCAAATGATATCAGTTGATATTGTTTATACGTCTTTGCCAGTTTATCCGTATATTGTCCGTCATGCGGGCTCAAAGACCGCAAAGCACTCAACAGCGAATACCCGCGCCCACGTTCTTGCTGGCGCTCGGCACGAAAAGCCGCATGCGCATCCGCCGTGTTCAGTTGATACAACCACGCGTAATAGGCTTGTTCTAAATCGGGATAGGCAGCGCGGACATAACGATTATTTTCATCCCACACAAACACACCAAAAGGAGCATCCAGGTATTTTTTGCCCCCTTCGGTTTCTTGTAGGGCCACAGTCAAAGCAACCGCCGGTGGTATCACATTGATTTTTTCCAACAGGTGATAAGCGGTGCCCGGGTCAATATCTCCTCTTTCACCGTAAAGATTCGCCAGTTGCGCAAAACGGTCGCTTTCCGCTTGCGTCAAGGGTAAATGCGCCCACAATTTATTGGCTATAGCAATCAATTCCTGGCGCTCTGCGCTGATTTGTCGATTATACCATTGCACATACGGCAACAGAGCCTGCACAAACAATTCAGGTGTGCCGGCTTTGTCAAAATCAGTCGGAAAAGAAAGGATGTATATAGGCTTATCAGAGACTTGGAACGCTTCGGCCATGGCTTGCGTTGTAGCAAAGGCGGTCGGCTCAACGTGCTCGGTTGTTTGAAATAACTCCGGCACGACATCCGGCGCGGTCAAGCTTTGCATATGCTTTTGATATATCAGGTAAGGGACAACGCCCAAAACACAACACACCATAATAAAAATCAAGCGGTATTTCATGCTTTCTCCCGCTTGAATATTTGCACAAAATCACCCACGGTAAAGGCCTTGGTTAAAAGCAGGCAGGCGCCATACACGCCGGCCGAACAGGCAATCAGCAGACCTAAGAACAGGCTGGCCTTGACGGTGGATAAATGCAACCATGTCGGTATCATGACGAACAGTTGGTGCTGTGCGAACAGCAAGACGCCGCACATGACCGCACAAGCGAAGGCAATTTTATACAACCGCTTTTTACAACACGTATCCAAACTGATTTTATTTTTTAACAGGAACACATACTGTCCGGCGTTGATCCACACGGTAATACCGGTCGCTAAAGCAATACCCACATGCCCCCAAATACGCATTAAAGTCAGGCATAACAGCTCGTTGATAACCACGCCGATGGCCGCAATTTTAACAGGCGTTTTGGTGTCGCCGTGTGCGTAAAAGAAGGGCGCCAGAGCCTTGGTTAGCATATACGCCGGCAAGCCGATGGAAAAGGCCTGAAGGGCATGCGCTGTCGGCAAAGTGGATGCTGCCGTAAAGGCACCACGCTCAAATAAAATCGTGATAATAGGAACAGCCAAAACATACAGACCGACCATGCAGGGCAACGACATCAAAAACGCAATCTCCAACCCACGATTAAACTCATCTATGGCCTTTTCATTGTGGCCGGTATGAATATGGTGCGACAAGATGGGTAACAAAGCCGTGCCGATAGCGACGCCGATAATACCGATGGGCAATTGGAACAGGTGGTGCGCATAACTCAACCAAGACAGGGCGCCTTTCCCGACAAAGGTCGCAAAAAACGTATCGAGCAACAGATTGATTTGATAAACACCCGACCCGAACACGCCCGGCAACATACGCCGAAACAGTGTTTTTAACTCGGACGAAATATGGCTGAAGGCGCGTATCGGGGATAGCAAATGCACCCAAAAGCCCATGCGATACACATGATAAGCAAGCCACAAAAACTCCACAATACCGGCAGCAAACACACCCCAGGCCAAAGCATAAGCCGGATTGGAAAAGTAAGATGCAAAGCCCAACAAAGAGGCAAGCATCGTCAAATTGAGCAGACAAGGCGAAAACGCCGCCGCCGCAAACTTGTTAAAGGCGTTGAGCAAACAAGCGAACAACGACACCAACGACACCGCCATCAAGAACGGGAAAGTAATACGCGTCAATTGCGTGGTAACGAACAGTTTGTCGGGCACATCTCTAAAGCCGGGCGCCAGCACATCCATAATGTAGGGCATGCCCAGTTCCACAACGATGGTGAATACCAGCAGCACATAGAACAAAACGCTGAAAGCTTCTGTCGCAAAGGCGCGCGCTTTGTTATCTCCCTTTTCCTTCAATACCTTGTCAAAAACAGGAATAAAAGACACATTGAGGGTGCCTTCGGCGAACAGGCTACGGAACAGATTAGGAAAGCGCCACGCGACAAAAAAGGCGTCGGCAAACAGTGTTGCACCCAAAAACTGTGCAATCAGAATATCTCTTACAAAGCCAATCAGACGACTTAACATCGTCAAACCGCTTAATGTCGCGATGGATTTTAATAACGCCATAGTTTCTTTTTAGAACAATTTTGGCGATTGTTCAATATATTTTTGCCAGACTACATGTCCTCGTCGCCATCAACGTCATCCATGACGTCGGACAGGGGCTCTTCTTCGTTCATATCGTCGGTTTCTTCCAACATTTCCAACCCTTCGTCTTCGGCGAATTGGTCTTTTTTGTTGATTACATCCTCATCGACAACTTCGGGAACACTTTTCTGTGCGCGCTGTTTAGCAGCTTCCACAAAGTTTTCGGCCGTGAAAGAAACACCGCATTTCGGGCAAGTAAAAGTCGCTTTCTTTAAATCATAAAAGAACGCGCCGCAGCCTAAACATTTACGTTTTGTTCCCCATTCTTCTTTTGCCATAAAAAACCTCCAAAAAAATAACCCCCACAGAAAGCGTATGCCCCTATATTTTCTTCTTGTCAATCATTTTTTTTGAAAATATGATATTTTTATCATAAAAAAGGAGCAAACGATGATTATTGCCATAGATGGAACTTCGGCCTCAGGTAAAGGAACCTTGGCCAAACGCTTACAAGAGACGTTTAACGCTGCGTATTTGGACACGGGAGCGCTGTATCGCACGGTCGGCCTGCTCGCCTTGCAACAAAAGGCGGACATGACCTCGGAGGTGCAAATGGCCGAGATTGTCCAACAATTATCGCCCAAACAATTGCTCAAGTTTCAAGAAGATCCGCAGATTCGCACACAGGAAGTCGCCGCAGCCGCCGCAACAGTGGCCGCCATGCCTCAAGTCAGACAAGGCTTGTTGGCCGCGCAACGCCACTTTGCCGAACACCCTGTCCGCGCCGACGGAACACCTACAGATGTGGCAATTTTAGATGGTCGGGATATTGGCACCGTTGTCTGTCCGCAAGCATCAGCGAAGGTTTTTTTGACCGCCTCTGCCGAAATTCGTGCCGAGCGTCGATTAAAAGAGTTGCAAGAAAGAGGAAAATGTGCTATATATGCTACCGTTTTGTCAGAAGTGAAGGCAAGAGACCTACGCGATTCGACGCGTGCCACGTCTCCTCTGGTGCCCGCAAAGGACGCTTTTGTGCTGGATACCTCTGATTTAACAGCAGATGAAGTTTACGAAAAAGTATATGCTTA
>JAGDDD010000042.1 GCA_017958225.1 Alphaproteobacteria bacterium
CGTTTGGGCGGTTTTTTATTGGGTTAGTTGGCTCGGTGAATGGAGCAAAGTTCGGCGAACGAGGGCGCGCTGTGCCCGAGTGAGAGATGTCCGTCAGGACAGTCCAAGCGTCAGCGCAGGATGAAATGAGCCAACGGCCATTTCACAATCAGCCAGCCCTTAAAATCTATATTATAAATGCACGATTTCTATGTTGTTGCCCTGTTTGGAAAGATATTCGGTCAATAATCTGCGATGACAATGTTCGGGCGTGGGCTCGGCGCAAAGGAAACAACACTTGTTCATATCAGGCGTAAGCGTAAATCGGCGCGCATGACAAATACTATCATATTGCGCAACATAATCGTTCCAACTTAAGCGTCCGTCTTTATAATCTCGCAAAAGCGTGGTGGTCGGCGCAAAATCTTTTCTGTGCTCGTAGTCAATATGGCAAAGCACTTTTAAGAAAAAGGATAAATCAGCAGAACGGGCAAACCCGGCATCTTTTGTGGATGGGTATAGGCGCACATCTATTACTTTTTTAACATCCGAGTGTTTTAGGATGGTAAAAAACTCTTGTGCAGATTTTCCCGCAAAACCGATTGTGTAAAGTTTCATATATTCCCTTTCCTAGTATAAGAATACACCATTACACATTAAAAAGCAATGATTCTTTTGCTTATAAGCGTTTAATGTGGTCCGTATAAGTGAATGTAAAAATGTGCGATTTTTCGCTTTACACGGACTAGCAACGCCAAAATATCCTTATTTATCAATACTGGCGTCCTGGGATACCTGAAAATCATCCCAGAAATAAACCCCATTCAAAAAGCCTTCTTTATTAACTTCTTGTTTTTATGTAGATGCTATAAAGATAACTCCAAGTATAATTAAAGCAAAACAGAGGATTTTTTTGCTTGTTGTTACATGATATTCGTAAAATCTTTTATGACACGTAAGCGACAAGATCGAGATAAATATCAGCAAAAAAAGAGGACTCGTCGCTTCTATTGCAGCACTAACAACCGGAGATAATTGTAAAAGAGCATATACAGTAGATACAAGGGCTAGAAAGCTAATAAATTCATTTAAGACAAAAATTTTGAATTTATGTAAATAAGCTATGGCGTGCTTTTGAATATCTGAACGTAATTTATTTGAGGCCAGACAAAAGAGAACTAATATTCCAGAGATAAGATTAGGATAAATTATGGTATTGACCCACGTTGAATCAATCGTTAGGACGTATTTAGTCAATATCATGCGTACAGACCATAAAAAAGAGGCAATCAACATTAAATAAAAAGCCCTATTTATGCGAAATAGAGAGATAGATTTTTCTTGCAACGTTAAAAGAATAGATGCAAAAATAATTATGAAAAATCCTATATATTGGACAGGTCTTAAAACATCCTTTAATAAAATATAAGACAAGATAGGAACAAAAATTTTGCCTATCGTGAACAGGGCAGAAACAATCGATGTATCTGTTTTTTTTAGTGCCATGTAATATGGATACAGATAGATAATGTCAAGAAGGGCAAGGATTATGTAAACAATAATACTTTGTATAGTTGGAATAGATGGAAAGTCCAATAAGAAAATTAAGGGAACAAATAAACTGTTGGTTAATGATACAAAAAAACACATGGTTGCTGGTTTTTTAAAGATGTTCAGCGATAAAAGACTTTCAATTAAGATTGAAAGTGCATAAAAACAAGGGGCAAAAAAAGCAATCAAATAAAGCATACTCATGTAATTTTAATAAAATGTTATTACACAGGCTCAAGGTCTGTTTACCATATGTTAAGAAAATTTTGTTGTCATTGCAAGCTAAATGTCAGCCCGTGCCATGCAAGACGAGCGTGGTATTACTCAAACTTGATAATCTGGAGCAGTTCGGGCAGGGTGGGGGAGAGGAAATGTCCGCGACCCGAAAAGCGATGTAGCCTAACTGCCGGCGCGTCCTTCATAATCTTGTCCGCGCTGCCCAAAATATACGAATCGTCATCGTCGGAAATCATCAAATCGATGCCTTCTTTGGTTTGCGCCACCAGGTCGTTGCTTAACATCATCCCTTGATAAAAGCCAAAGGGTTGAAAGTTTTCCACGTCTATCCAGGGTGCGACCAAGACCGCTTGTCGAATACGCAAGTCAGGGTGCATCGCCAAGTATTTGAGCACAAAGCCGCCGCCCGCCGAATGCCCGATGAGCACCGTGTCTTCGCCAATGTCCTGCCGGTCCATAATCGCTGCCCACTCGTCGTATTTCATCAACAACGCGTGGCCATGCGGGAACTGAGGTATTTGCATAATGACGTCGTGCTCGGTCTCGGCCATAAACTGCAGCCAGTATTTCCAGCCCTTTGTCGGGTTATAGGTGCGCGCGTTCCAATCTTGCTCGGGATCCATGACGCCATGGCAAAAAACGATATTCATTGTATAGCTCCTTTTGCCTATAAAATATATGATTGTGAGGTGGAGTGCAAGAAGATTTTGCCTGAGGCGCGGCGTAGGCGGAAAAGTCAAAATATGTATTGACAAATGGTTAAAAATCGTATAGAATACGCCCCACACTTGATGGAAGTGCTTTGTTAAAGTTAAAAGGAGAACATTATGGAAGATTGGAACGATTATGGATGTCCCGCCCCCGATTATACAACCGGCAAGCCGACAGCGGATACTTACAAGTCTGACGAAACAGCCGATATTGATTGGAGTAACCCCAAGGAACGCACAAAAGCGTTGACAGATAAGCCCTCGCAATGCGAAGTTGTGAAGGTGGGCAAAAAATACTTGCCTAAAAATCTGGCGCGCAAATACAAAGGTCGCGTGAACGAAGGTTAAGACCGGTTCGCTTGTTTCATAAAAAAAGTCGCCATTGCTGGCGACTTTTTTTGTATTTCAGTACAAATTTAAATTTGTAAAATGGCGGATTACTGGGCAAATTGCTTAAATTTTGCTTTCAGTTCTTCGGGGATGCGTATGGGCTTTTTCGCCGACACACAGACAAAGGCAACAGACACCTTCAATACGGCAATCAGCGTATCAGATCTTTTGATATCTTGTTGCAATATCATACTGGCCGCGCCCATTTTGAGCACCGAGGTTTCTACCGTCAGTTTATCTTCCAAAAAGGCAGGTTGCTTATAGTCAATTTCCAGGTGCGTAACCACAATGCCGATGTCCTGCGCTAACATCTTGCGATTGGTTAGGCCCAGTTTGTGTAAAAACTCGGTGCGCGCCCGCTCCGCAAAACATAAATAGTTGGCATGATAGACAATACCGCCGGCATCTGTGTCTTCATAATATACGCGCAAATCAAAGGTATTTTTCATCGGTGAAACCTAATCGCGTTGGTTGGTGTTGTCGGGCCGGCATTCTTCATGTCGTGGCCAAAGCGTCGCTTCACGCAACAGAGGGTCAAAGCGATCGCGGAAAAATTTACAACTTTCCTTGGGCGTTACATAGTGGCGTTCCTCGCCGGTCAGCCACGCTTGTTTCAGTTTGCGGTGCAAACGCTTCATGGCTGTGTCCAAAGAGGTTTTATTGCTAATCCACAAATCAACACCATTAATGTTGACCACGATGCGCAACGGCTTGTGTTCGTGATTGACTAAGCGGGCCACATCATCGCCCCAAAAAAAGCGTGTTGGCTTTTCAAAACCACCTTGTTGCAAGACAACGGTGCTCAAATGCACATTGTTAAAGCGCGCATCATGTTCCGGCGTCGGTGTGCCACCACCAACAATGCACATAGCCTCCATAATCGGCATCTTGATGCTATCACCCGCCACGGGCAAATAGTAAAGCACAGAAGGATAAGCAGATTTATTCGCCATGGACGTTAATATTTTTAATCTTTGCAATAAGTTTCAATTCCGCGCCTAGTTTACGGACGGGCGCTTTCAGCTTTTTCAAACCGGCATCTTTTACGGCCACAGCCTCTTTATACAAGGCCGGGTTGGTGTCCTTGATGGCTTCCACCATGAGCATACGTGTTTTGAAATATTCTATGTGCCATGACAACGCCTTTTGCTTGTTCGGGTCATCGCGAGAAGTTTCAAAGTTCACGATTTTTTCGGCTAATAAGATTTCGCGTGCGGCCGGGGAGAGGGTTTTAGCCCATGCGGCTTTTTCTTGCCATTGTTCTGTCTTGGTCTGGTTTTTCTTTTCAGGCGGTTCGCTGCGCAATTCGTCAATAACCGCAGCAACTTTTTCACCGGCCAAGTCTATGATTTCCTGTTGGGTCAGTGGTTTTTGGCCTTCGGCAATGCGGTTTTTCTCGAAGCATTTGTGCAACAGGGCAGCGCAAATGGCATCTGTCCTTTCCCGACCGGCAAGAGATGATGTTGTATGCAATAGAGCTGCCGTTCTTGTGACTTGATCAAACATGTTCGCACCGGCACCATAAACAACGCCTTTATGTAATTCGGCTGCTTTCCGGTGACATTTGCTCATTCTTAAAAGTTCCTTTGGGGTCATTTTCGGTCTCCTTAGTTGTATACAAAAGATACCTCATTATACACGATTTTTTGCCCGTTGTCAAGCAAGGGTTATTTTGAGGTGGGGAGCGCGATAATTATTTACCCGAGGCAGATGTGATTTTTTGTATCAGCGCTTTTGCTTTTTGATAGGCTGGGGAGTGTTCGCCATAGCGTTTTTTGATATCCGCTAGGCGTTTTTGCACTGTCAGAGTCTCGCCCTTCGGGCCGGTGCCCATATCCGCCTTGTTTAAAATCAACAGCTCGTCGGACAGGGTCGCTTTTTCATCGCCATGTTGCGCTACAGCTTTCCAGTATTTATAACGCGCGCGTTTCAAGATATTTGCGCCGATAGTCGCGTGCTGCATAGGATCGTTTGTGAACTCATAACCCAGGTCATGGAGCAACCCCAACAGGAACATATCTTGCGCGTATTCCTTATCCCCGGGCCTGATTTTTTCGGCAAGGGCTTGGGCCTTTCTGGCAACGGCCAACATATGCTGTAATCTGTCTTTCGTAATCATTTTTTATATGTATTTGTATTTTTCTTTCAAAGAGTTGAAGTAATAGAGGCTGACAAGCAACGCTAAGGATTCCGCAACAATGCTGGCGCACCAAACGCCTGTCACGCCCCAGAATATCGGCAAAATCAGTATCGACAGGCACTTGAAAACAAACAGGCGCGATACGGAAATGATGGCCGACACAACACCGTTGTTGAGGGCGGTAAAAAACGCCGAGGCGTAAATATTAAAGCCGGCAACGATAAAGGACAGGGCGTAGATTCTGAACGCATGGGTGGCTGTGCCGAGCAATTGGGGGTCGTAACTGACAAACACATCGGCTAACAGGCGAGCGGAAGATTCTGCCACAAGGAACAGGCAAAGACCAGCACAGGCAATCATCTTCATGCTCTTGGCGAACAGATTTTTTAATTCGGTGTGGTTGCGGGCGCCGTAATGATAACTGACAATCGGCGCACTGCCTGAGCTGTAACCTAAGAAAATGGCCAAAAAGATAAAATTCACATGCGAGATAACGCCAAAAGCGACCACGCCGCTTTCTCCCATCAATTTGAGCAACTGATAATTATATAAGGTTACAATAAACGAAGCGGAAATATGGCTGAAAAACTCACTCATACCATTGGTGTAAGTTTTGACAAGAGCGCTAAAATACAGTTTTGTTTTGCCCAGGCGCAAGGGGCTTTTGTTGGGAAAGACAAAGTAAAGCACAGGCCCTAAACCGCCGACCGCCTGGCTGATAATGGTGGCCCATGCAGCACCGGCGATGCCCCACTGACAGCCTAAAATGAAAACGGCATCCAGTGCAATGTTGGTTGTGCCGGCTAAAATTGCGAACAATAGGCCCAGTTTGGGGCGCTCCGCTGTGACAAAAAGCGAGTGAAACAAAAATTGGAACATCACAATTGGCGTGCCAGGGATTAGGATATACGCGTAAGTTAAGCAGTTTTGTGTCAGCGTACTGCCTTCAACGCCTAAAAAAGAAATAATCGGTTTGAGCAGGACCAGGCCGGCCAAAGCAAAGAGCGATCCGATAACAAAGGTGCTATAGACAATCAGCGAGAAGATTTCGTTGGCTTCGCGCTTTTTCTTTTCGCCTAATGTTTTCGCCACAAGGGCATTGCCACCGGCGCCGACCATAAAGCCAAACGCCCCTAAAATCATTAAAAAGGGGAAAATGACGCCTATGGCCGCAAATGCTGTCGGGCCGACAAAGTTGGACACGAACAGGCTATCCACGGTGCTGTAAATGGATATGAAAATAATCATCGCAATTGACGGTGCCGTAAATTGCAGTAGTTTTTGATAAGTAAAATGATCGGACAGGCGAATATTCATCTGAAAACTTCCTTTGGGAAAGTAATATACCGCACCTGGATAGAAAAGTAAATATTGTTTTGTGTTACCACTCAATCATCGGGTAAGTTTGCCAGCCTTTAAGGTTATAATGCCACCATTCGTGCGGGATGGCTTCAAAGCCCGCATTTTCCATCAACTCTTTTAATTGTTGCCGATGGCAAAGCGCGTCGGGGGATGTTTCCTGATAATCATGGCGGGCTTTTTGTAAGTGTTGTTTGAAAGCGTCAAAATGGCCTTGGCAGACCTGTTCTTGAAAGCGTTTTTCATAAGCATCGATTTCGGTCGGATAGGACAGGTTATGGCCCGCGCTGTCGGTCAGACATACATCAATCGCCGTGCCATGACAATGGTTGGACAGCTCCGGCGTTTTGGCAAAAAAGCCGGGTGTGGGGATGATCTGCAGCATTTGCCTATGGGCTTTTGGCGGGCGGTAAGCATCACAGACGCGCATTTTGCAATTATTTTTTTCCAAAAAAGGCACAACACGCAACAGGGCTTGTAAAGTATCTTTATGCATATAGGCTTTGTTGCCATAGCCGATTTCGTCATAAACCGCTCGCCCCAACATATTATTGGTGCGGGCATACATCATATCTACGATAAAATGAGGATCGTCCAGTAAAACTAAATCGTTTGTCATTTTGCGCCCTTTCAACAGATTTAAGCGTATGGCATTTTAGGTCTTGGGTCAAGTTTTTTGCGAAAAGAGTTGTTTTCTGTCGGGGCATATGGTATAATGAAGCATCATTTCAACCAACAGAGGAGTGGAATATGCAACGTGTTTGTTTGGAATATTTGCCGGAGTTTCAAGCCTGGGGCGTTAAAAAGGAAGTTATTGCCAAATTAGCCGCAAAAGGGCAGGTGGCGGAAATTGTGTTTCCCAAGCTTGAAGAAATTGAAAAAGCGAAAGCAAAATATCCGGAATTGAAAGATTTTAACTATAACCCGAAAGCGACGGCGCCGACGGCTGGTTTTCTGTTAGGACAGGACAAAGCCGACGACGGCACGGAGTATTATTCCATCAGCAACGCATATGCGCAGGCGATGGCTAATACCGGTGCCAAAATCCGCTTTTTAGATTATGAAAATCCGGAAAAGCAAATGGTGGGTTGCCATGGCGCTGTTTTACCGGGTGGGGTTTTTGATTCCCCCAGAAAATTTGAAACGGATCCCGCGGATGATTTGGATGAATTATTGAAAGCCGGGGCTCTGTCCTTTGATTGGCGGGGTGGGGCAAGCACGCCGGGCAAACGTTATGAGGCTTATCGGTCGGTTATTCGGCACATTGATAAAACGAAAAAACCTATGTTAGGTATTTGTGCCGGGGCGCAGATGGTTGCCGCTTTGTTAGGTGGTTGGCACATGTATGGTCATACAGCCAACATGAAATGGGTGTCCTCTTTTGAAGCCATTACCCATAAAAAGAAGGGTTATCGTCATACGCTTTATTTAAAATCTGGTTCGCCTTTCTATCAGGCTCTCAATTTGCAGAAAGACGTCAAACAAGTGTTGATGAATACGCGTCATGTCGCTTGTTTGGTCCCTGAGGTCGAGCAAAAGACTTTGCAACTGATGACGAAAAAATCACCCAGGGTTGAATTAGAGGTTTTTGCAACTACTAAAGATGGTGTCCCCGAGATATTGGGTAATTTGGCGCGTAGTATTTTGTTGGTGCAAGGACATCCGGAAGATTACGCTAAAGTGGGACGGGATGGTAAGCCTAATTTTTATCAGAACATATATAACTGGATGGCCTCACAAGCCACTGCATATCAAAAACAACAGTGGCGCCGCATGGCAAAGCAACTCGGTAGGGCGAAGGGTTGAAATCTGCGATAAGGGCTGAAGCGTGTCAGGTATGCAGGAATTATTCGGTTTAATCGGTTCGCTGTGTTTTGCGTTCAGTTCTTGGCCGCAGGCGTATTATTCGTGGCGACACAAATCAGCCAAAGGCATCCGATGGTCTTTTATTTTCCTGTGGCTGTCGGGTGCTTTTTTTAGCGCTATTTATGCCGCGTATTATCATAAATATATGTTGTTGCCTAACTTTTTTTGTGGGGCGGCAGGCACATTAGTTATTTTATACATTCGCGTGCGAGAATATTGGCGTGAAAAGAGGGGCGCATGATACAAGTTCTTGTTGAAGTGTGTGGCTGGATAGGTGCTTTGTCTTACGCTGTATATTCTATTCCCCAGGCCATAGATTGTATTCGAAAAGGTTATACAGAAGGGCTGAGTTCTGTCATGGTGTTGCTCTTATTTTTTGGCGGGCTGTTTAGTTTGTTATCTATTTTGCCGGATGTGACTTCACCTCTGTTTTATAACTATTTACCATCCGTGCTTGCGTCATCGACGATTTTACGTTATCATTTCTTTCCAAGAAAATGAAGCTGTTGCTCTTCTGAAAAGTATTCATTTTAAAGGTACGTTTTTGTGCACTCGGGGAACTAAGGAAAGCCGGCAATAAGAAATGGCTGATTTGAGCCATTTTTATTTTTTAAAAAATATACAAAAAGTGTTTGACAAAAACGTATGTTTGTGTTCAAATAAAAATATGTTCAATAAACAATTCCTAAGGAGGTAAAAAATGAGTTTATTTGGATCTGATAGCAGAGATAAGGTGGTAGAAGGGCTTCGCGAACTATCTCAAACAGATAATAAAAAATTCCAAGAAGAGTTTAAACGTGAGTGTGAGACGTTTTTTGTGGATACTTATGCGGAACGTGGTTCTAAACTTGAAAAGCATAGAGATGCTATGTATGGCTTCTTGTATAACGGAGCGGATCCGCTTCAAGAATACGCCACGAGCGGGCACTCTGTGTTTGGAGAGTATGTTAATGCGGTGACGAACCGTATTGCCGTTCCAAAATATGCGGCTGATTCCATAAATTGTCGATTGGATGCTTTGAGCCAAATGGTTTTTTCTGATAAATTTGATGTGACAAAATTGTCTACAGAAGAAATAGCTAAATTTTTAACTGCCATGTGGGCGATAGACAAAAATGCGCCTCGGATTGTAAATCGTGAGACGGGGAAAGCAGAATATCAAGGACAAGCTGTGGACATTGCGAAAGGGATTGTCTGGAAAGCAAGCCAACAGGGTAGAGTCGTTCCTTTATACGATAGCAATAGTAGTTCTCAAGAACGGAATGAGTGGGTTAAGAGAGTGCAAGACGAGACTGTGACTCTTCATTCGAGCAATGTAAAACCGCGTAAAGTAACAGATAAAGTGGTGACAGGGCTTTTGTTCAAGACAGATAGAGTCAAAGTCGTTGATAAGAGTGTAAAAAGTCCTATAGGTGTAGGGCTCACGAGAAAAGGTGGTAATGAGCCATAAGGCCATATCATTTAATAAAAAAAGCACTGCTTTGGCGGTGCTTTTTTTTTGTGTTTGACTTCTTTGTATGTCTGTGTTAGTATGGCAGAAACTTTGCGAAAGAGAGGATCACATGAAGTATCGCATTATCGGGAATATGACGGGCAATTCTATGGACGCTGTCGATTTGGTTTTGACCGAATTTGACGGGGACAAGATGAAGGATATTTGCTCGTTTTCCAAAGCCTATACTAAGCAGATGCAGGCGCAAATGGAATCCCTGCGCGCGCGCGTCAAAGATAAAACAAAGTCCGAAATCTTGGCGTTGCCAGAATTTAAGAATATTCATGATGCTTATGTGCAATCGGTGGCCGATGCAGTCAATGCGATGTGTGAAAAATATGCCATAGATAAAAAGACCATTTCCGCTATCGGTTTCCATGGTAAGACGTTGGACCACAACCCGCCCAGCAAGGCCAAGGCAGACGGGACCTCGCCTTATACCCTGCAAATCGGCTCGGGACAGATGTTGGCGAATTTGACGGGCATTCCAGTGGTGTATGACTTCCGCTCTGCGCCGTTGATGGCCGGTTTTGACGGAGCGCCGTTGGTGCCGCCGCATAATGCGCATATTGCCGCAACGGAAGGCGACGGGTGCTATTACAATGGCGGTAACACGTCCAACTTTGCGTGGGTTGTCGGCGGTGTAGCGCAGGTCGGCGCGGATGCCGGTCCTTTTAACGAGTATGTGGATAATTTTATTCGCGAGAACACGAAAGATTCTTTTGATAAAAACGGAAAATACGGCTCGAAAGGTAAATTGCACAAGGCATTTTTAAAGGTGCTGTTTGATATCGGTCGGACCTATTACGAGCGCGCGTTGCCCAAATCCGGCGATCCGCAGTATTATCATAAAGATGAGGTTTTTAAGACCATCAAGAAATTGAAAGTGACTTTTAATGACGCGGTGCATACGCTGGAATATTTTGCGGCGTATATCGCAGTGCAGGCACTGACGCTGACGGACAAAAAAATCAAGTTGCCGCCGCATTTTATCTTGTTTGGCGGTGGGTGGAAAAACCCCGTTGTGCGTAAAAGTTTTGATGACTTGGTCGCCGGAAAAGGCTATGTCCTGCCCGAGCACGAAAAGCAGTTTAAGGCCTTTTTAGGACGCTTTGCCAAGCAGCCGACGGTCAAGTACTCCGCCTTTGGTGAGATGATGGAAGCCCGCCTGTTTGCCGAGTTGGCGCGCTATAAACTGGATAACAAACCGTGGGAGATTCCGGAAATTGTCAAAGCCGGCAAAAAGGTTGTGTGCGGCGTGGTGGTGAAACCGAATAAGCAAAAGGTGTTCGCCGACAAAGTGAATCTGGCTGCCAAGGGTTGGCAAGGTCGGGAGAAAATGCGACAAAATAAACGTAGCAAGGGGCTGAAATGAAAGATATTTTATCGGCATTTGTGTGTATCAAGGGAACGCAGTTGCAAAAGGCGGAAGCCGATATGCTGCGTGCGTTTCAGTCGGCCGGTCTGACGCTTTTCATGCGCAATGTGGAAACGCCGGAACAGGTCAAAAAACTGACGGATGATATTCGTGATGCTGTCGGGCGCGACGATTTCCTGATTGCTATAGACCAGGAAGGCGGCATGGTGCGTCGCCTGCGTCCGCCGTATTGGCACGATTATATCGCGCAACAACAATTGGGCGCTTTGCCAAAGACCGAGGCGCAAGAAGCCATTGAGTTGCATGCACGCTTGATTGCGCGCGACCTGCACAAGTTGGGCATCAATGTCGTGTTTGCGCCTGTGGCGGATACGTTGCACACAGACACAACCGGCGCCATAGCCTCGCGTTGCTTTTCGGACAAGCCGGCGGTGGTGGCCGACTACGCGTCTTGGCTTGCTAACACTTATATAGAGCAGGGGATTTGCCCGTGTATGAAGCATTTGCCCGGGCATGGGTTGGCCAACAGCGACCCGCATTTGGGCTTGCCGGTCATTGATAGAGATTTTGCCGAAATTGAGCGCGATTTCTTGCCTTTTCAAAAGATGTCGGCGTTTGTGCCTTTCGGGATGACGGCGCACGTGGTCTTGCCCGCCTTGGACAACAAGCCTGTAACGCAGTCTAAAAAAGGGATAGATTTAATTCGTCAGCGAATCGGCTTTGACGGGCTTTTGATTACGGACGCCATAGAAATGCGCGCGTTGCAGGGCAGCCTGTCGGAGAAAACACAGGCCAGCCTGGATGCCGGCTGTGACGTGGTGTGCTATTGTTCCGGTCATGATCAAAATAACCCGACCTTGGTGGAAGATTGCATTGAGGTGTTGCGGGCGGCGCGTCCGTTGTCGGATAAGGCGCTGGAACGGTTGGAAAAAGTCAATCGGGTGGTGCGCAAACCGTATCAGGCCCAAGATATGACAGCGCAGGTTAAACGTTATGACGCGTTGGCGGAACAGACAAAAGATGTGGTGCTCAAAGGGCCGGATCGCACCGAAAATTGGTCAGATAAATGAAAGGATGTCCTCTATGTTGTCTGTCAGCGAAGCGCAAAGAATGATCAGCGATTTGAAAAGTCGCGAAGTGTCCCTGGGTCGTGATCCGAAAACCTGGTATATCTATGAAAACCACGTGTATGGCGTGGCCACCATGGCGAAAAGGATTGCATCCAGAATTGACACTATGGATCCCAATCGGCTGTATGTGATGGGGCTTTTGCACGACATCAGCCGCACCGAAGACAACCGGCTGCAACGTTTTCACGGCAATTTGGGCTATGAGAAGTTACTCCCGCTGGATCCCGAGGTGGCGCGCATTTGCCTGCTCCACTCGTTTCCCTGGGATAAACTGCCGCCGTATCCGCCCTTGGCCCGCTGGTTTTATCATTCCAAAAAAGATTACAATTTCGTGGCCGACTATATTAAAACGCACACCCCAAAGGAAGAGGACTATCTGATTCAACTGTGCGACTGTTTAGCCAATAAAAACGGCCTGGTAACAATAGAACAGCGCGCCGAAGAGATTTTGGACAGACACCGCAAAACGCAGGATTTCGTAGATATCGTCACTATCAACGAGCTCAAACAGTATTTTGACGACAAGATTGGCTGCGACGTCTATAGTTTGTTTGATGAAGAAACGCCCATGCGTTAACAAAGATTGCCCTTATGAAACTGCAGATATTATCGGACTTACATTTAGACATCAACTATCGGCAGCCGTATCAACTTACCGACAAAGACACGTTTACGATTGTCTGTGGCGACATTGCCGGCTCGGTGGAAAAAACGTGTGCGTGGCTGGATGCCAATGTCAAACAGGGGCTGTTTGTGGCCGGCAATCATATGTTTTACAGCGAGCCCACACGCACTTTGCAACAAATCACACAGGCCTATGCGAGGCGCTATCCGCTGACGAATGCCCTGTCCTTTTTGGACAACAATGTGAAAATCGTCAATGACGTTGTGTTTGTGGGTGGCACGCTGTGGACGGACTATCGCTTGTTTGGGGAGAGCGCGGCGCCGATGTGCAAGATTTTGGCCGAACAAGGCATGAACGATTTTCGTTTCGGACGTGTCCAACAGGGCAAAAAGGTTGCGCGCTTGACGGCCGACGATTGCGAAAAGGCCTTTCACGCGTCTGTTGCTACGATTGACAAGGTCGCTCGGCGCTATCCCGACAAACAAGTTGTTGTGATTACGCATCACGCGCCCAGCCTGCAATCTGTGGATGAGCAGTATGTGAATTCAGCACTCACCGCGGCTTTTGCGTGCAATCTGGAAGATTTTATTGTGGCGCACCCGAACATCAAGTTGTGGTGTCATGGCCATGTGCATACCTTCAAAGATTATCGTATCGGGCAATGTCGCGTCGTCTGCAATCCATTAGGTTATGCGCAGTATGGCGAAAAATCTGGCTTTCGGCCGGGCTTCACCATCGATTTGCCGCTTGATCCGCCACAAAAACGCGCCCACAAAGAGCGTTCCACCCCGTCTTCTTCCCGCCAAAAAGAATAGGCGTTACCCAAGATACCTCTTGTCAGCGGAGGAAAAATACGATATTATGGCGCGATATTGTATTGAAAAGGAAAAAATATGCGTGCAACTTGGGGATCAAAAATCGGTTTTATACTGGCGGCGGCCGGCTCGGCCATCGGCTTGGGCAACATTTGGCGCTTTCCGTATTTGGCGGCGCAAAATGGTGGCGGAGCGTTCTTGTTGATTTACCTGTTGTGCGTCGGCTTTTTGGGCTATTTCCTGCTGACCGCCAAATTAGCGTTCGGGCACATAGCGCAAACCAACTTTGTGGATGGCTTTCAGCGCGTCGTTTCCGAAAAGATTTCCCCTTGGTGGGCGCGCATAGGCGGCGGCATAACGCTGTTTAATATCTTTGCCGTAGCGGCGGTGTATATTATCGTCATCGGCTGGACCTTGTCGTATGTCGTGGCGACTGGAGAAAACCTGTTCGGCGCGCAGAAAATACAGATTGACAAAGATTTGTTCGGCACGCTGACCGCGTCTTTCGGACAACAGTTGCTGTGGGTAGCGCTGTGCATGGTTGCGGCCGGCCTGATTTTGGCCAAGGGCGTGAAAAAGGGCATTGAAAAGGTCTCGCTTTACCTGATGCCCATCTTGTTTTTGCTGTTGCTTTTTATGGTCGGGTGGATGATTTTCCTGCCGGGTGCGTGGAAAGGCTTTGCGTATTTGTTCGTGCCGCATTGGGAGCAACTGGGCTTTTCACCACAAGGCTTTCATTGGCAACAGTTCGCGCATTTGACTCTGCTGGCGTTGGGCCAGGCGATTTATTCGCTATCATTGGGCATCGGCGTGTGCTTTATTTATGGCTCGTATTTAAAGGCCGGCAGCAATATCAAAAAGTCGGCGCTGTATGTGGCGGTGTTGGACACCTGCGTAGCCATATTGGCCAGTATGATTGTGTTGCCGGCGGTCTTTGCGTTTGATTTGAACGCGGGGCAAGGGCCATCTCTTAGCTTTGTGACGTTGCCTTTTGTGTTTGAACAAATGGCGGGCGGCGATTACCTGATGTTTGCCTTTTTTGCGTTGCTGTTTTTAAGCGCGCTGACGTCCTTGATTTCCATTTACGAGCCGGCCATCAATCTGATTATGGAAAAGGCAAATTATTCGCGCGTCAAGGCGACACTGGCCACCTTGGGCATCAACTTGGTGTGCGCGTTGGTGGTGTTAGCCTCATTCACGAAAAAAATCAATGTCGGCAAGGATTTGTTTGACCTGTTCGATTATATCACAGGCACTTACACGCTGGGCGCGATGGTTTTGGTGTATTGCCTGTTTATGGGTTGGAAGATTTGCCCGCGCCTGTTGCAAAATCTGCATAACAACGGACCGGCCTTTAAGGCGTATTTCCGCTTTGTTTTAAAGTGGTTGGCACCGGTGGTGTTGGTATTGTTGTTTATCAGCGCATAGGGCGGGCTGCTTTGCAATTATCGGACTCAAATATCAGAGGAATTAAAAGCCACTATGGGTAATTTACCCGTTATTGTTGAACAATAATTGAGCAACTCTTTTCTGCTCCATTATACCTTTGTTTTTCTGGTGTTGCACATAAACAGCAATCGGATTGTCAAACACAGCCAAAGCAAATTTGTCCCTGGGCAATTTTCCGCCATCTACTTTGAAACCATCGGCATTGCCGTTATGGGAAAAATGATTTAATCCGAAATCTGTCATCTGCTTAATTATAAAGGCTTTTGTCGTTTTTTTCAAAATATCACTATTCGGATATTTCGTGTTGAACTTATCAACAAAATCACATAACTTCGAAATATCTTTATTGGTCTTAAAGGCTTCAACGGCTTTTTTATAATCTTCGTACATCGTTAAATCGTTATTTTTTTTGAAAAACGAATTTAAACACATAGATACAGGGAATGCAGAAAGGTGAACGCCGAGCCTTTCCTCATATTTTGAGGGATTGACGGGCGTATCGTAGGGCTTCTCTTTGATAAAAGCAATGGCTGATTTGTCGTGTTCTCCGAAATAAAAGTCCACCATTTTTTTACCGGCAGCAAACACTTTTTGTTTGTCGGCGTCGGAAAGATTTGTGCGTTCTGATACATTTGCTTGTAGTAATTGGGTCAAAAATTCGTTGGTGGATTGATCATCTCTTTGCTGCTCAACGGGCCTGGTTAGGCTGATCTTTAATCTTTCCGGGGCTTGTAAAGCATATCCAAAAGTCGCCGCACTCAGTTCGCATAACAGTAAATTACCTTTTTGATATGGCTGCGTCATGCCAGCAGAGGCCAAGATAGCAAGTTCATCACGAAACAATTCTTTGGTGATATCTAACCCGTTCTTTTGTATCTCGGGAAGTAAGGCGCCATTGAATGAATGTGTCCTGAAGCGATTATGGTGGCTGTTGGCATCGACGGCAGCTAAAATTTTACACGCATCAAATAGGGAGATGGGTTTCTTTATTTCCATCTTATCTACATAAATGTCAATTATTCTTGGCATGACATATTTGCCAAAATAGATTTGTTGGCCTTCTAGTTTTGTGTCTTTGTCATCAGCTTGTCGCAGGATGGCTTGATTTTCACGCAAATCCTTGGCCAAAGAATTAATGGTTTGATCCGACAAATCACCGGTTGCTGAAGCATAGGCTTGCAGGATATTGCCAAATTTTCGAAATAACTCGGTGCTCTGAAAAAGATTGCTCGCCTCTCTTATCATTTGTTTAACAGAGGCGGCAGAAAAGGCGCGTTCAATATAATCGGCCATTTCGTGTTCGGAAATATCGATTAATTCAATGGTACCAGTCATTGTCTCTTCCTTCCTTGTTGGGCTATATTTTACTCTAAATCGTCGATTTTGTCAAGTTTCTTTTTCCTGTCGGACCTGTTGAAATGTAGCAAAGCCCTCATTTGAAAGAGGGCTTTAAAACATGGTGCGGGCTGCTTTGCGCTTATCGGACTCAAATATCAGAAGATTTGAAAGAAAAATTGCAAAAATTAAGGTTGTAAAATCTGGTTACTTTCTTTTAAGTCGTCCAATTTTTCTTTTAAAATTTGCGTACAGGGTATCTAAAGGAATAAGGCAAAAGAATTTCTCTATTTTCCAGTTCCATAATTCCTTTTTTCTATTATTTGCGCCTTTTTTATATCGCTGACTAACTTCGTGCATATATTTTTTTAGATCTTTCCCTTTAGGCGAAATAAAAACATCTTTTAGGTACAGTCCAATAATCTCATCACTAGAAAAGTCTCTCATCCATTTGGGAACATTAATTTTTATTTGTCCTGTATTGGTTTCAATAAACAAATAGACACTTTTTATTTTGTCATACGGAGATACTTTATTACATCTTTCACGGTCTTGATTGATAAAATCTAAAATTTCTTGTTCATTTTTCAATGGTTGCTTTTTAACAGTTGAGTAATTGTTGGCAATATAAAGATCCATTTTTTCTTCTGATAGTTGAGAAAGAAGAAGATCTTTTTTATTGCATAATCGGAGAATGATTGGTAAAACATGAGTTTTGAATTTGATAAAAAGTAATATATTTTTAATGTACAATGGATGTTCATACATATTTTGAAAATGTAAATGGAAAATTGGAGGTTTGCCAGTTCCTTTATCATAAGAATACTCTATAAATTTTAACTTTAATCTTATACGATTTTTCCAAATTTTTTTTAAAGCGCTTAAAAAAGGAAAAATTACACCAAGAAGAACCGAAATTAAAACAGCTCCTAAAGTTGAATAAGCTGTTATATAATCTAATTGCGTTGGCTCATTACTAATATCTATCTGAATTATTTGTTCATTTTGTAATGCGTTTTGGCACCCCGTCTGATTCATGTCCAAAGGGGTTGTTGTTAATTGTTGTGACAAAGCTTCAGTTTTCTCTTCATTTTTCTTTGGAATACCACTTAAACTATTTTTATTACTTTCCATCATTATCTTTTGTCTAACTCTTTTCGTATTTGATCCTTGATTTCTTCGCGTTGAAAAAAGAGAAGTTTTTGTTCATCTAATTTATTCTTTTTCAATATCGCGCGATATCTTCTTTCAATTTCTTCGTTTTCTTCTGAATTAATTTTCTTGAGTATTTTATTTATGTAAACATAGACAGGAACACAAAGGATTGACTGAATTATAATAACTCCTTGAAGTATGCCGTAAAATCCAACCAACATGGTTTTCAGTTGTGCTACCAAAAGGACAAAATACACTAAAGTCATCAAAATTGACATACCACATATGATTTTAATTGTGGAGCCATATCCC
>JAGDDD010000003.1 GCA_017958225.1 Alphaproteobacteria bacterium
TGTAATCTATATCAGAAATTTTATCCTCCATAACTTCCGCTGCAAATTCTTTTTTAGTTTTTATCCAAGGTGTATTGTACGGATTTGAAAAACGTGTTACATTCTCATCCTTTATCTTCTTATTTTTTGCTCTAGAGGGATCTGCTTCATTTAAAATCTGATAATTCTGATAAGATAATTCATTGCTAAAATATAAACATTTCTTTTTCCCATCAATAATCGTTTCTGTTTTTAAAATGTTATCAGAATAGTACATTTCTATAGATACATTAGGGTCGGCATCTCTGAAATCTGGAATAGGAATGCAAAAAGAATATACATTATTTCCCCAGCACTTTATTCCATTTTTAAAATCATTATGCAAATCTAAATACTTGCTACTATCTGCATCAAAAATACAAATAATAGGCTTCTGATGTGGTATCCTAGCATAATTTCTGCATATTTGTTCTAAAACAGATTCACCTAAAGTATCATCATACTCCAAAAAATGAAAAGGATGTAAATCTAATTTGCTAAAAGCGTGCATCATATGCATCCAATCTGTTTGGCCTTCTGTGATAATAAGTTCGTTTTCATTGTTAGAAGCATCAATTAGTTTCTTTACTTTGTCCGTTTTAGAAACTATATCAAACATAACCTGAAATTGAGAATATTCTTCAGAGTTGATAATTGATCCCGTTGGCATTTCTCTTATTTCAAAACCATCGGCTCCAAATGTCTCTTTCATGCCCAGCAAGAATATTGGAGAATGGGTTGTAATGATAAATTGTATTTTAGGAAACATTTTAATTAAAGCAGGTAAAACATTTGCAAGTAAATCTTCATGCAAGTGATTTTCAATTTCATCAATAATCACTATCCCCGCGGGAATTTGAGCTCCCATAGCATCATCTGTATCTGTATATCTCAGAATTGTTAAAAACATGTTCAATAATGTTGATTGTCCTTCTGAAAGAGAATTAATTCTAGGACAAAAAGCAATATCACCCTCCGGCTCTCTGAGTGCAAGAGCAATCCGATTCACTCCTCTCAACTTTCTAGCATCTTTTGCTATTACAATATTAGGTCTTTTTAATATGTTACGAAGGATATTTACTACTGTGTCTAGAACATGTACCGCGACAGTGGATGGATTCTTTAGGGAAGTATCTAACATAATATCTAATAACCATGACATATTTTCATTTTGACTAGATTCAACGACTAACGGCTTTTGCGTGTTCTCCTCCATTAATTGTGGTTGTATCTGCTTTAAATTTTCATTCATCCAAATAGGTTGCTCCTGCCTATAGTCCGGAAAAAATACGAAGCAACCTTTTTCATGCTCTTTTTTATATAATTCTTTGTTCTCGGAAACAACCTTATTAGCTCCATTTTCTGCTAATGAAGGATGTATAAGTTCTGGAAATTTTAAAGAAATCTCTGTTTTTGCATCTTGAATTGATATATCTCGAACACTTAAATAAGCACTCTGTTCACCATTTGCACTAGTAAAAATAAGACTAGAAAATGCGTTTGATGCCCCAAGCTTTTTATTAAAATATCCAGAAAGCTTATACATTTGGTGCCCCAAGGAAATATTTGATGTATTTTGAAGTCCAACCAAATTCTTATAGCCCGCTTGAATAAAAAATTCGTGCAATGCATCTACGACATAGGATAAAAGAATACTTTTCCCCGTACCGTTTTCTCCGACCAAAACTAATGGTTTGGGATTGTTATTTTCATCAAAAGAGACATTAAATGCACATTCGATTATTGGGCCACAATTCTTTAAAAATATTTGCTTTAAATACATAGAGGATATTCCTTTTTGGGTATATTAAGCATAGCATAAATATGGGCATATGTCAATTCTGTACAATAAGACTTAGATTCAATTTTTCATTGGAAAAGTGTCTATTTAGATTAAAAAGCCATACTCATAGACTTTTGGTTTGATTTGGTCAGCAAGTTCTTTTAAAGCTTGGCGCAAGTTCCCAATTAACACTGTATAATGCTCATCATCACTTTTGGCATTCATTTTACCATTTTCCTTACGTCTTTGAAAATAGGCACGAATATCATAAAAACTTGCGTTAGGATTCGCCATTGGTTGCTGATGATAATATTTCCACAATTCACGTCCAGCATCAAATACTGCTATTGCCTTTGGAGTAAAGGCAATCCTACTATTGCGAATATAATCTGTCATAAAATGACTTTCAAACTCATCTTTTGCATCAACTTCGTCTTCGGTAAATGGAATCCAATGGTTTGTTCCCTCTTCACTGGTAATGTGGTTCTGCCCATGAAATAGTGCAAATGCCAAGCAATCCGATTGAAAATCCTTATCATTTTGCCAGCCATCATTGGGATAAAGGAATTGATCACGATCATTTAACCAGGTCGCAGGCATACAATGACGAACAGAAAAATAAACCGTTACCTCCATTAAGTGTTGCAATGATACAGAATGACAATACCTTCTTTGAGGTCTAGACAAAATTGCCAATTGGTTATTATGTTGATAATCAGGAGGACAGCTAACTAAAAAACCTATCGGATCTGTCGCATCTTTGAACAAATCAAAAAAATCATTTATTGTTTTACGATCAGAAAGTGCTATAACTTGTTTTTTCCCTATAAATTCAGAATCTGCATTAAAAATATCTGCATCACTTTTTGAAAATTCCTCTTTCATATTTGTATTCCATATCATAAATCCAATAGGAAATTGACCAGATACATTGTCAAAGGTATTTGCGGGTACGACAAACATTTTTTCTAACTTAGCTTGAAAAATAGATCTGAAAATGACAAAGTTCGTTGCTTGCAGAATTTTCAAAGTTGAAAATTCTGCAAGTACGCACCCACCAATTTCGCAATAAATCCGGATAAAAAATTGTGCAAACAATTCATTACTAGCTTTTCCAATTACATTCTTATACTTTTCATAAGTTTTATTGGAAATAGATACATTTTTTTTGTTTGATCCAGTACCTGAGATCGTCGTTGCTGATGTTGCTTCAGCATAAGGTGGATTAATATAAATAACTAATTTCTTCCGTTTTTCTGGATCTTGGATAATATCTAACAATCCCTTTGGGCATTTATCCTCGAATTTATCATTCAAGAAGTCCATTTGAAAGACATGGCTTTCATACATTGGTGCATTATTATTTCGGATTTGGTCTTTCATCACATCTACATCCGCTTGATCCAATGTACTTGCCCATATATGACTTTTGTTTTGCAGTCCTTTCAATAGATTTCCTGTTCCCGCACAACAATCCCAAATATAATATTCATCCTGCCAATCGTCACCAAGAACATCAGCTAAATATTGTTGGCTGAGATTAACCCACTTCTCTGGGGTAAAGAATGATCCTTTGCGTTCCCGAACATCCTGGGGTACCAACAAGTCACGACGGAGAACCATGTAATCCCAAAAATCTTTACGTGGAGGTCTGTCATATAAATTCCAAAACTGTTTGTGTGCTAATTGATTATCTTTAAAAGATACGACCGAAAAATTCAAAGCCCCTAAATCATCCATCTTCTTATTAAAAATATAAGCATTCTTTTTTAATAAGACATTTAAACTATCTTTAATTGACTCATTGTCCCTACTTAATAAATCCGCCAGATAAAAATCAGCATCTAAAATATCTGCTTTCTTTAATTTATCCCAATCGACATTAATAGTTGGTTTTACGGCTTGTAACCACTTAAAATAAACAATATTAAAATTGTTCTTCGTTATTTGTAATAATTTTTTGCCAGCACGTCCCAATACAAAATTGGACTTAATAAACTTCTTTAGTTCTTTACTGTCATTCTGATAATTAAAGATATAACTCTTCCTCTCCAAAAAATCTTTTACTTTATTCAGAACAAATTTAAACTCTTTCGTTGAATGGTCGCTTGGCGCAACTTTCCAGTTGAAATCATTTTGAATAAAAATATCGGAAATAGCACTATATGGAATGAATGCTATTTTTTCCGCATCAAATGCTCCCAAGAACACTGGAGGTAAGAATGTTTCAAATGTCTTTGCCTTTCCTATGGTAATAATTAATTGTGTAAAGGATTCATAAATATCACTATTCTTTCCTTTTTTGGATTCTGCCCATAAAAAAGATTGGGTATATTCATCTTCATTCCAAAGCCCCATTTGTTTTCCCTTAGAGGCATCTGTTGGTTTAGCAATGCAAAAATCTATGTTACCAATAATTTTCGTTGAATCATAATCAGAAAACCAATCACGGGCAACTGCATTTTTCAGTTGTTCTTCACGCCATGTTAAGGGATAAAATGTTTTCATATGACCTCCGTATATTATCTTTTTTCAAACTATCTTATTATGTCTTAAAAGGCAAGAAAATTAAAAATTATGGAGTTATTCTTTTTTGTTCAATTAAATTGTTGATTTGTAAGGCGCGGTTAGACTACAAAAAAAGTCGCCAGGTGTGGCGACTTTGGAAAATGGCGGAGAGTACAGGACTCGAACCTGTGCACGGCTTTAACACCGTGACGGATTAGCAATCCGCTGCATTACCGCTCTGCCAACTCTCCGTAGGTTTCCTTTATACACGTTTTTATCATGTTCGTCAATGACTTTTTCGTTTTGCCGGCCACCCGGGTATGAAAAAACCCCCGGCGGGGCCGGGGGCTGAAAGCGGGAAAGTAGGGGGAGAAAAAGATAACCCGCTTTTTACATGGATGATTTGTAAAGGAGATATCCATGCGGATGATGCTTTATTTCGCATCATGTAGGAGCAGTATAGACAAAAATAACATTTCTGTCAAGTATTTTTTTTAATTTTTTACACATAGTGTGATTTTATTATATTTTTCAACCAGATAGCGCTTGCGTCGTGGTGACAATATCTATCAATTCTTCCGTGATGCTTTCCTGGCGGGCCTGTTGATAGGCCAACTGCATTTCTTCCAATTGCTCGTCAATATTGTGCTCGGATTCTTGCATATGCAGCATGCGCGTGTAATGTTCTGCCGACAGTGACATAATCAGCGTGCTGGCCAAATTCACAATCAGGCGCTCACGCAACAGGAAAGAGGAAATCGCGGTCGTGCTTTCCGTGCATTGAGGAATATTGTTTGTGGGCCACTTTTCCTGCTTCAGCCCGTTAAAAAAAGTATGAGAATAGGGCCAGAGTTTGATGTGGCCTATACGCACTTTGCTGCCGGTGCGTTTGTGATAGAACAGGTCCACGCGCGACACCTGCCGGCTGTATTGTTCTATCTGCAAAATAATATCGGTGGCCACTTGGTTAATCAGTTTGAGTGAGTTCGTCAGCGAAAATTGCCCGACCAGTGGCCATTTTTCCTGTTTTACCAAAGGTTGCAAGCGCTTGCCGACCGTCATAAACAAGGTCTCTTGTGGCGACAGATTGCGCTTTGCTAAAGCTTGTGCGGCATACTGAATCATTTCCCGATTAAAAGGTCCGACCAGGCCGTTATCCGACCCGATGAGCACGACCAGGGCCTTGTCTTGTGCCGACGAGCGCACTTTTGGCAACGCGATGGATCGGTTGACCATCAACGCGTGAAAGGCTTCCCGTATGGTGAGTAAATATGCCTCTAAAGCGACCTGGGCCCTTTCGTATTGCGTGACGCTGGCCGACGACAACGCCTTCATGGTAGAGACGATGTTGCGTAAATCTTTCGTCGTTTCAATGCGCTTTTCCAGGGCTTCAAGGGACATTTATTTGCCGGGCAGAGCGCGTCTGCACGCCTCCAAAAAAGATTGTTTCTGCTCGTCGGATAAGGTCTTTCTTTCGTTAAACAAGCGAATATACGAGCGATATTCCGCGTGCAAAATGTGGCGTATCGTCTGTTGCGCTTTCTCGTTTTCTTCCGCCGACAGATTGTCTAACAGGCCGTTGAGTGTGACAAACAAGATGGCGATTTGATCGGCGGCCGGCACCGGCTCAAACTGCCGCTGTGTCATAGTTTGACGGATAGCGCGTCCATTAGCCAACTGCTTTTGTGTTCTCTCATCCATCTGCGTGCCGAACTTGGCAAAAGATTCCAACTCCTCAAACTGCGCGTAAGCAATTTTCAATGTGCCGACAAGGACACGATAGGCCGGCAACTGCGCATCACCGCCGACACGCGATACAGAACGTCCTGTGTCGATGGCCGGCATAATGCCTTTTTGGCGCAAGGCGGCCGACAGGTAAATCTGTCCGTCGGTGATGGAAATAATATTGGTCGGAATATAGGCCGAAATATTGCCCGCTTCGGTCGCCACAATCGGCAAGGCTGTCAGTGAGCCGCCGCCGAATTGTTCGCGCAAGTGCGTTGATCTTTCCAACAAGCGTGAGTGAATATAGAAAATATCTCCCGGAAAAGCCTCTCGTCCCGGCGGGCGTTTGAGCAACAACGACATTTCACGATAAGCGCGTGCATGGTTGGTTAAATCATCATACACGATTAAAACATCTTTGCCTTGCTGCATAAAATATTCGCCGATGGATGTGGCGGCATAAGGTGCAATAAACTGCATACCGGCTTCATCATCACTGCTGGCGGAGACCACAATTGTGTTGGGCAAAGCGCCACGTTTATCCAGCTCCGCAATCACACGCGCCAGGGCCGATGTTTGCTGTCCGATAGAGCAATAAATACAAATTACGCCGGTATTTTTTTGATTGATGATGGTGTCCAAAGCGATGGCGGTTTTACCGGTTTGCCGGTCGCCTAAAATCAACTCACGTTGTCCGCGACCGATGGGGGTAAAAGCGTCAATGGCTTTAATGCCGGTTTGTAAAGGGGTATCCATAGGCGCACGCGCCATCAAAGGATAAGTCTCGCGCTCAATGGGCAGGCGATGCGTCGCGATAATCGGTCCTTTGTTATCCAACGGCGTGCCCAGCGGGTCAATGACGCGTCCGAGCAAATTGTCCGATACAGGCACATCCACCACGCGTTGCGTTCTTTCCACGCTGTCGCCGGCTTTTAAAGTATCCGGATTGTCCAGAAAAACCACGCCCACACCTTGCTCTGTGATGGTCTGAACCAACCCGCGATATTTTTTGTTAAATATCAACAGCTCGTTCATTTGCGCTTGCGCCAAGCCCGATACAAATGCCGTTCCCGATGAAATAGACTGTAAGGTGCTGATTTCCTTTTGGGCTAAGGTTGGTCGCATGTTTTGGCTTTTTTGTATCGTTTTAAGAGCATTTTGTGTGGCCTGTTCCAACATGGCTTATGCCTCCGGTGTTTCTAAATTGACATTGACGTTGTGCGTAAGCGTGTCCAAATAGTCAGAAAGTGTCCAGTTGATACATTCATCTTGAATATACAAGGACAGGCCGCAGATATCTTTGGCTTTCGTTTCTGTCGCAATGCGCACAGAGGTCGGCAAATGCAAAATCTTTCTGATTTGCGCCTTCAAGGCCCTTGTTTGCTGCGTCGTATAGGGCAGCGCCAACACAATTTTTATTTGCTTGGCTTTAAGGGCTGCGCGGGTCAGTTTTTGGCCGGCTTTCTTGGATATCTTTTCCAATTTTTTCAAAAAGCAAGCCTGCATTTGTTCCTGCAAAGAGGTGTTCGCCATATCTTTGAAAACCTGGCGCGCCAAGGCAACAAACTGTTGCGCAATTTTATCACGCAGTTCCCGATTGAAAGCGTCTTTTTCTTGACTTAAATTGCTTTCCCATTGCTTTTTACGTTCGGCAATGTTCTTTTTGATTTCGGCAGTCAAGGTCGTTTGTAAGGCCTGCACCTCATTTTCCACCTGTTGCATGCGCGCTTGTTTGTCTGCCTTGAAACGACGCATTTGTTCGGCATAAGCGGCCTCATCTTCTTTGGCTTTTTGTGCAGCCTCTTGCGCTTTTTGCATTTCGTCGTCTATCATGGCTTGGCGTTTGTCAATCATATTCAAAACCGGCTTATACAGCAGTTTTTTCAGAATGATAGCCAGCACAATCAGGTTGATAATTTGCGCCAGAACCGTAATCCAGTCTATGCTCATTTTATGTCCTTATTGATTGATAACATAGTTCCAAAACGGGTTGGCATACAGCAACAAAAACGCAATCAGCAACGCATACAATGCTGATGTTTCCACCATGGCCATGGCAACAAACAACGTGCTGCGCAAATGGTTGGATTCATCCGGTTGTTGTGCCATTGCGTTAAGCGCGGATGCGGCCGCATGGCCTTCACCCAAGGCCGAGCCGATAACGCCGATGCCGATAGCCAGGCCGGCTGCTAAAACGGAACATGCTCCGATTAAAGTAATTGAATCCATAGTTTATCTCCTTTCTTTGTGAATATAAGGTTGTTGTGGGGGAAGTGATGAAGTATACACAATGGCAAGCAACATAAAAATGTAAGCCTGTATCGTGCCGGTTAAAAGGCCGAGTAAAGTCATGGGCAGGGGCAATAAAAACGGCATAAACGATGTCAAAATAAACGCAAACATCGTGCCTGAAATCATATTGCCATACAAACGCAACGCCATGGCTAATGTAGATGAAATATCACTGAAAATATTAATCGGTAACATGAGGGGTGTCGGCTCAATAAACTTGTGCAGATAGCCCTTCCAGCCGGCGTTCATGACGCTATAGATCGGAATAGCAATAAAGACTACCAAACTCATGGCTAGTGTGGTGGATAAAGACGCGGTGGGCGGACGGAAACCGGGAATTATCGTCAGCACATTACACAAGGCAATAAACAAAAATAACGTCAGTGCCATACCAATATATTTTTTTGGGTTGTCGTTGCTTGTTTCGTATATTTCCTGATGCACAAACAAAACAACGGCTTCCATAAAAGTTTGAAAGCGCGAAACATTTTGCGACACCTTCATGCGTCGTGTCGCGAACCAGGACAACAAGGCCAACAGCGCTATGACAATCCATGTGCTGAAAATCGTCATGCTGACAGGCCATGCGCCGATATAAAAGACAATCATGCTATCATAATTTTCCATAAGTGCCCCGACTTTCTTTGAACAGCATAAAATTGCGTGTCAGTATAAAGGTAACAAAACCGGCCAGCCCAGCTGGCACACAGATGTGAAACATCACACCGAAAAACAGGGCAACACACATCAGGCGCATCAGGCAACCTTTCCACAAAGAGCCTTTTTTTTGAATTGTTTGGCGCAAATGCCATAGGTAAATGTGACAAGCGATAACGCCCAGGACGCAACCTAACAGAATATTAGCGGCGAGCACGGTGCACCTCCTGTTCGCGTATTTTGTTGGGCTTGTCTATACCCTCTTTTTTAAGCCAAATATGCGCATCAATATAGCCAATGACAAAGCCGACAGCCGAACAATTGAGCAGCCAGGAAATCGTCGGATGCGGATAGTGGGCGTCCAACCAAGAGCCCAAGAAAAAGCCGGCCAATAGCGGTAAAATAATATGTCCGCCAAATACACCGATAACACCCATATTTGCAGTAACAAAGGGACGATCTTTTCGAGTGGCTAAAGTTTGGGCTTTACGCACCAAAACCTTTTCATCGTTATGTTCCGTAGGTGAAAAAACGTGTGCCATTTAGGTGCCCTTCAAGTTCATAAAACCGCGTGAAAGTTGCGCTTCCAGGCGCGCAATTGCCATATTGACCTGGCGCCGATTATCTTCATCCTGCGCAAACTCCGTTTTAATCAACGAGGCCAAATGCTCCAGATCATCGCCGATAACTGCTTTGTGCGCCGAAATCAGCACCAAAGGACCTTGTTTAACCAACACACCCTGCGTGCAGGCGACATAAATGTCTTTGTGCGCCATGGTGCGAACGGTCATGATATTCGGGGGCAGAGCCGAGACGGTGTCAATGTGATTGGGCAAAAAAGTGCGTGCGCCGGACAGGCTTTCAAAAGAAAGTTTTTCCACCTCTTGTTCTAAAACCGTGCCAATGGGAGACATGATGCGAACTTTCATTTTGTCTCCTTTGTTTGTTCGATTTCATCCACGCTGCCAATCATGAAAAAGTCTTGCTCGGGCACATGGTCAAATTCGCCTTGCAAGATGCGCTCACAGCCGGACAGGGTGTCTTCCAAATTGACCGAGCGACCGTCCATATTGGTGAATTGTTTGGTGGTAAAGAACGGTTGCGTCAAGAAGCGTTCCAGTTTGCGCGCTGTTTGAATGGTGTGCTGATCTTTTTCCGGCAGCTCATCAAAGCCCAACATGGCAATAATGTCTTTTAGATCTTCATATTCGGCCAACACACGGCGCACTTGAGAGGCTATACGGTAATGGCGCTCGCCGACAATTGTGGGGGAGAGCATATTGGATGTGGAATGCAAAGGATCGACCGCCGGATACAAGCCTTGCGCTGCGCGGCTTCTGGACAACACAATGCTGGACGATAAGTGAGCAAATGTATGGACCGCAGACGGATCAGTAAAGTCATCTGCCGGCACATAAACCGCCTGAATAGAGGTGATGGCCGCTTGGTTGGTGGATGAAATGCGCTCTTCCAAATCGGCGATATCGGTGGCCAATGAGGGCTGATAACCGACGCGGGAAGGGGTTTGTCCCAGCAAAACGGACACCTCGGCACCGGCTTGGACAAAACGGAAAATATTATCCACCAGCAACAACACATCTTGTTTCTTTTTGTCGCGGAAATGTTCGGCCATGGTCAAAGCGGACAGGGCGACACGAAAGCGCACGCCCGGCGCTTCATTCATTTGTCCAAAGACCAACACAGATTTATCCAGCACGCCGGCTGTCTCCATTTCTCTGTAAAGTTGTTCGCCTTCACGAGAACGTTCGCCGACACCACAGAAAATACTGACACCGTCATAACGGCCGACCATGTTGTTCATCATTTCGGTGATTAAAACGGTTTTACCGACACCGGCACCGCCGAACAAGCCGGTCTTGCCGCCGCGTTCCATCGGGGCTAACAAGTCGATAATTTTAATACCGGATACGAAAATCTCTGATTTTGTCTGTCGCTTGAAAAGGGCAGTCGGTTGTGCGTGAATAGATGCGGTGGGCGCGCCGTGTAAGGCTCCCTTGTTGTCAATGGGGTGGCCGAACACATCGAACATACGTCCCAAAGTTTTAGTGCCGACAGGCACTTGAATCGGATGACCTAAATCTTCAACATCTAGCCCGCGTGCCAGCCCTTGTGTCGGGCCAAGCGCCAAGCACCGTGCTATGTGCGGATTGACATAACCTTCCACTTCCAAAAAGACGGGCGGATCTTGCCGACACACCAGTTGCGAAAACAGCGCCGGTAACTTTCCGTTAAAGGCAACTTGAACGACACTGCCTTGAATCGCAACGATTTGGCCTTGTGAAGCATTTTTTTGAGACATAATTCACCCTTCCTTATATAACAAGTTATAATGGCGCTTTTCAAAAAGGTCAATAGGAAAATATTTCCTTGACAAAAAGGGGAAAATATGATACAATTTTTACCAGTTTTTGATTTACGGAGAAAGAAATGAAAAACAAGGTTTTAGATGCAGCACAAGAACAGAACGCGCCAAAACGGGGAAACCGCAGCTTCGTAGCGTGGATGAGCGCTTTGCTGTTGCTTGGCGGTGGCACTGTCCTGAGTGGTAAGATAGCCAAACGGTTGCGTGGCGGAAACGATGCAAAAAAAGATCCTATTGAACAGAGCAACTTAAAAAGAACGGCGTCTGATGTGCTGGTCTATCCGCATGTTTATCACGAAGTTAATGGCAAATTTTATAACGAGCTCGGGGAGGAGGCGCCTCCCAGCTGGGTAGAGTCTAACCAGACGGTAAATTCTGTTAAGACGATTGAGAAAGAGGTCGATAAAGCTGTGGTTGACGCTGCGATGACAGCATCACCGCACCCCGTTGAAGGACTGGAGGGGTTTGCCCTCAATCGTGAAGGGACGTCCAATCCTCCCGACCGGATTAATTGGGTTGAGCTGGAAAAGAATCCGGCCCAACTGGCGGATATGTTGCAAAAAATACAAAAGGGTATCTGTCGCGATATTTCCGGTGACTTGTTGGCGCATGAAGGCTGTATCAACTACTTTTATGTGTGCAGTCAAGGTGGTTTGACTTATGATAAGGGATGTAACATTGATTCAACCAACGTTTTCTGCCAAGTGGATTTATGCTATGCCGATGGGAGAAAAGTTCCGCCAGAAGAAATGTTGAAGGTGTACGCAGATTATATGAAAGCCAAGGACAAGTTGGGTGGCAATTACGACCATAAGCCCGAATATTATAAAGAGGAGTGGAAAGATCTGCCACAACCTGATCCTAATAGCGAAAACAATAAGAAGTTGGGCGAAGTAGCTAAAACGGTGCATTATGGCGAAATGTGCCTTCTGTTAAAAGGTTGGGGAGTGCCCGCACAACTTTTAGTCCCGGATAACATGATTGTGAATGATCAATATCGCGGTATCATCATGAGCTTCTTTGATATGATGTATAATATGGGGCGCACGAATTTTACCGATGAAAAGTGGCCTAATTTTACCCTGTCATTTTTGACGGCTGTAGAGGCCTATGCTGAAGGCGACATGAAGTGTTTTCGAGCGTGCATAAAAAATATGGCCGAAGAAAGCAAGCGTCCGCAAGTGCAAGATTTGCGCAACGAATTCTGTCGTGCCAGCATTTTGCAATGCTTGGAAGACGGGTTTAATCCTTATTATTTGCAGCAGGTCGATTGGGCTAAATTACACAATGTGTGTGAGAAGTTGAAGAAAAATCCCAAGATTAAGGATACGACCAAAGCGGCTATTCGCCATACCACAACATGGACGGGTGAGCACACAGCCGGTCTGACAAAGACATCTGTGAAGTCCAATGTCGGGCCCGTTAAAATCTTGGGGGAAGAAAACACCCATTAATTTTCCCTGATAATTTCAAATAGGCTCTTGACTAGATGCAAAAAAGTGGCTAGTATAAGAGCCTATTTTTTTAACATAAGGATATTATGATGATTAATATTAAATTGCCTGATGGCGCTGTCTTGGAAATGCAATCCGGCGTATGTGCGCTGGATGTGGCTCGTAAAATCAGTGAGCGTTTAGCCGCGGCGACTTTTGCCGCTTTGGTTAATGGAACATTGACGGATGCCACAACGCCGATCACACAGGACGCGACCGTGACTTTGGTCACTGCCAAGCAGCCGGAAGGTTTGTCCGTGATGCGTCATAGTATCTCGCATATCATGGCCCAAGCAGTCCAAGAGCTGTTTCCGAATACGCAAGTGACCATCGGGCCCGTGATTGAAAACGGTTTTTATTATGACTTTGCGAAGGCTGAGCCTTTTGTGCCGGATGATTTGGCGAAAATTGAGCAGCGTATGCATGAAATTGTGCAACGCAATCTGCCGATTGTGCGTGAAGAGTGGCCGCGTCAAAAAGCTATCGATTACTTTACGCAAAAAGGCGAAAAATATAAAGTCGAAATCATCAATGATTTGCCTGCCGACGCCGTGATTTCAGTGTATAAGCAAGGCGATTATATCGACTTGTGTCGTGGTCCGCATTTGCCTTCGACCGGTTTGGCCGGCAAGGCCTTTAAGCTGATGAAAATTGCCGGTGCTTACTGGCGCGGCGATTCCAAAAACGCGATGTTGCAACGCATCTATGGTGTGGCCTTTGCGGATGAAAAAGATTTGAAAGCGCATTTGACGATGTTGGAAGAAGCCGCCAAACGCGACCATCGCAAAATCGGTAAAGATATGGACTTGTTCCATTTTGAGCCGGAATATGCGCCGGGTTCTGTGTTTTGGCATGACAAGGGCTATCGCGTGTATCGCAAGTTGATTGAGTATATGCGCTTGCGTCAAGAGCAAAACGGGTATTTGGAAGTTTGCACGCCGGCGGTGATGGACAGATGCTTGTGGGAAACCTCGGGCCATTGGGAAAAATATGGCGAACATAACTATTCCGGCAAAACCGAAGACGGAAAAGTGTTTTGTATCAAGCCGATGAACTGCCCGGGCGGTCTGTTGATTTACAAGCAGGGTATCAAATCTTATCGTGATTTGCCTTTGCGTTTAGCCGAGTTTGGTAAGGTGCATCGTTATGAAGCCAGTGGTGCCTTGATGGGCATCATGCGCGTGCGTGAATTTACACAAGATGATGCGCATATTTTCTGCACACAAGATCAGATGGAAGATGAATGCATCAGCACGTTGAAACTGATTTTGGACATTTATAAGGACTTTGGCTTTAAGGAGGTCCAAATTAAGTTATCGACTCGTCCCGAAAAGCGTATCGGCTCGGACGAAGTGTGGGATAAATCAGAAAAAGCGTTGGCTAATGCCTTGGAAAGAAACGGGTATGCCTATACACTCAATGTCGGGGAAGGTGCTTTCTACGGCCCGAAATTGGAGTTGATTTTGAAAGACGCTATCGGGCGTGAGTGGCAGTGCGGCACGATTCAAATGGATATGAACTTGCCGGAACGTTTTGATATCTCTTATATTGGAGAAGATGGCGAAAAGCATCGTCCGGTAATGTTGCACCGCGCTTTGTTTGGCTCAATTGAAAGATTCTTGGGTATTTTGTTGGAAGACACCGCCGGTCGTTTGCCGCTGTGGTTGTCGCCGGAGCAAGTCAAGGTGTTGCCGATTGCGTCCGATGTCAATGACTATGCCCATGAGGTGGCACAGGCTTTGAAAAAAGCCGGCTTGTCCGCCAGCGTTGATGACAGCAACGAAAAAATCAGTTATAAAATTCGTGAGCATTCTATCGCGAAAATACCTGTGTTGTTGGTTGTCGGTGCCAAAGAAAAAGAAACAAAGTCGGTCGCTGTGCGGCGTATCGGCGTTGAAAAACAAACAGTTATGCCGTTGGCAGAGTGCGTGAAATCTTTGCAAGAAGAAGCGCAAATGCCATCATCCGTTTTATAATTGGGGGTTATTATGAAGAAAAAAACAGTAGAAGAGAAAAAAGCGTCAAAAGATAAAAAAGAAACCGTCTCTCAACTGGAAAAGTTGGCGGACAGAATCGAAAGGATGCGTTTGGGCGATTACATTGCCATGACAACACGTCCTTCTCGGATTATCTGGAGCAACTTTTTGGCCGGCGCATTCCGCGGTATCGGCTTTACCGTTGGTGCGGCCATTATTATTGCTATCGTTGTCAAAATCTTGATGGTGCTGATTTCCATGAACATACCTTATTTGAGCGAACAATTGCAGTATGTTGTGGAAATTATTAAATCTGTGCCGGCGAAGCATTAAGCCGACAACACTTCTTTGACTTTTTCGGTCAGTTGCGTCAGGCTGAACGGTTTTGCCAGGAACGAGAACAAGGCAGAATTGTCTTGCCCGTGGCGCGCCATATCTTCGGAATACCCGCTCATCAAAATGACTTTGGCGTGCGGGTATTTTTTCAACGTCTTTTTGGCCAGCGTTTCGCCGTCCATTTCCTGCATAATCATATCCGTAATCAGCAAGTCAAAGTCCAGACCCTTTTTAATGGCTTCAAAGGCTTGCAAGCCGTTTTCAAACTCGATGACCTTAAAGCCTTTGTTTTTCAAGACGCGTGCGCTAAAGGTGCGGACAGCCGGTTCATCATCGACCACAACAATGGTGGCTTTGGTGGGCAACGGTGTCGGATTGTCCTTCTCCGGAACGGTAGCGTCCGCGGCTTTTGGCTCAAAGCAGGGCAGATAGACGGTAAAGGTCGTGCCTTTGCCCAACTCGCTTTTCACATCGATGTAACCATTGGCTTGCGTTACAATACCATAAACGGTGGATAGGCCTAAACCTGTGCCGGAGCCAGCGATACCCTCTTTGGTGGAAAAGAACGGCTCAAAAATGCGGGGCAGGTCTTTGGGATCAATGCCACAGCCCGTATCCGCTACAGAAATGACGACATATTTGCCGGGGATGAGTGTATCCAGGCCGACACTTCTTTTCTTTTTGATTTTTTCCACATGCGCCCGAATACGCAACGTGCCACCATCCAACATCGCATCACGCGCATTGACAGCCAAATTCAAGAACACCTGTGTCAATTGGTTTAGGTCGGTTTTGACCCAGCCCAAATCGGACGAGCACTCGGTCACCAGTTGTATTTTGGTGCCCAGGGTGCGCACGAGCAGGCCGGTGAGGTTGGAAAAGGCATCACCCATGTTGATAAGCACCGACTTGACTGGTTGCTTGCGGGAAAACGCCAGCAGCTGTTTGACGACGCCCGCTGCACGATTGGCACTGTGTTTGATTTGCATTAAATCGCTAAACGACGGATCGCCCATGCCATGCTTTTGCAACAGCAGGTCCGCAAAACCGATAATAGCGGTCAGCAGGTTATTAAAGTCGTGCGCGACGCCGCCGGTAATTTGTCCCATGGCTTGCAGTTTTTGCGCTTGGTTGAGCTGCATTTCCAGGTTTTTGCGCTCGTTGGTTTCTGTCAGATACAACACCACAGCCGGCGGGGCTCTGTCTTCGGCCGGCAAAGACGACATCAGCGCCGAAAAGGTCACTTTTTCTTGGTCGGGACGCATGAAAGTCAGTTCGCACTCTTCCTGTTTGTGGGCGCGTTCCGTCAATTGCGCCAGCTTCAAGGTCAGCATTTCGGCGGTTTCTGCATCTAACAAAGCAGTTAAAGGTTGCCCTAACGGGTCAGAGGTTGCCAGATTTTTAGCAAAAGCCTCGTTACAGTCAAGCAGTGTGCAGTCAATCGCATTGATAATCGCCATGCCCAAGGGAGCGCGTTGCCACAAAGGATGTTGCGTAACCGGCATAAAGGGAGACGTGTGTGTGGCTTTAACGACGACACCTTCAAACAGTGTTTGCCCGTCCATTTCTATGGCTGATTGATAAATGTGCGCCATAAACGATTGTTTGTTCTTGCCCTTGAAAACAGCCGCGTTATCGCCCGTTTCAAAGATGTTATCCGTGTTTTTCAGATAGTGTTGAATCTTTTTTGTCAGCAGTGTCTTGCGCGATTCGCCTAACCATTGGCATAATTTGTCATTGACGTGCTTAAAGTGACCGTCGCTGGCGATAATATAAAAGGCCACCGGCAGGCTGTCCAGCGAATCTTGGAGCAAAAGTTGTTCTTGATGCACCAACTCGCCGATTTCTTTTTGGGCGGTAATATCCGTTGCCGACAGGACCATAGCGCGTTTTAAAGGATACAGAGCGACCGCATATGTGGCCTGCGGTGTCGTGACCACCTGATTCGTTCGGCAGTGCAGTTGATATGCACTTTTAAGTTTTTCAAGGCTTTCCGGCGTTAAAGTGCCCTCTAAAAAGGCAAAAGGATTCGTTAGTGTTCCAAACAACGATTCTCCCGCCGCATTGCTTAGCAGAATCTCGTTTTGAAAAGAACGAATCTGTTGCGCGGCCGAAGAGGCGTCCAAAACCTGTTGTAAATACGCTTTATAGCCAAAAATCATAGTGTTTCCTTTTGTCGTCATTGTATCAGAAAAATACCTGCCTGGCGAGTGTTTTCTTCCGGCCACTTGCTTTTTGCTGCGTAAATAATATTTTATGCCGATTTGCTCTTGTTTTATGTGTTCAAGCGCGCATAAATCCTTGCTTTTTTGACTTTCTAAATCTTTTTTTACATAAAAAACAGATATCTATTCAAAATTAATCATTTTTTGAAAACTTTTTCCGCAAGTGCTTTTTTTAACAAAAAAAGAGAAAAAAAGTGGCGGATTTCCAACATTTTGAAAAAAAATTGCTCATAAGCAAAAAAACAAGTTGACGACATACAAAAAATGATTAGAGTAATGGATACAATTCATAGATATAGTATAAAAAAGACGAGGGAACCACTAAATGTTGATAAAAGAGACTCCAGAACCGACAACCGTTCAATTTGTTTTGACACGCGAAGGCGTGCAGATTCCTTTTGATAAGGAAAAGATTGTCAAAGCGATTGATAAAGCGGGCCAGGCGACCGGCGAATTCGGGCTGGACGAATCGCGCACCATTGCCGATTCTGTGGTTAAAGTCTTGTCTCATCGCTTTAACGGGCAGCAGATTCCCACCGTCGAACAGATACAAGATATAGTGGAGCAGGAGTTGATCTCTGCCAACTATTTCCAGACCGCGCGCGCGTATATCGTTTATCGTGAGAAACGTTCCGTCAATCGTCAGGACCGGCAAGCCCTGGTGGATGTAACTGCTTCAATCAACGAATACTTGGATCGGTCCGATTGGCGTGTGCGTGCCAATGCGAATCAGGGCTATTCTTTGGGTGGCTTGATTTTGAACATTTCCGGCAAGATGATTGCGAACTATTGGCTCAATCATATTTACCCGCGTGAAGTCGGCGAAGCGCACCGCGTAGGCGATTATCATATTCACGATTTGGATATGTTGTCCGGTTACTGCGCCGGTTGGTCTTTGAAGACCTTGTTGCGCGAAGGCTTTAACGGTGTGCCGAACAAGACAGAGTCCAAGCCGCCGCGTCATTTGGTGTCCGCTTTCAGCCAGATGGTCAATTTCTTGGGCACATTGCAAAATGAGTGGGCCGGCGCGCAGGCGTTTTCTTCTGCCGACACCTATTTAGCCCCGTTTGTGCGCTTGGAAAAGTTGTCGTTTGACGAGGTCAAACAGGCGATGCAGTCCTTTATCTTTAACTTGAACGTGCCTTCACGTTGGGGAACGCAAACGCCCTTTACCAACTTGACATTTGACTGGACATGCCCGCCTGATTTGGCTAATGAGCATCCTGTGGTCGCCGGCGCAACGCAGTCCTTTACCTATGGCGAATTGCAAGACGAAATGGATATGATCAACCGTGCGTTCTTGGAAGTGATGGCCGAAGGCGATGCGAAGGGGCGTCCCTTTACTTTCCCGATCCCGACTTACAATATTACGCAAACTTTCCCGTGGGATTCCAAGAATATCGACCTGTTGTTTGAAATGACAGCCAAATATGGTTTGCCTTATTTTACCAACTATATCAACACAGGCAAGAGCCCGTCGGAAACGCGTTCCATGTGCTGTCGTTTGAGCCTGGATTTGAACCAGTTAAAACGTCGTGGCGGTGGTTTGTTCGGCTCTGTGGAGCAGACCGGCTCGCTGGGCGTGGTGACCTTGAACTGCGCACGCTTGGGTTATTTGTATAAAGGCGACGAAAAAGCCTTGATGACGCGTTTGGATGAGTTATTGAACTTGGCAAAAACGTCTTTGGAAATCAAACGCAAAACAATTCAAAAGCACCTGGACAACGGCTTGTTCCCCTATACGCGGCGTTATTTGGGCACTTTGCGCAATCACTTTTCAACGATCGGGGTCAATGGTATCAACGAAATGATTCGCAACTTTACCAACGATCAGCACAATATAACGGATAAGGAAGGGCAGGCGATGGCCTTGCGTTTCTTAGACCACATCCGTGAAAAAATGTTGCAGTTCCAAGAGGAAACGCAAAATATGTATAATTTGGAAGCGACGCCGGCCGAAGGCACAACTTATCGGTTTGCGCGCGAAGACCAAAAGCGGTATCCGGATATTATTCAGGCCGGCACGCATGAGGCCCCTTATTATACGAATTCAAGCCAACTGCCTGTGAATTATTCGGACGATCCGTATGAAGTGCTTGAATTGCAGGATCAACTGCAAGCCAAATATACGGGGGGAACGGTTCTGCACTTGTATATGAACGAGCGCATTTCCAGTGCGAAAGTTTGCAAGGAGTTTGTCAGAAAGGTTTTGGAAAACTATCATGTTCCTTACCTTTCTATTACCCCGGTATTTTCGATTTGTCCTGTCCACGGATATATTGCGGGCGCCTATAAGTTCTGCCCGAAATGCGACGAAGAGAAAATTGCCGAAAAGCAGAAAAAATTAGCACAAACCACTAACAATGAAGGAGATAAAAAATGAATGCACAAATCGAAGTTTTACTCAGTGACGACGAACGCCAACCGGTTGAATGCTGGACACGCGTGATGGGTTATTTCCGTCCCGTTTCTCACTTCAACAAAGGCAAACAAAGCGAATATGCCGAACGCGTGTGGTTCACAGAAGCCAAAGCCATGGCGGCGACATCTTGTGCATGTGCGGCTAACTGATGAACATCGGCGGTTTTGTCCCTTTTACGACTATAGATTTTCCGGATAAAATCTCAGCCGTCGTTTTTTGCCAGGGGTGCCCTTTTCGGTGCCCCTTTTGTCACAACCACTCGTTACAGGTGGTGGGTGCGCCGGGCATGGAAAACTGGTCAGATATTTTACAGGTCTTATCAAAACGTCGTAACCTGTTGGACGGTGTTGTGTTTAGCGGGGGAGAGCCTTTGTGGCAAGACGATATTTTGGATGCAGTCAAGCAGGTCAAGGATATGGGCTTTGCGGTGGCGCTTCACACCTCGGGCGTGCGACCGGATGTGTTAAAGACGCTGTTGCCTTTTGTCGATTGGATTGGACTGGATGTCAAAGCGCCTTTGGCCAAATATGCGCAGGCGTCCGGCACGCAACCGGCCTTTAAGGCGGGCGACAAAATGTGGGAATCGTTGGCGTTGATACAGCAAGCCGGCGTGCCTTTTGAAACGCGCACAACCACCGATCCGCGCCTGTTGTCCAAAGAGGATATTTTGCAAATGGCCGAGCAGTTGAAAGAAAAGGGCGTGCAGACCTATGTCCTGCAGGAATATCGCCCGATTTCCGATGGCAACGGCGAGCCGAGCAGCGCTCAAATTAGTGCTTTCTATACGGACAAGGCTTTCCTGGATAAATTACAAAATCTTTTCCCGCATTTTAGTGTGCGTCGTGCGCATGAATGAAAAAAGTTGTTGATTTAAACGTGCATGTATGATACAGATTTGTACAGGACAAAACTTAAACAAAAAGGAGAAAAAACAATGCTCAAAAAATCACAAATCGGTCGGTCAATGATTGAAATGTTAGGCGTTCTCGCCATTATCGGTGTGCTGTCCGTGGGCGGTTTAGCCGGTTATTCACGGGCGATGCGCGCCAACAAAATGAATAATGCTTTGGATTACATGAATCGATGCTACACAGTTGTGCGTAGTATTGGTGATGGTATGTCTGCCTTAGATGCAAATGGTGCCCCGGCAGCGTCAGCAGGCAGCATTACCTGCTCTACTTTATTGGGCGAAACAGCCCCTCAAGGCAGTAATACGGATGTTTGTAAGCGCAGAGCTGGAGGCCGAACTGGATGTGAAATAGGTTGGACTTCAGAGGCAGATTTGAATGCGATGGCGAGTAAGGTGGGCATTAGCACCCTACAGGGCTCGTATTTTTCGTTTGATTCAAATAATATGCAATGGAGTAACGAACATCTCGGCTTCTAATCAACATTAAAGCCACCGCAAAGGTGGCTTTTTGCACGGGCGGTAGGATTGTAAATTGCGAGGCAATTTATCCTGCGCTGAAGCTTGGACTGCCCTGCGGGCATCCGTTCGTTTCACTCACGAGCGAACATAGGTTTGTTCACCGCGCCACCATAAACAACAAAAAAATCCGCCCATAAAGGACGGACTTTTTTTATTGGCTCTGGCGGTAGGATTCGAACCTACGACCGATCGGTTAACAGCCGATAGCTCTACCGCTGAGCTACGCCAGAACAGAATATCAACACTTATACACACTTTTTGCGGAAAATGCAAGTGTTTTTTGGAGGCCGGTACCGGAATTGAACCGATATAAAAGGATTTGCAGTCCTCTGCATAAGCCATTCTGCCAACCGGCCGCGTAGTTATCTTTTTTACCATTTTTTTTGAAAAGGTCAAGAAAAAAATCTTTTTTTGCTAAAAAAGTTTTACTTTTTGCCAAAAATGCCCTATAACAATATTATCGCGAGGAAACAATGTTGATACGAAAAATAATCGCCTATACAGTGTTAGGCCTGTGGGCCGCCGGAGCCAGTGCTACCACTTTGTTTGATGAGCTGGCTTATACCTATGCGACCAGCCCTATATTAGACGCACAACGCGCTTATTTGCGTGCGGCTGATGAACGCGTCGGACAGGCGAAAGCCGGTTGGCGCCCTATGATTTCTGCGGAAGGTAACGCTGCGCACATCGGTCAAAAATACAAAAATTATCCCAATACGGAAAACTTTGATTATGACAACACCAGTTATGACGCGGGCCTCGTGGTTTCTCAACAGATTTTTTCCGGCTTTCAGACCGTTGCCAGTGTGAATTATGCCAAGACGGTCGTGTTGGAAGAAAGAGAGAAAATGCAGGCCACGGAACAGGATGTTTTATTGACTGCCGCGGTGGCTTATGCCGATGTTATCCGCGATCGTGCCTTGCTTGATTTGCAAGTCAATCAAGAGCAAGTGTTGGCGCGGCATTTGAAATCTTATCAAAAACGCTTCAAAGTCGGCGATTTGACCCGCACAGATGTGGCGCAGGCCGAAGCGCGTTTGTCAGGGGCGAAAACCGCGCGCACCATAGCGCAAGGTAACCTGGAAAGTTCGATTGCTGTTTATGAAAATGTGGTCGGTCGCAAGCCGAACGACATTGCTAAAATCGATCACTTGGATGACCTGTTGCCCAAAGATTTTGATGCGGCGGTGCGCTTGATGGAAGAAAACAACCCGAACTTGAAGGCGGCTCAATATGCCGAACAGGCGGCCAAATATCAAATCACGCGTCAAGAAAGCGACTTGTTGCCCAAAGTGGATGTGTCCGCCGGTGCCGGTTACCAATGGGGACAGCCTTTGCCGGCCTTGGATGATAAATATGACGGGCAATATTGGCGTGTCGGTGCGCGTTTGTCTGTGCCTTTGTATCAGGGCGGTGGCGAATATGCCCGTGTGCGTGAGGCAAAACAATTGGCCAATCAAGCCACTATTTTGTTAGAACAAACAAAACGTCAGTTGTTGCAGGATACTACGCAAGCTTGGGAATTGTGGCAATCTTCCAAAGCTTCTATTGTGTCAATGCAGGCGCAAATCAAGGCGGCTAAAATGGCCTTGGACGGCGTGATTAAAGAGGCTAATGTCGGCTCTAGAACGGTGCTGGATGTGTTGGACGCCGAACAGGAACATCTGAACTATCAGGTCAATCTGGTAATTGCGGAACGTAACGAAATGGTGGCGGCGATGAGTTTGTTGTCATCGACGGGGCAAATGACGGCGGCCGGCCTAGGCTTGAAAGTGGATGCCTATGATCCGGAAGAATATTACGACGATGTGAACGACAAGTGGATTGGATTGTAAGATGATTGAGCAGCAACCCTCTATGGATGAAATCTTAGCCTCTATTCGACGCATCTTGTCGCCGGAAGAAGCAGACGCTCAAGCGGGACAGCAGCCGCCTGTGGTTGAATTGACCGAGGATATGTGCGTTCCTTCCGAAGCGCCGGCCGCCGAAATGGTTGAGCCTGTGGCAGAAGATGTGGCGCCTGCGATAGCCGAGCCGGAGCCTGCTGTGTTGCCGGATGATGTCACGGCGTTAGATTTGCCCGAGCACATTACCTTTACCGAAGATGAGTTCTTCAAACAAGAGCCTGTGGCCGACAAGACCTATGCTGCCCCTGTGGAAGAGCCTCCGTCTTGCGATGTATCGTCGCCGGCGGATTCTGTTTTGTTGGCGGTGTTGCGACCCTTGTTGCGTGAGTGGCTGGATAAGAATATGCCCCGTTTATTAGAACGTTGTATCCAGCAAGAATTGAAGAAGGAACGCCATGGCTCGTCGTCTTTCTGATTTTGAAAAGCGTTTGTTGCGCAAAGCTGCGGCGGCCAAGAAAACAATCGTTTTGGCCGAAGGAGAATCGATTCGTGTGTTGAAAGCTGCCGAATATTTGGGCGCGCATCGTATCGTCTCGGTCATTGTGTTGGGCAGTAAAAAAGTTATTCGCGCGTTGGCGAAAAAAAACAAGATTGCTTTGGACCATATTGCGATTGTGGAGCCCGAAACCGACAAGCGTTTTGCTGACTATGTCCAAACATTATATGACCTGCGCAAAGACAAAGGTTGGACTAAAAAGCAAGCGACAGACGCGATGAAAGATGTGTCCTATTTCGGCACGATGATGGTGTATAAAAAGGATGCGGATGGTATGGTCTCCGGTGCCGAACACACGACCGCGCACACTATTCGGCCGGCGTTACAGTTTATCAAGCCGCGTGCGCCTTTTCAGTTCGTGTCCGGCTCGTTTATTTTGAACTTTCAGAAAAAGATTTGGGTGTTTGCTGATTGTGGCGTGATGCCTCAGCCGACACCGGATCAATTGGCGGATATTGCGCAAATGACAGCACAAACAGCCCAATTGATTGGCTTAAAACCGCGTGTGGCCTTTTTATCTTATGCGACGGGTTCTTCTGCCGAAGGGCCTTGCGTAGATTTTGTGCGGACAGCGGTGGCGTTGGCTCGGAAGAAATATCCGCAATTGGTTGTGGACGGGCCGATGCAGTTTGATGCGGCGGTAAATAAGGAAACCGGCGAACGCAAGTTGCCGGACAGCCCTGTTGCTGGTCGTGCCAATGTATTTGTTTTCCCTGATTTGAACGCGGGCAATTGTTGTTATAAAGCAGTCCAGCAGTCGGCAAAAGATTGTTTGGCCTTGGGCCCCTTGTTGCAGGGATTGAAAAAACCGGTCAATGATTTATCGCGAGGCGCTACCATACCGGATATTATAGATACCGTCGCCTTTACAGCATTAAGTGCGACACAGATGAAGGAGTAATTTTATGAAAATATTGGTTATCAATTGTGGCAGTTCTACCATTAAATATCAGTTGTTTGAAATGGACGGACAAAAGGTGTTGTGCAGCGGTTCTGCCGAACGTATCGGTTTGCCGCAGGGCATTTTGACACACAAAAAATATCCGGGCACAGAGGCGCAAACAAAGTCCGTTTTTGATGAGCCGTTTAAAACACACGCCGATGCGATGCAGCGTATTGTGCAGTTGATGCTGACAGGCGAAACGGCCGTTATTTCTGATGTGGCCGAAATCAAGGGCGTCGGACATCGTATTGTCCATGGCGGCTCGTTGTCTTCTACCGTTGAAGCGACCCCCGATGTGATAGAGACGGTCCGCAAATATATTCCCTTTGCGCCGATTCACAATCCGGCCTGTATTATGGGTATTGAAGTGGCGATGAAGTTTTTCCCGCAAGCCAAGCATGTGTGCGTGTTTGATACCGCCTTTCATCAGACCATGCCGCCGGAAGCGTTTGTCTATCCTGTGCCTTATGAGTGGTATGAAGAAAAAGGGGTGCGTAAGTATGGTTTCCATGGCACCAATCACAAGTATGTGACGCAACGCGTGGCCGCCTTGATGAACAAGCCGGTTTCTGAGTGCAATTTCATCAGTTGCCATATCGGCTCCGGTGCTAGCATGGCCGCCATTAGAAATGGTAAGAGCATAGACACAACCATGGGTATGACGCCTTTGGCGGGCCTGATGATGGGCACACGCTGCGGCGATATAGATGTGTCTGTCTTGGGCTTTTTAATGCGCAACACCAACTTGACGGCCGAAGATATCGATACCATTTTGAACAAGCAAAGTGGCTTGACCGGTATTTGCGGTAAAAGCGATTTGCGCGATGTCCATGCACAGATCCAGGCGGGTGACGAAAAAGCGAAGTTGGCCTTGGATATGTTCGTGTATAGAATTAAAAGTTTTATCGGTGCTTACCTGGTCCAGTTAGGGCGTGTGGATGCGCTGATTTTTACCGCCGGCGTTGGTTTGAACGATTCCATCGTGCGCGCACGCGTGTTGGAAGGGTTAGAGCCTTTCGGCTTTATCTTGGATAAGCAGGCCAATGAAGAACGCGGTTATGAACATAAAGTCATTTCTACAGACGCGTCCCCGATTAAAATCTATGTCGTGGAAGCCAATGAAGAATTGGCGATTGCACAAGAAACTCAACAATTACTTTCAAAATAGGAGATTATTCATATGAAACGCTTTATTAGAAATTTCATTTTAATTTTGTTGGCTTTAATCATCATTGCGGTTGTTGCCGTGGTGTTGATGTTAGACACGTTGATTGTCAAAGGTGTGACGACTTTTGTGCCACCTATTACACAGACATCCGTTGAGTTGGGGGCTGTCCATACGTCCTTGTTAAACGGAACGGCGTCTATTCATAATTTCAAATTGGGCAGCCCGAAGGGCTTTCAATCGACCCTGTTTTCTTTGGGCGAAGTTTCGGTGGCTGTAGATTTGAAGTCTTTGACAACCGATACCATTATTGTCAAAGAAGTTAAAATCTCGGATGTGAGAGCAGCGGTTGAGTTTTCTACACAAGGGACCAACATTGGTGCGTTGTTGAAAAATCTGGAAGCGGCGACTGCGTCGGCAAATAAAAAGCCGGCTCAGACCACCAAGACAGAGCCTGCCCAAAAAGGCGCGTCCAAAAAAGTTATCATCAAAAAGATTATTTTTGAGCGCGGCACTTTGACGGTGGCTGCCTATGGTAACGAAATAGATGTGCCTCTGCCCAATGTGACTATGACAGATATCGGTGCCGACAAGAAGGAGAGCAAGAACGCTGTTCAAATCTTTGCTGAGGTTGTCACGCGTTACAGCAAAGCGGTCTTAAATGTCGCGACAACAGCTGCCACCAACATTGTAAAAGGCGGTACAGAACTGATTGGCAAAGGCCTGGAACAAGCCCAACAAGGCGTGGCCAAAGGCTTGGGTAAAGCGCAAGAAGGTGTTGCCAAAGGTTTGAACAAAGCCCAGCAGGGTGTATCTAAAGGATTGGGTGCCGTGACCGATACGGTCAATTCCCTGTTTTCAAAATAAATTATATACATATGCACAATCCTTGACTTCTCCTTTTGTCCTTTCTACCTTGACAGAAGGAGAAGTTTTTTATAGGAGAAGTTGCTATGAAAATTGTCATCGGGCAGAAAAATGCAGAGTTGATGCACCTGTTAAAACATGCCTGGTTGTCCTTGTATCCCGAGACAGAAATCACGGCCTGTGATACTTGGGATTGCACAGTGCTTGATTTATTGAAAACGCAAAGCGTGCAGTTTGTGTTTTTAGATCTAGCCTTGTGCGACCTTCATGGTATTGAGCGCATAGAAGAATTGTTAGGGGTTTTGCCCAAAACACACTTGATTGTAACAGCCGATCATTTGCCGGCCCGCGTGTTGCGAAAACTATATGCCGGCGGGTTGAGCGGTTTTATTCAGCACAAAGAAATGTATGATGGCTTGCGCGAGATTTTAGCGCTGATTGCTGTGCGCGGTCTGTATGTTTCTCCGGCGCTGTTACAGGCGGATGAAAATCTGTCGTTAGCGCGTTGTGAGTTGCTTTCCCGACGACAAAAACAGGTGCTGGGTTACTTAAAAGACGGGTTGTCCAACAAGCAAATTGCCGCCAAAATCGGTATCACCGAGCCGACCGTTAAACTGCACATTCACGGGCTTTTCCATAAACTGCGCGCCACGAACAGAACGCAGATTATTATTAAAGCGCAACAGTTAGGTATTCTTTGACACTTTCTTTTTGCGTGGCGTCGGCTTTTTGACAGCTGGCTTTTTGCCGGCTTTGACCGTCGGCACAGATACGCGCGGTGCCAAAGGTTTCGTCAGTTTCTTTTCCGGACGTTTGCCCTGTAACAACTGCGTAATATCTTCCCCGTCCAAAGTTTCAAACTCAATCAGGGCTTGCGCCAAAATCTCTAACTCTTGGTGATAAATCGTGAGCACTTGCTTTGTTTGCGCATAGGCCGCGTCAATGATTTTGCGGATTTCGTTATCCACTTCTGTGGCGGTCTTTTCAGACATTTGCTTGCGGCGCGTGATAGAGTGGCCCAAGAAAACTTCGTTTTCCGGCTCTTCATAGGCGACCGTGCCCATTTTTTCGCTCATCCCCCATTCGGTTACCATACGACGTGCAATCGAGGTGGCGACTTGAATATCATTAGACGCACCGGTGGAAATGTTGTCTTTGCCAAAAATCAACTCTTCGGCCATACGTCCGCCAAACAAGATGGACAAGCGGGTTTTCAAATAGGTCAAAGACTGTGAGTATTTATCCTTTTCCGGCAGTTGCATTGTCAAGCCCAAGGCTCGCCCGCGTGGGATAATGGTTACTTTATGTAACGGATCGCTCTCTGGCAGATGTAAAGAACAAATTGCGTGGCCGGCTTCGTGATAAGCGGTCATTTTCTTTTCTTTTTCATCCATCACGATGGAGCGTCTTTCCGTTCCCATCAGCACTTTGTCTTTAGCGTCTTCCAAGTCGGTCATGGTAACTTTGAACTTGTTGCGACGCGCTGCCAGCAAAGCCGCTTCGTTGATTAGGTTGGCTAAATCAGCACCAGAAAAACCAGGTGTGCCTCGCGCCAATGTGTGAATATTGACATCCGGTGCTTGCGGCACTTTTTTAATATGCACCGCCAAAATCTCTTCACGTCCTTTGACATCGGGGTTAGGCACGGTAACTTGACGGTCAAAGCGTCCGGGGCGCAGCAAAGCTGGATCCAAAACGTCCGGTCGGTTGGTCGCAGCCAATAAAATAATGCCCGAATTCGTCTCAAAACCATCCATTTCAACCAACAACTGATTGAGTGTTTGTTCGCGCTCGTCGTTACCGCCGCCTAAGCCGGCCCCACGTTGGCGACCTACCGCGTCGATTTCATCCACGAATAAAATACAAGGCGCGTTTTTCTTGGCTTCCTCAAACATATCACGCACGCGGGAAGCACCAACGCCGACGAACATTTCTACAAAGTCAGAGCCGGAAATGGTAAAGAAAGGCACATTGGCTTCGCCGGCAATGGCGCGCGCCAACAAAGTTTTACCCGTTCCCGGCGGGCCGACAAGCAAAACACCTTTGGGGATTTTGCCGCCCAGTCGTTGAAACTTGGCCGGCTCTTTCAAAAACTCAACCACTTCCTGTAATTCTTGTTTTGCCTCGTCAATACCGGCCACATCCGCAAAAGTAACTTTGCCTTGATTTGTCAATAAACGTGCCCGCGATTTGCCGAAACTGAGCGCTTTTCCACTGCTGTTCATCATCTGTCGCATAAAAATAATAAAGATAACCACAAAAAGGATGGTCGGGCCATAGGCGATTAAAAGGTCTTTGAGAGAAACAGATTCCGTGTCGGCCGGATAGGCGGTGACCTGGACCTTTTCCTGCACCAAGGTATCCAGCACCGATGTGGTGGGAATATAACTGGAGAAAGTGGAACCATCCGTCAAAGTGCCGGTCAGCATATGGTCATGTAATTCGGCCGATTGAATCTTTTTGGCATGCGCCAAATCTATGACTTCCGAAAAGCCGCGGACATTGTCCTGGGTGGCTTCTTCCGGCTTGATAAACAGACTGGAAATCAAGGTGATTCCGACAAAAATCATCAGCCAAACAAATACGGCGGGTATATTTCTAGTTTTCTTCATGTTTTCCTCTTTGCTTTATCGTGCATTTGATATGGGCTTTTTCTGCATAAAAATCAAGATGTGGCACATACAAAAGTTTATGTTGTTTTGAAAACACGGCCGGCAGGGTTTTTTTGACAAAGGCGGGCATATTCTTCACTTTTAAGCGATTGCCCAATGGGCCGATGATTACGTCTTGATCTGCTTTGACCGTAAAGTTGTTCCACTCTGTCGGTTTGTTTTTCAGCACATGTTTTTCGGCTGACATTTTAGCCAATTCGGGCGCAATATACAAGCCTTGTTGATACAGGCCGACCTGACAGCGTCCCAGCGTGGTATAGCGCGTCAGTTTCGTCAATAGGTTTTCCGCTTGATCTAATCCAATGACCATGCCGCCGATGTCTTCAATGGCACGAATAAGCACGCGCAACTTGATTTCCTCTGTCATAGCGTCAAATGCAACTTTGTCAATACACATAAAACCGCCCGGATGTTTATGCGCATGCGCCTTCATAAAAGACGTTGTCAGGCTGTCCAGGCAATCGCGCACGCGTTGTAACCGTCCGGCCGACAAAGAAATAAAGTGCGGGGTTAGGCCTAACGCAGACAAGGTATCTTGGGCTTGGCGCAAGCGCACGCGCTCATATTGTGTATCCCGATTAGACGGATCTTCAATCCAGGCTTGATGAAAAGTATTTTTTAAGGTGGCACATAATTGCTGATGAGAATAAGTCAGCAGAGGGCGCACCAGGCGAATTTGTCCCAATTGGCTGACAGGGCGCATCGCGCACAGGCCATCGACGCCACTGCCGCGCGCTAATCTCAACAAGAAAGTTTCGGCTTGATCTTCCAGGTTATGCGCAATAAGCAATGTGCCGATGTTGTGTTGTAAGCACCAATCAGTCAGCGCCTGATAGCGGGCTTGCCGCGCACGTTCTTCTTTGCGTGTTTTCGTGGGCGTGCCTGAAAAGGTCAGTGTGTGATGTTCTATGCCATATTTGGCTAGCCACTTGCCGACTTGGGCGGCCTCTTTGGCCGATTCGGGACGCCATTTATGGTCAAAAGTCAAAGCCACGCAGGGAATATGATGTTTTTGTGCCCATGTGTGTGTCAGCAAGGCCAGACATAAACTATCCGCGCCACCCGATACCGCCATTGCCACAGGCTCCGTGCGGCCACATAATCTATCCAATGTAGCGCAAAGAGCAGCAGGAGAAAGAGGGGTCACGGACATGATAACGTCTTTGCCTCGTTGGCCGCTTTTTCCAGCAAAGCCTTGTCAGCTTTGGGGTAGGTTGTGGGGAGAGAGGCCAAGGCTGTGCAGGCTTCTTCCTTGGAGGAGGACTGTTTTAAGGACAGGCCTAATTTTAACAGGCAATCCGGCGCTTTCGTGCTGTCGGCGTATTTTTTAACACAGGCGGCAAAAGCGGCGGTGGCGTCTTCGTATTTTTGGCGTGCATAGAAAGTTTCGCCCAACCAATATTGCGCATTGCCGGCCAAAGCATCTTGCTCATAAGTGGCCAGGAATTGTTCCAGTAAAGCTTGCGCCTGTTCATAATTTTTGCTCTGCAGAGCGGTTTGCACTTCATCATACAGGTTTTGAGGCGTTGGCAGCGCTTTGGGTTGCCCTTCATACAATTTGCGCAAGTCAGCGATTTGTTGTTCTTGCAGGGCCAGTTTTTTTTCGGTCTCTTCAAAGCGAATTTGAATATCGGCGCGCAAACTGGTGAGTTGCTCGTTGATTTTTTCAATATCGTGGGTCAAGCCTTCATGCTGTTGCGTCAAGGCCTGCGCTTGTTCTTCGATTTGCGCAATTTTGGTATATAGATGTTCCACAGAGCCCGTCACAAAATGTTCTTTGCTCGGCGCGCTGTCATCTGTCGATGTTTGGTAAATCTTGCGCTGCAATAAGGTCAAGTCGCGTTCCAGACGGTCCAAACGATCCATTAAGGCGCTGGTTTCGGAATCCATAAAAGCGAAACCGGGAAACGCTATACATAGGCCGAGCAAAAGAAAGAATAATCTAATCATAAGCACTTGTTCGATAAAACAGAACTTTAATAGGCAATCGTAACGCCGCGGCGGTTCTTACTCCATGCCAATTCTGTCGAGCCCAACACTTCCGGACGTTCTTTACCGTAAGAGATGATGCGAATCCGTGAAGAGGCAATGCCATTGGCCACGAAGTAGTCGCGAATCGTGGAGGCTCTGCGTTCGCCCAGTGCCAAGTTGTATTCGCGTGTGCCACGTTCGTCGCAGTGACCTTCAATGACAATTTTGGCCGCCGGATTGGCCTGGAACCAAGCAATTTGATCGTTGAGCACGGACAGGGCTTCCGGCTCCAAGAACGCGCTGTTGAGTTGGAAATAAACTATCGGTTGCGTCGTCTTTTTGAATTGTGCGCCCAACTGGGTTTCTTGTAAGTCTGTTATATCCACATCACGCCATTGAGCATCGGATAACACTTCGGATTCAGACCCGCTGTCTTTGCTGGAGGTTGCGCAGGATGTCAGTAAAGCGGCGCAAAAAAGTAAAACTACAGATTTTTTCATAACAGACCCCTTCTTTTTATAAAAGTATAAATAAACCCACTTAAAGTATGCATACGCTTACAGAAAGTGGGTTTTGTTTTGAACGATTATTTGTTCTCGGCAGGCAATCTTTCTGCAGCTGTCGAACGTGTCGTTGTTTTCTCTTCTGAGCAGCAGCAAGCTGTCAAGACTGTTCCAACAACCAACAAGGCAAATAAGAATTTTTTCATAAGTTTCTCCTTTTTAGTTAGTTACAAGATGAGTATAGTTTATTTTTCTTCAGAAGGCAAGGATTCTTTTTCAGATTCTTCCACGACAGGTGTTTCTGCCGGGGCTTCAATCGTGATTTCCTCTGTTTCGACCTCTTCCACAACGGGCTCTGTTTTAGCAACGACCGTTTCTGTGACAACTTTGGTAACTTCCGCTGTATCGGTTGTTTCTGTTGTTACAGTTGTGTAAGAAGCTTCGGAGACCACAGCCGCATCTTTTGTCCGGACGTCTACGACAGGATATTCATCGGAATCCAACATTTCGCTGGCACCTTCCACACGAGGGATCACCAATGCGCCACCTTCTTGTGTTTCTGTAATATACACAGTTTTTGGTTGCGAATCGATTTTCGCTTGTGTTTCTTCCACGCAGGCACGATATCCGGCATGTTGATAGGCTGTCTTCATCGGCTGGCAACCTTCAACGGCTTGTTTATCTCTGCGCACTGCCAAGATGTCTTTTTCCTGGTCAATCGTGGAATAGCAGGCTGTTACCATAACGGATAAAGCAGTCAATAAAAGTAAATTCTTTTTCATAGAAATGCCCCATTTGTTTAGTTATAACTCATCTCTTTGTGTAGTCTAAAAGACTATTTATTAATTTTTACTTAATTTTTTAAAAATCTTTTGATTTCTTTTCCTTTAATGTAAAGAGCCCGACCAGTTCGGATCAGACGCATTGAGCGGTGTTTTGATGCGTCGTTCGTTGTGGCCTGTCACATTGATGGTGTAAATGCCTGTTTCTCCGTCATCCGCATAGGCGGAAGAGGGGGTCTGTCTAAAATACATAATGGCGCGTCCGTTGGGTGCCCAAGAAGGGCCTTCCACCAAAAAGCCTTTGGCAATCAAGCGCTCGCCCGAACCGTCCGTTCTCATCACGCCGATATAAAAGGTGCCATCCTGGATTTTGGTAAAGGCGATATAATCTCCGCGCGGCGACCACACCGGTGTGGCATAGTTGCCCTTTTCTCCGAAGCTGATACGTTTGGCGTTTTCTCCGTTGGCGTCCATCACATACAGTTGCTGACGACCCGAACGGTCCGAGCTAAACACAATTTTCTTGCCGTCCGGCGAAAAACACGGCGAAGTGTCAATCGCCGAGTGCGTTGTCAGGCGTGTTTGCTGTCCGCTTTCCAGGTTATACAGATAAATATCCGAATTGCCACGTTTGGCCTGTGTCAAAAGCAAAGACTTGCCGTCGGGCGAAAAACGAGGCGCAAAGGTCATCCCTTCAAAATCGCCCAACAAGCGCTCTGTTTTGGTGGCCAGATCCATCAAATAAATGCGTGGTTTTCCCTTTTTGTAAGACAGGTAGGCCAGCGAGGTCATGTCCGGCGATACACGTGGTGTAATGACAACCGAACTGCCGTCTGTCAGATATTGTGCATGCTCTCCGTCCAGATCCATTACAGCCAGGCGTTTGATGCGTTTTTTGGCCGGTCCGCTTTCGGCCACATAAAAGATACGCGTATCAAAATAGCCCTTTTCGCCGGTAATGGCTTGATAAATCAAATCCGAGATAATATGCGCGCCATGACGAATATTGTGCTCGTCCGTCGTCAAAACTTTGGCTGTTTTTTCCTGTTCGGCAAAGATATCCCACATACGGAAAGTGATTTGCCATTTGTCATCTTGGCGGGTCAGGGTGCCTTGGACCAAGGCTTGCGTTTGTATGGCTTGCCAATTGACAAAGGCCGGCACGGTATCCACGCCGCGTGCTTCCTCTAAAAAGGCGGTTTCCGGCACAATCTGGAACAGGCCCGAACTTTCCAAATCTTTGGCAATAATGTCGGCAATCGTGTTGTTTTCGCCCGTAAAAGCGGTAATAGCGATGGGAATCGGGTTGGTTTGCGCGCCTGACACATCAACGGACAAGGCGGCTTGGGCGACACTGGCCCACAATAAACTGATGAAAAGAGCCACGATTTTTTTCATCTAAAACACACTTTCAGTTAAAGGGTTAAAGTGTAAAATAATTTCTTTCCACGAAGTGTAATCGTCGGCATGGTTGCGCGCCAATAACCGAAACGGCGAATCTTCTCCGCGCTTATCACAAATATAAATAGCGCGCCGAGCGCTGTCGGCCACCGAGCGGAAAATGCGGTTGCTTTGATACAGGTCTTGATCCAGGATATCCACATTGGTTACTTGCCCTTGGATGTTCAAGCTGACACGAATTTGAATATGCAGGTTTTCCAGGCCTTCGGCACTGGCATCCACGTTCCACACCTGCCTCAATTCGGACGAAATCAGGTCAATTTCCGTACAGGTCAAATGCTCGGACAACGAGCGGTCGGCCTGCGTGTTTTCGGTGGCTTTTGGGGCGGTGCTGGGTGCCTTGGTCGTTCTTTTTTCAATATTATTGAGCAGGCTTTGCAATTGTTTTTGTTGTGCCTGCACATCCGGCGTCGGCTGCGTCGGTTTGGGTTGTACTTCTGGCTTGGTTTGAACAGGCGCGGCCTGTTTAGGCACAGGTTTCGGCTCGGGCGCCGGTTTAGGTGTCTGTTTTTGCGCAGGCGCTTTCGGGGGCGTTTTGGGCTGCACTTGTGTGGGCTTTGGCGCCGGTTTTTGCGCTTTGGTCGGCAGGTTTGTCTTGTCCGCCAGTTTCATTTTTTGCAGGTCGATCATGACGGTAACCGGTTGCGTTCTAGGCGCCGACGCGCGATAAAAGGACGGCGACAGGCACAGCAAAAGCAACAAAAATATATGCAACAGGACAGAAGATAAACAGGCAGAGTAGGGCATTTTTACTTCCTTGTTTTTTTCGTCCGAGAACTGACAACCTCAACATCCGTTTTTAAGCCGACTTGTGTGTAACCCGCTTGGCGTAACAGGGCCATCACTTCCACCACTGTGCCATAGGCGGCGGTCTTGTCGGCGCTAATCATAATCTGAATCTTTGGGTTTTGCTCAGTAATCGCTTGAATCTTGGGTAGTAACTGATCCATGGTCAATTTTATCTTGCCGACATAAATCTCGCCTTTGGCATTGATGCTGATATCCAAGGTTTTGTCTTGGCCTTGGATCTGTCGCCCGTCACCTTTGGGCAAATTCAAAGGAATACCCGTTGTCAATAAAGGTGCCGTAATCATAAAAATCGCCAACAGGGACATCATGACGTCGATTAGGGGCGTCAGATTGACCTCGGCAGTGATACGACGATGACGGGAACGACCGAGCATTACGCCTCCTCATTATTGTCCAGTTGGCGCGAAATAATGGTGGATAACTCTTCCGAGAAGGTTTCCATTTGGTTGGTAAAGCGGTTGATGTCGTTGGCAAACTTGTTATAAGCAATCAGCGCGGGAATCGCGGTAATCAGACCCACAGCCGTTGTCAGCAAGGCTTCGGCCACACCCGGCGCCACAGCGGTAATGTTGGTGTTTTGAACCAAAGCAATTGAGTTAAAACTGTCCATGATGCCCCAGACGGTGCCAAATAAGCCCAACAACGGCGCCACCGATCCGGTCGAGGCTAAGAAAATCATATGTGTTTCCAGGCGATCTACCTCTTTATCAATGGTAATGTGCATCATCTTTTCTATGCGTTCGGGCAAGTTGATGCCGCGCGCTTTGGATGTTTGCGGTTCGCGCTTGAGTTCCTTCATGGCGGCGACAAAAATAGCTGCTAACGGATTTTTGGGCTTTTTCTCCTGCGCCATATAGATTTCTTCCAGGGAGTCACTGGACCAAAACTGTTTTTCAAACGAGTTGATTTTAAAACGGGTCAGTTTGAAAGTTTTGACTTTGTTAAAGATGATAGCCCACGACCATACGGACGCGAGTAACAGCCCACACATCAAAAGTTTCATAAAAAAGTCTGCGTGGGTGAACATGCCCCACAAAGACATTGTGGCCCGAAGAGTTGTAGGTTCCATCGTTTCTCTCCCGTTTGTTATTTATCTTCAAATAAAGGCATCGCTCGTTGCGGTTTTGCCAAGCCCAAATGCTCAAAGGCGGCATCGGACAGAACGCGTCCGCGCGGTGTTCTTTGTATCAGGCCCTCTTGTAACAGATAAGGCTCAATCACTTCTTCCAACGTGTCGCGCTCTTCGGACAGGGCGGCTGCCAAGGTGTCAATACCCACAGGCCCGCCGGCATATTTGCGTCCGATACAATTCAGGTAGCGCCGGTCAAAAGAATCCAAGCCGGCCTTATCAACTTCCAGTAGGGTGAGAGCTTTGTCGGCGATTTCGGCGTCGATGGCATCTTTAGCAGCGACAATGGCAAAGTCGCGCACGCGGCGGAGCAAACGTCCGGCCACACGCGGTGTTCCGCGGGATCTTTTCGCAATCTCGGCGGCGCCGTCATCCGTAATGCCGATTTTCAAAATGCGTGCCGCGCGTTGAACAATTTGTGCCAAATCAGCTACCGTGTAAAAGTTCAAGCGCAAAGGAATACCGAATCTGTCGCGTAGTGGGGTTGTCAAAAGGCCGGATCGTGTTGTCGCGCCAATTAGGGTAAAGGGCTTGAGGTCAATACGCACAGAGCGCGCCGCCGGCCCTTCGCCGATAATAATGTCCAGTTGAAAATCTTCCATGGCGGAGTACAAGACTTCTTCCACAGACGGATTGAGGCGGTGTATTTCGTCAATGAACAAAACATCATGTGCTTCCAAATTGGTTAAAATCGCGGCTAAATCCCCGGCGCGTGCCAACATCGGACCGGATGTCGGACGAAAGCCAACGCCTAATTCTTTGGCCACAATTTGTGCCAGGGTTGTTTTACCCAGCCCGGGAGGACCATGCAGCAAAATGTGATCCAAAGCCTCGCCCCGTTCTTTGGCGGCTTTGATAAAGACGCGCAGGTTGTCGCAACTTTGTTTTTGCCCGATAAAATCGTCCAAAGTTTGCGGTCGTATGCCCGCGTATAACTCGTCATCCGTTTCTAATTTTTGAGGGGTAATGAGTCGTTCTTCTTCCATAATCTTTCAGTCCCTATTGCCTGTTGAGTTCAATTGTAGATACTTTTCAAAAAAAAGCAAGCCCAAACTATTTTTTGCTGATATTTTTGCTTGATTTTTATGTAAAACATAATAAGATAACAGGTATGCAAACATTTCTGCTGATTGTCATTGTTTTCTTGTTGGCTGTGTTCTGTTTTGTTGTTTGGCAGAACATACATACAAAAGCCTCCGCAGATGTTTCCGCCCGTCAAGATATGTCTTTGCTGCGTCAGGAAATGACACAAGCGTTGTTGAACTTTAACGATTCTTTGCGTCAATCGTTGGACGGTCAGTTGGACAAAATGCGCGCGACCGTCAATGAAAAATTACAGGATACGCTGGACAAGCGAATCAGCGCCTCTTTCCTGCAGGTCAGTGAGCGCTTGGAAAAGGTGCATCAGGGGTTGGGCGAAATGCAAAATCTGGCACTGGGCGTCGGCGATTTGAAGCGCGTGTTGAGTAATGTTAAGACGCGGGGCGTATGGGGCGAAGTGCAGTTGGGTGCCCTGTTGGAGCAAATGCTCTCGCCGGACCAATACAAAAAAAATGTGAAAATCAAGCCGCAAACAACCGAGGTGGTGGAATATGCGGTCTGTTTGCCGGACGGGTTGATCCCTATTGACGCCAAGTTTCCTTATGAAGATTATGAGCGCATTTTGACCGCTTCCGAGTCGGGCGATGCTGCAGCGTTGGCTAAAGCCGGCGCAGATTTGGAGCGTCGTATTCGGGATGAGGCGAAACGTATTCATGATAAATATATCGAAGTGCCGACCACCACAGATTTTGGCGTGATGTTCTTGCCGACGGAAAGCCTGTATGCCGAAGTGATGCGCCGTCCCGGCCTGTCCGCCGAAGTGCAGAAAAAATACAAAATTGCGATTACAGGGCCTTCCACTTTAGGCGCTTTTTTAACCAGTTTGCAAATGGGCTTTCGGACTTTGGCTATTCAAAAGCGTTCCGGTGAGGTGTGGCAAGCGTTGGCCGAAGTGAAAAACGAGTTTGAAAAATATGCGGCGTGGGTGGATAAATTACAATCGCAGGTGGCGACGGTGTCCAGAACTTTGGATGATGCCACAAAACGCACCAAGGCCATCAACCGCAAGTTAAAGGATGTGTCAGAGGAAGTGCCGGCGCTGACGGACTCTTCTTTGCCGGATCAGATTAAAAAGGATTTGTTGTCTTGAACACAAAATAAAGGGGAGAAAAATGACGAGATATATTTTTATTTTAGGTGGTGTGGTTTCCTCGCTGGGGAAGGGCATTGCCTCTGCCGCTATAGGCTCTTTGCTGCAAATGCGCGGTTATAAAGTGCGTATGCGCAAAATGGATCCGTATTTGAATATTGACCCGGGCACGATGTCTCCTTACCAGCACGGGGAAGTCTTTGTCACCGATGATGGTGCGGAAACCGATTTGGATTTAGGGCATTATGAGCGCTTTGTCGGCGTGTCCTGTCATAAAACGGACAGCGTCTCCGGCGGTAAGATTTACTATAATGTGCTGAACAAAGAAAGGCATGGCGATTATTTGGGCGCAACAGTCCAGATGATTCCGCATGTAACGGATGAACTCAAACTCTTTTTGGATTCGGATATCACGGATGAAGACTTTGTGTTGTATGAAGTCGGTGGCACAGTGGGCGATATTGAAGGCACTTTATTTTTGGAAGCGATTCGCCAGTATGCCAATGAAAAAGGACATGACAAGTGCTGTTTCGTGTATCTGACTTTGTTGCCCTATATCGAGACGGCCGGCGAATTGAAAACCAAGCCGACGCAACAGGCAGTCAAGCGCTTGCTGGAAGCCGGTATTCAAGCCGATATTTTGTTGTGCCGCTCCCGTCAGGCTATCAGTCCGGAAGAAAGGCGCAAACTGGGCCTGTTCTGCAACGTGGCGCAAGAAGATGTGATTGCCGCGTTGGATGTGAAAAACATTTACGAGATTCCTTTGGCCTATCATAAAGAAGGCCTGGATGTTCAAGTCTTGAAGCATTTCAATATGTTGGACACCGCGCCACAACCCGACCTGCAAAAATGGGAAAAAGTGCTGGATGTCATGAATCATTTTGAGCGTGAGGTCGATATCGCCATTGTGGGTAAATACTGTGGCTTGCCCGATGCTTACAAGTCTTTGCGTGAAGCCTTGGTCCATGGCGGTTTTAAGCACAAAGCCAAAGTCAATATGACCTGGATCAACAGTGAAGAATTGGAGTGTATGTCCGATGAGCAAGTGGCGGCAAAACTGTGGCCTTTTGACGCGGTCTTGGTGCCTGGCGGCTTTGGCTCACGCGGGATAGAGGGCAAGATTAAAGCCATCCATTACGCCCGCACACAGCAAGTGCCTTTCTTTGGTATTTGTTTGGGTATGCAAACCGCGGTAATTGAAATTGCCCGTCATGTGCTGGGCATTGCCGACGCCAATTCGTCCGAATTTGACAAGCAAGGCACGCACATTATCAATCGTATGACGGTCTGGGAGCAAGACGGTAAAAAGATGATACGGCCGGAAGACGGTGATTTAGGTGGCACTATGCGCTTGGGCGCGTATCCTTGTGTCTTGAAAGACGGCTCACTGGCTCAAAAAGTCTATGGGGGCGCCAAAGAGATTGCCGAAAGACATCGGCACCGCTATGAAATGGATATCTCTTACGAAAAAGCCCTGCAAGAAAAAGGTGTGATTATCTCGGGAAAATCGCCTGATGGGTTGTTGCCGGAGATTGTGGAAATACCGGAACATCCGTTCTTTATTGCCGGGCAGTTCCATCCGGAGTTTAAGTCAAAACCGTTTGCACCTCATCCTTTGTTTGAAGGCTTTATAGAGGCGGCTTTGGGTTATCGGTCGCGACGCGGATAACGGGTGTTGTCCAAGAATAATTGAATCTGTTGTTGCGCTACCTGTCGTTCATCAGGTGTCATTTGCTGGGCTAAATCGTTGAGCTCCGGCGCATTTTGCTCCAAGTTGGTTTGGTGCGGAAAAGCAAACTCAACAGACAGATATAACCATACATACGCGGTAATCAGCGCCGCACGATCTTCTTGCGAGCGAATCAGATAAATCTCATATAGTTTGCGTTGCGCAATCGGGTCGTCCTGTTCGGCGGCCTGGGTATACCATTTGATGGCTAAATCTTCGCGCGCTGGTGTGCCTTGCCCTGTATAATACATAAAGCCCAGGGCACGCATAGCCGGCAAGTTGCCTTGTTGAGCCGATTGGTAATACCAGGCGAGTGCTTTTTTATCATTTTTGGGTAATTTGCCGTTTTGATACAGAGTGCCCAGTTGATATTGACTTTCGCTGTCGCCCATTTGCGCTGATTTACGCAACCATTCAATTTCCCAAGCTTCATCTGTGGTAACGGGGGCGTCCAGTTTATATACCGGCATCGTTTTCAGTTTGGCAATTTCTTGTTCGGCTTGTTTATCGCCTTGAGCGGCGGCCTTTTTATACCAATATTCTGCGTGATAGACATCTTGTGCAATCAAAGGGCGACCGTATTGGTAAATCTTACCCAACGCAAACTGAGCTTCCATATAGCCCTGTTGTGCCGCTTTGGTCAGCCAGGCTACGATATCTCGGTAATCGGCATTGGGTTGCGCGCGCAGGTATTCTGCCCATTGAAATTGGGCTTGGCTTTGTCCGTCAAGAGCTTGCTGATAAATCTGTTCCGGTGTTGCCGCATGCGCGCAGATGCTTATCAGGGATAAACAGCCGACAACAAAGACAAGGTTAAATCGCATGATTACTTTTTGGCTTCTTTTTGTGCCACTTCAAAGAAGAGGTCCACCGTATCTGCTTTTCCGACATTGCGGATGTCAAAGAAACGCAACAGGGGCACGGCGATGTATAAAGAAGACAAGGTGCCGACCGCTACGCCAAACAACAAGCAGACCGAAAATCCGCGCAACGTCTGTCCGCCCAACACTAACAAGGCCACCAACACCAACATGGTTGTGATGGATGTCAGCAAGGTTCTGGAAAGGGGTGTGTTTAGGCTTTTATTCAAAATGTCGTTCAAAGACCATTTGCGGAACAGTTTTAAGTTTTCGCGTACGCGGTCAAAATTGACGACTTTATCGTTGGTGGTATAGCCGGCCAAAGACAGCAAACCTGCCACCACCGTCATGTTCCAATCCATACCGGTTACCGAAAACAGCCCGACGGTAACAAACAGGTCAAAGGCAACTGTAAGCAAGCAAATTAAAGAAAATTGCCACTCAAAGCGCACCCAAATATACAGGGCAATCGCCGCCAAGGCCACTAAAGAGGCAATTAAACTTTGTTGGGCCAATTCGTCACCGATTTTGGGTCCGACGACTTCAACGCGGCGGTATTCCAATTTTTGATCTGCCAAGGCCTGTTTGATTTTTTGAACAGCGACAGCGGCCGATTGTTCGTTTTGAGAATCGACCAAGACGTGAATCATCATCTCTTTTTTCTCGTTACCTAAGGCCTGCAGGTTGATATCGCTGAAGTCAAGTTTGCTCAAGGTAGAGCGCACTTGCGCCATATCTATGGTCTGTTCGGGGGCATCTTCCGGCACTGCCACTTCAATTAACACACCGCCCAAAAAGTCAATACCGTAATTGAGGCCTTTGATAGCCAACGAGGCGCAAGATATCACGCAACACACAATGGCGATAACCAGGGCGTATTTACTTTGAGAAACAAAATCAATAGGTTTCATATTCAGCTCCTATATTTTAAGGGTTGTCGGCTTTTTGAAGTGATACCAAATCAAAATCAAGAACTTGGTGACCAACACGGCCGTAAATAAAGATGTCAGCACGCCCAAACCTAAGGTAACGCTAAACCCGCGGATGGGGCCTGTGCCAAAGAAGAACAAAACAATGGCCGCAATCAAGGTTGTGATTTGTGAATCGACAATCGCCGTGAAGGAATTGTCAAAGCCGGCATTGATGATTTGCAAGGGCGAACGACCCAATTGCGCTTCCTCTTTCATGCGGGCAAAAATCAGCACGTTGGCATCCACTGCCATACCAATGGTCAACACGATACCGGCCAAACCCGGCAAGGTTAAAGTTGCGCCTAACAGGCTGAGCACGGCAAACAACAAGAAGATGTTGATGCACAAGGCGATGTTGGCAAACAGGCCAAAGCGACCATACACCGCCAACATAAAGACGAAGACGGCAATACCGCCGATGATACAGGCAAACGCACCCGCGCGGATCGAGTCAGAACCCAAACCGGCACCGACAATGCGTTCTTCAACCACTGTCAAAGGCGCAGGCAAAGCACCCGAGTTGAGCATCAAGGCCAAGTTGCCGGCCTGTTCAAAGGTAAAGCGCCCTGTGATAATGCCCGAGCCACCCGGAATATGCGAGTTGATGACCGGAGCCGAAATCACTTCGTTATCTAACACAATAGCCAAGCGACGACCGACATTTTCGCGTGTCGCTTTGGAGAAGTTTTTGGCACCCAAACTTTTGAACTTAAAGCCGACCGCAACACTGCCGTTGCTGTCTTCGGTAACATTGGCTTTTTCCAGTTGCTCACCGCCGACAATGACAGCACGTTTAATAATAATGGGTGCGGCATCGCCTTTGTCAATCAACACAGAATCCATCGGCACTTTTTTACCACGACGCGTGTCGGCAAAAGACACGGTGTCATCTTCCAAGTGGAAGGTCAATTTCGCAGTTTTGCCTAAACGTTCTTTAATGGCTTTTGGATCTTGAACGCCCGGGATTTGTAATTGAATACGAGAATCGCCCTGTTTTTGGATGGAAGGCTCTGTCGTGCCGTTTTCATCCACACGGCGACGCACAATTTCAATTGCTTGAGCAATGGCATCCGACAACATCATCTGCACCGCCTCATCCGTATAGGCAATGGACAGTGTGTCGCCATCTAATGAAACATCCAGGCCGCTTTCCAACTTTTTGATTTGAGAGATAGCCGAGGACGGATCACCTTTTTTGATTTTGATAACCAACACGCCTTTTTCAATCACGGGGCGTGTGAAGGTCATGCGGGCTTCACGCAAAACGGAACGCACGCTGTCAGACAAAGAGTTCAGGCGCTCGGCGACCAAATCTTGCGCTTGAATCTCTAACAACAAACTGGAGCCGCCCTTCAAGTCCAAGCCCAACGGCATCGGTTGCCACCAAGATTGCATTGACTTGGGAACAGATGTTTTGTAAGTATCTGCGGACATAAAATTAGGGATGGAAAAAAAGATGGCAATAATCGCAACGACAATAATTGTCCAAGCACGCCATTTGGGATAACCGAACATATCAGACTTCCTTTTTCTTTGAGGGTTTATTGGAGAGTATATCCATTTCGGATAACACTTGTGAGACAGCCGAACGCAAGATGGTGAGTTGCACGCCGGGGGCGACCTCTACACAGATATCACGTTCGTTGAGAATCTTTGTAATCTTGGCAAACATACCATTGACAATGACCTGTTGCCCGACCTTCAGGCTTTCCAGCATTTGCAATTGCTGACGCACCTTTTTTTGTTGCGGACGAATAAGAATAAAGTAAAAGATAGCGAACAGAATCACCATCTGTAAAATAATCTTCATGGTGGTATCCGCAGGTGCGGCGGCCATCGTATCCGTAGCGGTTTGAGCAACAACAGTTAGCATCGTCAATTCCTCGATTGTTTTTTATGAAGATTCACTATAAATGTTTTTGTCAAAAATGCAACTGTTTTTTTTAAGTTTGTTCTTGACAACGGGCAACAAGGCTATGATAATGACACACAAGAGGTTTGCGCATGAAAATATTGAAAACACAACTGGGTTCTATGATTTTGGAGCAACTGGCGATTTTGGCGCTTGCGGGTGTGATGACGGTCGGCGGTGTGTATATTTATTCGGAAGTGTCCGCGCGTTTTCAGGCGGACAGCATTAAATCAGAGGCGCTGTTGCGTGCGACCAGTATTTTGAGCAGCTCGCGCTTTAGCAAAGCTGATGTGGGCGACACGATTTTAGCCAGTGAGTTCAAGCGCCCCGCCACGCCGGTCAGTTTTACGCAGAAAAAGCACAGTGAGGCGTTGATTGTGGTGTCCGCTTCGCAAATGCGCAAAAAGGTGTGCGAAAAGTTGCGCGACGCGCCTATGGACAAAGATTTGCTTTCTATTTATATCAACTGCCCGAATCAAGAGGTGTCGAACTGTCGGTCTGTGGCGCAAGGCGGCGGCACTTGCCAAGACAACCACAATAACACGGTCAGTTTCTTGATCGGCAAACTGAAAGGGCGCACCATCGGGGATCAACCTAATGATCAATGCCCGGACGAAGACAGACCGCTTTGCTATACGGTCGAATCCTACACGTATACGCCCGAAGGTGGCGAACCCATTACTTGCTATCATTATGAAGAAAAGTGCGTTGCTCCGTCGGTGTGCCGGCCGAACAATACATGCGGATGCGACGAAGGCTATCGTTGGGATGCGGAGCAAGGATGTGTGGAAAGCGGTTGTTCTGCACCGACACCTTATCACAACGGGTCGGGCTGCGTGCAGTGTTTAGAGGACGCGGATTGTCCATCGGGGAGCGGACAGGTGTGTCAGTCCAACGGGTTCTGCGCTCCGGGTTGCGCGATGGATTTTAGTGAGCCCTGTGCGTCATGTTCTAATCCGCAAACACCGTATTTTAACGGGGGCTCCTGTGTCTGTCATGAGGACAGTTGCGGCGTCGGTTATGTATGCTCCGGAGGACGTTGTGTGGAAAAATGCGATTCTAAGTGTGAGGCGTATTTGAATAGCCATACAGACAGTTGTTGCCAGGGTTATTTTTGCGATACGGGCACCAGCACCTCTATGATTGGTAAGTCATCCGAGGCGGGTACATGCAATCCAGTCAGATACAATATCAGCGGTCATTGGGCATGTTCTAAAACCGGGAACATGAACTGGTATGATGCGCAGGCTTTTTGCAACAAGTTAGATGCGCAGGTGCCGAATGCCGGTTTAGTTCATGACAATTTAGAAGCGGCCAGAACAGCGTGCGGTGATTTGGCGTCTGTTTGGTTGTCAGAAACCGGCATTTCAGACAAGTTGGGTTGGTATGCCGATTTAGGCGGTGATGCGACTGCGCGCGTGCAAACATTGTCAGCTTCATCAGCGGCTATGCACGCTTTGTGTTATCGTGAAGCAGAAGATCCTTATGCAGAGTGTTTAGAGGGGGCGCCTTGCGAGGATGGGCGAACCTGTATCAACGGCTTGTGTAATTGTGCCGTCAATGCGTATTGGGACGGGAACGGTTGTGTTGAGTGTCCTGTGGGCTGGAATCCTATTTATACCAACGGACATTATACTTGCGGATGCGCGGATAATACCAAGTGTTGCGGAGTGGGCGAAAAGGTTGTGGTGGATGTCGGCAGCGGAGATACTTCTTGCGAGCCTTGTGCGCTCGGTTTTGAGCCGGACTCTGCCAAAACAGCGTGCCAGGCGTGTAACGCGAACTTTACACAAACATGTGCGACCTGCACCGATCCGGAAAAACCGTATTGGGATGGCAGTCAATGTGTCAAGTCGGTCAATTGCACCGGCGATGATGAGTGCACGGGCAATGAAGTATGTGTTACCGCATCGGGTAAATGCTCATCTTGTTTAAGCGGAACATGGCGTAACAGCGATTGCGGCGGCAGCCCTTGCACCAGCGGCCAACATTGTGCTTTAACAGGGCTGAATAAGTGGGGTTGGATGACAGGCCTATATTGTTCGGGCGAAGGTGCCGGCTCGGGTGGTGGCCGTTCGGTTGATGTCGTGATAGGTTCAAAGCAATACACTTATACTTATTACAATAAAGGACGGCACTCGTGGTTTGAATCTTATAATATATGTGAGGCGATAGGCGGATCTATACCATCAGCATCTGAAATATCTCAAAACTATCAAGCGATTGCGCAAGCATTAGGCACTGTGGCGTATGTATGGTCGGGGGATGCCTTCTTTAATGAAAGCGATCAGATTTGTAAAGCACAAATTGTGTCGTTGAATACCGGAGATACCAGCACAGCAGGGGCGACCGGCAGTTATTTGACGATTTGTCGTATGGCTAAAGCCCACGAGGAGTGTAAATACAGCGGCGAATATTGCCGGACATCCGGCGATTGTTGCACCGGCTCTGTGTGTATGAGCCAACTGTGCGAACCTTGTCCGGCGAATACGTATCGTTCGGATAATCAATGCTTGATGTGCGTTGAAGGATCAACCGCATTGGAAGGGTCGGATGAATGCACCTGCGCGGCCGGCTCGGTGTGGGATAAAGGAACGAATACCTGTGCGCAATGCGAGGCCAATACCTATCAATCCGGGCAGGAATGTTTGCCATGCGAAAACGGCTCAACCGCGGTGGCCGGTTCCACCAAATGCGCCTGTGCCGACGGTTATTATTGGGATGAGGAAGAAAATGCTTGTTATCAATGTACCAATGAAAATGCGGCCGATAAATGCACAGGCGTGCGTTGCACAACACAAGAACATTGTGGTGGTGTCGGCAGTAATATGTTCTGCGACAACGCCAGTAAAAGCAGCAATCGTGTCCGATATGGTTATTGTGCGGCGACGGGAACTTTGGCGGTTCCTTCTTACAGTTCTTCACGCGATCAGACGGCCGTTAATAATGGTATCGGCCCCGCGTTGTTAGGCAGTAAGGCGGCTGCTGATGCTATTTTGGGCGGACATTTTGTGGTGTCTGCCGATAAAATGAAAATGGGGTCGGGGACTGCCTGGTGCGAAGCCTTTGGCCTGACGTTGGCAACAAAAGCACAATTAGGCAATCCGACATACGGTTGGGATGTTTATGCCGTGAATTGTGAGCAAGACGAACAAGGTAACAATATCGGTTGTCCCATTGTTCATGCCTTGGGCAGTTTGTATAGCTATACCCATGTGATTAATCATCATCCTAATAGTAGTTGGCACAGTTGGATGATATTGTATGCCAATGGGCGAATTCGTTACGATTTCAGTGAAACAACAGGTTATTCAACACATGCTTTATGTTATCGCGAAAGCGGAGATTCAGCTGGGGCAGGCTGTTTGACGCATGCCGATTGCGGCTCGGGCTTGTTCTGTAAGTATCCTACCCCATCAGATAACTGTTCGGAAATTCCGGATGTTTCCGGAACCTGCAGCCCGATTGGGTCTCGTGAGGAACATAAAATCCCGGGTTGGGGCACCCTTTACAGAAGTAAAAACACGATGAATTATTGGTCGGCCAAAGATTGGTGTGCTGCCCAAGGCGATAGTTTGGCCGATTTGGAAGGCAATCCTATGCAGTGTTATCGTTCCGGATATGGTTATTCTTCGGGCACATGGTCGGGTTATTGTTGCCGGTCAAGTGCCAGTTGCACAACGGCAGCAGATACACAAAGTCCCATTATGCAGGAAATGCGTCGCGCTTTTTCATCTGCCGGTTCAACGGCCTTTTGGTCGGCCAGAAAACTTTCGGCTACCTCTTGTCAGCAATGGATGCCCCGTATGTCAGACGGTTATATGTGCACGACTTATGTCCGAACGAACAATTATTACGCCTTATGTATGAAAGAACGAGATAGCACTTGCCAAACGCACAATGATTGTGCCTCGGGTCAGTATTGTCGTTATGAAACCCCGGCAGAGGCTTGTTCCAGAACAACACCCAGCGTAGGTCATTGTCGAGATATTGAAGAAAAACTTGTCCGAACCGTGAACGAATTGGGCCGCGTTACTCGTGGGTGGGTGGCTATGAATTATTGGTCGGCTAAAGATTGGTGTGAAGCCCAAGGTTTGCGCTTGCTGACGGGAACTGAATTACAATGTCGCGGATACAACACGAACGATTTGCTGGATTTAAGCAATCAGGCAACCGGTTATTGCCGAAAGCCAAAAACAACATATGGAACATTGGATCATTTAAGTGTGCCGGCGCGCGGCCTGTTGACATCGGAAACAGGGTTTGGCGGACTAGGGTCTGACCAATATGTCATGTGGACAAGCACACAGTATGACCTATGTAACAATTACGGTCTTAATGGTAGCGGACAAATGGTGGCCAAAGAGTTGAGCAGTCCGCAATATCCAACCTGTGTGGCACCATAAAAGGAATAAATGATGAAGAAAATACTTTGTTTGTTGTTGGTTTTGAGTTTGTGTTCGTGTGCGGCTAAGCGTGAAAAAATCGCCGATCAAAGCGCCGAGCAACTTTACAATACCGCCTACAACTATGCCGAAGAGGGCGATTACAAAAAAGCCGCCACCTATTTTGACGAGGTGGAACGCCAACACCCGTATTCGCCTTGGGCCACGCGCGCGCAGATTATGGAAGCTTATACCTATTACGAACATAACCGCTATAGCGACGCGGTCAATACCTTGGATCGCTTTTTGTCGTTGCATCCCGGGCACAAAGATGCCCCCTATGCCCTGTATCTGAAAGGGATGTGCTATTATGAGCAAATCTCTGACGTGCAGCGCGATCAAGATATGTCTGCGCAAGCCGAAACCACTTTTCACCGCCTGATTATGCTGTATCCGGAAACGGACTATGCCAAAGACGCGCTCAACAAGTTGCGCCTGACCCGCAACAATATCGCCGGCAAGGAAATGCAAATCGGGCGCTATTATCAGCAACGGGGGCGTTACGGTGCGGCACTCAATCGCTTTTCCGATGTCGTGCGTAATTATCAGACCTCTATGCATATTCAAGAGGCGTTGTATCGCTTGACCGAGTGCTATATCGCGTTGGGTATGTTGCCCGAAGCCAAGCGCGCGGCGGCAGTGTTGGGGCATAACTATCCGTCGTCTGAGTGGTATGCCAAAGCCTATGCGCTGTGTAAGGCGCACGGAGTATAGCCGGATGCTGACCTCTCTGTTCGTTCAAAATGTGGTTTTGATTGACAAGTTGTCACTTGATTTTGTGCCTGGCCTGACCGTCATGACCGGTGAAACAGGCGCCGGCAAATCGATTGTTTTAGACGCGTTGGCATTGGCCTTGGGCGCGCGCTCTGACCTGAAACTTATTCGTGTGGGCGCGGATCAGTTGTCGGTGGTTGCCTCGTTTGATGTGCCCGCAACCGACGCGGTGTGGGCGTTGCTCAAAGAGCAGGGGTTTGAGGCCGGCCCTTGCCTTATGTTAAAACGCACGCTGTCCAAAGACGGCAAAACCAAAGCCTTTATCAATGATCAGCCCGTCAGCCTGTCGCTGTTGAAAACGGTGGGCGATCAGTTGGTGGAAATACAAGGGCAATTTGCAACGCACGGTTTGCTCAATCCGGCGACTCATCTGGCGGTTTTAGACGCCTATGCCGGTTTAGACACGGCCGAGTGTGCGCGGTTGTATCATGCATGGAAAGAGGCTCAAAAAGCCACAGCGCGGGCGGCTGAAATCATTGAAAATGCCAAAAAAGAAGAAGATTATTTGCGCCACGCGATTGACGAATTGGAAACCGTGCGACCTGTGGCCGGCGAAGAAGAAAAACTGACCGCCGAGCGCACAACCTTGATGAATGCGGAAAAAATCGCGCAGAGCCTGAACACCGCCTATGGCCTGATGAACGGGGACAGCGGGCTCAGCCGGCAAGCGTATTTGTTGGTGCGCGAGTTGGAAAAAGCCAATCGCCTGTGCGACAATCAGTTGGGCGACCTGTTACAGACCGTATCTCAAGCGCAATCGTTGCTCCAAGACGGCGAGGCGATGTTGTCCGATCAAGCCTATAAGTTCGAAGATCCGACAGCGGCGCTGGAAGCGTTGGAGGGGCGCCTGTTTGCGCTGAAAGATTTGGCGCGCAAGTATCAGACGACGGTGGATGAATTGCCCGCGGTGTTGGCTTCTTTCAAAGAGCAGATACAGTTGCTCACAAAAGGCGAAGATGAGTTGGTCGCTTTACAAAAAGCGCAGGCGGCGGCGCGGTTGGCCTTTTTATCCGAAGCGCAAAAGTTGTCGTCCGCGCGCAAGAAAGCGGCTCAAAAGTTGGACAAGGCTGTGTGTGCCGAACTGCCCGATTTGAAGTTGGGCAAGGCGACCTTTGAAACGCAGGTGCAGGACATGTCTGAAGACGAAGCCGGCGCGGATGGGCTCAACAAGGCCTTGTTCTGTGTGTCTATCAACAAAGGTGCGCCTTTGACGCCTTTGCACAAGACCGCGTCCGGTGGCGAATTGGCCCGCTTTATGTTGGCGTTGCGTGTGCATTTGAACGCGCAAAAGGGCTTATCTACGCTTGTATTTGACGAGGTGGATTCCGGTGTGGGCGGTGCGACAGCCTATGCGGTCGGGCAGCGACTGAAAAAACTTTCCGACACGCAGCAGGTGGTTGTGATTACGCATGCGCCTCAAGTGGCGGTGTTCGGCAAACAGCATTTGTGTGTGTCTAAATCGGATGTGGGCGGGGAGACGTTGGCGCAGGTGCAAGTCTTGTCGCCGGTCGAGCGCGAAGAGGAAATTGCGCGGATGTTGTCTGGCTCTCATATTACGGAATCGGCACGTCGCAATGCGCATGAATTGGTGGAGAAGGCATGTCTGTAAGAAATATTCCCGTCGAACAACTGACCGTCGAACAAGCGCAGGAAGAACTGAAAGCGTTGGCGAAAGAGTTGGCCGATTTGGATAAGGCCTATTATCAGGACGATGCGCCCTTGTTGGCAGACTGGGCCTATGACGCGTTGAAAAAACGCAACGAGGCGATAGAGGCCGCTTTTCCGGACTTGGTGCTATCTAACGGACCGTCTTTTCGGGTGGGTGCGCAGCCTTCGTCTGACTTTGCCAAAGTAACGCATTTAGAGCCGATGTTGTCGCTGGCGAACATTTTTACGCCTGAAGATATTGTCGATTTTACGGATCGCACACGTCGCTTTTTAGGGCTGGATGCCAATGCGCCGTTAGATTTTGTGGCTGAGCCGAAAATTGACGGGTTGTCTTTTTCTGCCCTGTATGAAGATGGCTTTTTAGTCAAAGCGGCGACGCGCGGTGATGGGGCTGTGGGCGAAGATATCACGCAAAATGTGCTCCATATTGACGGTTTTCCGCAACAGTTAAAAGGTAAGCCTTTTCCCAAGCGTATTGAAGTGCGCGGCGAAGTGTATATGGCCAAAGAGGACTTTGAACGCCTCAATCAAACCGATGGCGGGCGGACTTTTGCCAATCCGCGTAATGCGGCGGCCGGCTCTTTGCGTCAGTTAGATCCGCAGATTACCGCTCAACGCCATTTGAAGTTTTTCGGCTATACCTATGGCTATGCCAGTGAGTTGCTATGGACAACGCATGCCGAGTTTTTGGAATATCTGAAAGCATGGGGTTTTTCGGTCAGCTCGGACATTGTCTTGTGCAAAACCAACGAAGATTTATTGACCTATTACAATGGTATGTATGAAAAGCGCGCTTTTATTTCTTATGATATTGACGGCGTGGTGTATAAGGTCAATCGCATAGATTATCAGCAACAGTTGGGGCGTGTCAGTCGTGCGCCGCGTTGGGCGATTGCGCATAAGTTCCCGGCTCAACAGGCTCAAACGCGTTTGAACGCTATTCGTATTCAGGTCGGGCGCACAGGTGTGCTGACGCCGGTGGCCGATTTAGAGCCGATTACCGTTGGCGGTGTGGTGGTGTCGCACGCGACCTTGCACAATGCGGATGAGTTGGTGCGCAAAGATATTCGCGAAGGCGATACCGTCGTTATTCAGCGCGCCGGCGATGTGATTCCGCAGGTGGTGCGTGTGGTCTTGGAAAAGCGCCCCGACAATGCAGTGCCTTTTACTTTTCCGGAACGTTGCCCGATTTGCCATAGTCATGTGGCGCAGGAGGAAGATAAAGCCGCGCGTTACTGCACCGGCGGGCTGGTGTGTTCGGCACAGGCTTTGGAACGCCTGATACACTTTGTGTCCCGAGATGCGCTCAATATCGAAGGGCTGGGGCGGCAGAATATGACCTTGTTTTTCCAAAAAGAGTGGATCAAAACGCCGGCTGATATCTTTACGTTTGTCAAACGCTATGCGTTGGCGTTGGAGATGATGAGCGGTTGGGGTGCGAAGTCGTTAAATAACTTGGTCCAAGCGATTACGCGCGCACAACACAACACCACTTTGGATAAGTTCATTTTTGCTTTGGGTATTCGCGAAGTCGGGGAGAGCGTTTCGCGCTTGTTGGCCAAACATTTCGGCTCTTTTGAAGCACTGCAAGAGGCGGCGTTGCGAGAGGATGCCCTGTCGGTCTTGACTAAGATTTACAGCGTTGGCGAGGTGATGGCTAACTACATTATCGCCTTTTTCCAAGAAGAAAATAACCAGCAATTATTGGCGCAGCTGTTGTCTCTGATGACGATTCAACCGTATGTAGCCAGCGGCTCAAGCTCACATCCGCTGTATGACAAAACAATTGTATTTACAGGGACTTTGGAGCATTTTTCACGCAATCAGGCCAAAGAAGCGGCGTTGGCCAAAGGTGCGCATGTGTCCGAATCGGTTTCGGCAAAAACAGACTTTGTCGTAGTGGGTGTTGATGCCGGCTCAAAGGCTCAAAAGGCCGAAAGTCTGGGCGTTAAGAAAATATCTGAAAAAGATTTTGAACAGATGCTTGCTATTTTATAAAAAGATGTTACAATGCGAGAACAGGACTAAATAGGGGCAGTAAATAAATGGACGAACAACAAAAGAACGAATCTTCCCTGGACGCGCAAAACCGCGATACAAACTTGGGAGCCTTTAGCCAGAGCGGCGCACAAACGAACGCTCCGCGGGGCTTGTTGTCCGAGGATGACTTGTTGGATAAGCCCAAATCCACCTTGATGGAATTGATCGTTGAAAACGAATCGGGTGGCGAGCAGGCTCAGCCTGTGGAAATCAAGAAAAGATTTGATGTGGCCGAAGAAATTGCCAAATTGCAGTTGCGTGACAAATATTACGCGTTCTTGGGCTTTTTTGATAATAACCCCTATATCATGAACACCATCAACTCCATATGGGCAGTGGGTATGGTTACCATTTGCACCATTGGTATGTTGTTTGCCGTGTTGGCGTTTGTAACCTGGTTTGCTTTTACGCCGATTGTGCGCGGTTACCTGTATCGTCAGGGTATTGAGGGCGTGACTTTTACCACGGCCGAACACACCTTGGATCGCATTGTTTTGACCAATGTGCGTGATCGTAACGACCTGTTTTCCATTAAATCTTTGCGCCTGCAATATGATTTGGCCCGCATTTTAAAGCGTGAAATTACGGTGGCCTCTGTCGAAGGGTTGGTCATTTCGTTAGATAAAGACAGCGAAAAGACCTTTAACCTACCTGATTTTACACGCTTTTTAACCATGACAAGCATTTTGAATCGTGTGTTGCGTATTCAAACTTTGGACATCAGCGATTCGCAAATCTTAATCGGTAAAAAGAAAATACCATTACATTTTTCGGGTATTGCCTCTATACAAAAAGCCAACAACTTGGCGTTTAAGAACGCGTATATCAACGCGCCGAAAGCCTCTTTAGATTCTTCGACAAACGAGTGGCGCTTGTCGCTGACGGATACGGAATTGACGTTCCCGGAATATCCGGCGGTCAAAGTGTCCGGCTCTTTGACCTTGCGTTCGCGCAGCAAAACCGAGGCCGAGTTGGAAGCCAATTTCACAACACAAGGCGCACATCCGGAGAAAAATATTGACTTGGTCATTTCACCGAATCGCAATGGGCGTATAGATATCAAATCTGTGGTGGCCTTTTTGGAACCAGCCTATGAAAAATCGCCGACCATTTTGGAAATGACCTTCCAAGATTTAGAGTTTGATCAAAACTTCAGCGCTTTGCGCACCAATCAACCCATCGACATTAAAGTGCGTAACTTCCGCTCTGACCTGTTTAATGCGGACAGTGTCCAAGGGCAGTTGGTCGGTAACTTGGCTTGTCAGGACAATGCCTGTCAGTATCGGTTGCTCAAGCCCGCAGCGGTCACTGTGTTTGCACCGAAAAAGCAAATCGGAGATGTGTTGATTCATGCTACATATCCGGTCAAACTGACCTTGTTGTTGGGCAATGATAACCTGATGGATTTGACGCCTTCTCACTTGGTCTTTAAAGCGCAGATTAAAAAAGATTCGTTCTCGCTGAACAAATTGTTGCCCGATTCAACATTGATTCCGATTGCGTTAAAGACTGATGATATTTATTTAGAGGCGGACGCCAATTTATCTACGCGTGAGGAAACTTTCTTTATTTCTTCGCCTAAAACGAATTATTCGGACAACGCCTTACAGATTAAAGACGGTGATATCAATATAGAAACGCGCCAACAGGCAACGACTATGTCCATTGTGTCGCCGCAAGTGCAGTTGTTAAACAATGATTTGCTCAAAGTGCCTGTGGCGCTGAACATGCAATTTACCTCTTCGTCCTTTAAGGGTGAGTTGGAAACGTTGGATAAGCAAGTGCGCCTGCGCGGTTATGGTAACTTTGATGTGAAAACCGGCGAGTTTTCGACCTTCCTGGCCAGTAACTTGATTGCGTTTAGCAAGCGGACAAAACAGCCACAAGAATTGTCCTCTGTCTTTGACAAAACGATTCGTAACCTGGACGGTAAAGTGCAGATTTATGGTAAGATTCACTTCAAGCACTCACGCAACATCAGCGGTCCTTTGAAAATTTTGCTGGACAGGGTGTCTTTTGATTACGGCGATATCAATGTCCAAAAGATGAGTTCTGTGCTCAATGTCCAATCGTTTGTGCCTTTCAGCACCGATATCGATCAGCGCGTGTTTATTCAAACTTTGAACGCGACCTTGCCGTTTGAGGGCGTGGATATGATTTTCCACGTCAATTCCAAAAAACAGCAGATGAATATTTCCAAACTGCACGCGTCTGTGGCGGGTGTGCCGCTGCGTATTTCGCCGATGTGGGTCAATTTCCCGTCAGCGTCGTATCCTTTCACATTTAAGGTGCCCAACCTGGATTTAGAGACGATAGCGCTCAATGTGCCTGATTTGGCCTTGTCGGGCAAAGGTACTTTGACTTTGTCGTTGGCTGAAGAAGGGCACCGTATTGCCTTGAAAACTTTGGAGTGGGTGTCGTCAGAGCCGGGTTTATTGTCCTATACACCGCCTGATGCGCAGAAAAAGAATTATAAGTCTTTGAGCAACCTGGCGTTCAGAAAAGCCTCATTTATGCTGACAGAGTTGGACAACCATACCTTTGATTTCTTGATGTTGGCGCAGACCAAGACGATTAAAACGCCGAACACCACCTTGAAAATCAAGATTGCGCCTCCGTTGAGCCGCTTTATTACCATGGGTAAGAAACGGGCTGTTCCGTCAAGCATTGTGGAGCAGCAAGCCGAGTTCCAGTCCGTCGTCCAGAACACAGATGTGTTGGCGTGGGCTTCCGAACGCAAACAAAATCAATAAGAGATTTTTTTATTTCTTCCAACGACCCGCAGAATCTTGGGTCCAGAGGAAAGTGGTATGGCCGGCTTTTTCAGCCTCTTCTTTTAGTTGTTGCGCTTTTGCCTGTGCGCCGGTGCTTTGTATCGGGAAAACATAGGCGATGCGCTCAAACGCTTCGTCGGTGGGCAGGGTATCGGCCTGGACAAGCACCAAACATTGCGCGTTATTCGGGTTGCCTTCGTGTGCGGTCAGCGCTATCGGCTGTTTGTCCAAGTTCCCATCTTTATCGGACCCGTGAGGCAAAAAACTGTGGGCAGGCTCGGTCCATAACAACTGATTGATATCTTCTATGCGATCCGTCGGCAACCAAACGACAGCACGTTGGCCTTCTTGAAAAATCTTTGTCAGCAGGCCGATGAGTGTTTTTTCAATCGAGACGACGCCATAAAAATCACACCGCATGACAACCTACCTGATAAAGATAATACAACCCAGCACGAACAGAACTAAGCTAAACAGCCCCCATTGGCGCAAGGTTTGCAGATTCGCATCGGAAATGTTGCGGGTGGCAAAGTTTTGAACTGCCCGTGGAAAGATAAGATAGACCAGGCCCTCTATCAGAAAAAAGCCCAAAATAAAATGTATAATCAGCACGTTCGTCGTCCTTTCTGTTCTTTATAATGTGGCCGAAAATTGTCCGCTTGTCAATTGTTGTTTTTTCCATTATAATGTCCTTATGGTTAAAGAGAGAAAAAATCCAGAACTGTATTGTCCGGACGAGTGCCCGCATTTAGAAACGCCCGCGTTGCGTGATGTGGATTCTATTCCTTTCTTTTGCGAAAAGTTTTCTTGCTTTTTAGGCTTTAATCAGGGCGTTTTGCGCTGTGATGAGTGTTCCGGTTGTCCGCGCTCTATCAAGGAAACCGGGCTGGCTTTAATCGGCGCTATACGCCATCCTAATATTAGTCCTTTGCATACAAAACAAGCCTTTAATTGTATGAGTGAGGCAGATCAAAAGCGTTATGTAGCTTTGTTGTTAAAACATGGGCCGGCGTTGGGCTTGCCCAAAAGTGCGGTCAAAAAAGGAACGCCGGAGCAATGGGCCAAGACCTTGACGCAAATGCTTTCCGCTCAGGAAGATGTGACAAAACACGCTCCGTCGCCTGAAGCGGCGATTGCCTCTTTTTTAGGTGTGGCGCCCGGCTCTTTGCCTGGTCTGATGACGCGCCAGGTGTGCCAACTGTTGCAAAATCTGCTCGGCATTTTGGATCATACCGAACATTATTGGATGAACGAAGTGTTAAGCAATCGGGACAGTATGACAAAATTCGTCAAACACTTGAAGGAAATGCCCAAAGGTCGCTCCTTTGTTGCCAGTGTGCGACGTGAGTTGGAAGAAGCCTTTATGAAAGAAATTGAACGGCAAAAAGCCGTAGAACGTGGCCGGATGCTGGGTATGCAAAAGACGAATTTACAACGTCAATTGCAGGATGAAAGGCGCGCTCAACAGCAAAACGAGCAACTGTTGCGCGAAGATCAATTGCGTGAACAACGCGAACAAGAAGCTGTCCGTCTGTTGAACCGTCAACGGATGCACGAACGTTAAAAAGCGTCGGTAACTTATTCTTTGACAGAAATGTTAATGGCGGAAGTTTTTCCGTTTTCGTCTGTTTTTAACTCATACTCAACGGTTTGATTTTCCTGCAAGCCGCGCAAGCCGGACGCTTTTAACGCGGAAATATGCACGAATATATCTTTTTCGCCTTCATCCGGTGTGATGAAGCCGTATCCGTTTTTAAAGTTAAACCATTTTACTTTACCCGTAGCCATTGTATTCTCCTAATCAATGTAAATTGGGACTGTGATACCCAATAACTTTTATGAGTATAATAGCCTTTTTTAAGAAAGCAAGCATTATTTACCTTGCTTTTAAAAATAAAAGTTTGTATACTGCTTTTTATGGAAACAGAACAGAACATCATAGAAGAACATTTGGCTTCCGCTTTAAGCAAGCGTTACCTGGATTACGCCATTTCGACCATTGTCTCCCGTTCTTTGCCGGATGTGCGCGACGGCTTGAAGCCTGTGCATCGGCGTTTGTTGTGGGCGATGCGGACATTGCACCTGGACCCGAAATCCGGCTTTAAGAAATGTGCACGCGTTGTTGGCGATGTGATTGGTAAGTATCACCCGCATGGTGATGTGGCTGTCTATGATGCTATGGTGCGTTTAGCCCAAGATTTTGCGGTGCGCTATCCGTTGGTGGAAGGGCAAGGTAACTTTGGTAACATTGACGGCGATCGCGCTGCGGCCATGCGTTATACCGAGGCGCGTTTGACCCCGGCCGCGATGGCTTTGATGCAAGGGTTAGATGACAATGCGGTTGATTTTGTGCCGACCTATGACGGATCAGATATAGAGCCTGCTTTAATGCCGGCAGCTTTTCCGAATTTGTTGGCCAATGGTGCTTCGGGTATTGCTGTGGGTATGGCGACCAATATACCGCCACACAATATCAGTGAAGTGTGCGATGCGCTGATTTACCTGATTTCTCATCCGGACGCTGAGACGGCGCGTTTGATGGACTTTGTGCATGGGCCTGATTTTCCGACGGGCGGTTTTGTGACCGAAGATCCGGCGACCTTAATTCGCGCCTATGAAACGGGGCGCGGTGCTTTGCGTATGCGTGCGAAATGGGAAAAAGAGGATTTGGGCCATGGGCAATATCAAATTGTGATTACCGAGATGCCTTATCAGATTTCCAAATCTGATGTCGTGATGAAAATTGCTAAGTTGCTCAATGATAAAAAACTGCCGCTGTTGGCGGATGTGCGCGATGAATCGACACAGGATGTGCGCTTGGTGTTAGAGCCGAAATCTCGCTTGGTAGATGCGCAACTGTTGATGGAGCATATGTTCCAATTGACCGATTTACAGACCACTTTCCACTTGAATATGAACGTGTTGGATGCTGACGGAACGACACCGCGCGTTATGGGCTTGAAGGCGGTGTTGCAGGCCTTCCTCAATCATCGTCATGTGGTGTTAAAGCGTTGTTCTGCTTTCCGTTTGGACAAGATTAAACGTCGTATGGAATTGTTACAGGGCTTCCTGATTGCCTATTTGAACCTGGATAAAGTGATTGAAATCATCCGCAATAATGACGAGCCGAAGCCTTTGTTGATGGATGAGTTTAAACTGACCGACCTGCAAAGCGAAGCGATTTTGAATATGCGTTTGCGCGCCTTGCGGAAACTGGAAGAAATGCAGATTAAAGCCGAGTTTGAAGAATTGAACAAGGAACGCATGGATCTGGAACGCTTGCTAAATGATGAGGCTTTGCAGTGGAAAACAATTGCCGAGCAACTGTCGCAGACGAAAAAACTGTTCAGTCAGCACACTGATTTGGGGCGCAGAAGAACGCAAATCGTGGCCGCGCCGCAATCTGTCAATGTGCCGACAGAAGCGTTGTTTGAAAAAGAGCCAATTACCATTATTTTGTCCAAGAAAGGTTGGATCAGATCTTTGAAAGGACATACGGGCGTGGCGGATGTGCGCTTTAAAGATGGCGACGATTTGCAATTGGCCTTGCATGCGCAAACAACTGACAAGATTGTGTTGTTCGCCACCGATGGGCGCTTTTACACTATGATGGGTGGCAAAATTGTGGGTGGTCGCGGCTTTGGCGAGCCTATTCGTTTAACCATAGATTTGCCGGAAGATGAGCATATTGTCGCGATGTTCGCGGCCGAGCCCGAGAAAATGATGTGTGTGGCGTCTGCTGCCGGTAAGGGCTTCTTGGTGCAACAAAAGCACTTGATGGCGCAAACCAAGACAGGTAAGGTTGTTTTGACATTAGATTCCGGCGACAGTGCGCGTTTCTGCGTGCCGGCGACAGGGGATACAGTGGCTGTCATCGGGCAAAATCGCAAACTGTTGATGTTCCCGAAGGAAGAGATTCCTCAAATGGTGCGTGGCCGCGGTGTTCGGTTGCAAAAATACCAGGGTGGCGGTCTGTCAGACATTATGTTCTTTAACAAGGCTGAAGGTTTCGGCTATGCCTTTGGTAACGGCACACGCGTGGAAAATGATATTTCTATGTGGTTAGGTCATCGCGCGGGTGTGGGTAAAATGCCGCCGACGGGCTTTTCAAGAAATAATCGCTTTAAGTAATTTTCAAAGGAAGGAACGCATATGTTGTATCCGTATTTAGGCATTAACTTTTTAGCGTGGATTTATGCCACTTGTTTGTTAATCGGCACGATTGTTTTGTGGGTCACGGAATATTTTTTCGGCGCCGGCATTATTCCGCCGGAAGTGTGGTTAGCACGTAATGTTTTATATGTGCTGTTTATTCCTTTCTTGCTTTTAACATACTTTTCTTTTTCAGTGCGGTTATTGTCGTTCCTGTGTAAGAATCTGTTAGTGTTGGTGTTGGCGTTTGTCGCCTGTCTTGCGTTGCTATTTCATACTGAACTTTTGGTGGTCACATCTTTGGCCGCCTATGGCAGTGATACGCTGGCCTTGCAACATTACACGGTGCATCCGTGTGTGTTCGTGATTTTGTGTGCTTTGGGCGGCGCGGCGGTTTATGCTTTATGTTGGATCGCGTTGCGCATGTCACAAGGGCAAAACAGGCGTCTCAATCGTTGGGTGAAAATAGCACAAGTGCCAGCCCTGTATGTTATTTATATGTTGTTTGTGCCGGCGTTTTTAGGCCTGTTAAAACCGACTCTGGCGTCGTTATCTCAACAGCAATTTGTGACTTGCTTTGTCGGTGCGGTGGGCTTGATTGTCAATTTCATTTGGTTTGAAAGAACGCGCGATGTCCAAAGACGGAAAATACTGGGTTGGTTTATGATTTTGTTGTGTGTTGCTTACGCGATGTGGATTCTCAATCCGTTGCGTTGTGAGTGGGTGGCGCCCTGTTCGGTGTGTCATCAACTCTTGCTCTGCCGGCATATGATTTAACGACGGTATATAGGCTCGTGCGAGAGGGTGTTTATTTTCTCATTGACTTTTTATAGGCAGCCTTTATACTGTTCTTATAACCGCTATATCAAAGGAGGCATTTATGGCTAAAAAAACTTCTAAAAAAACCGCTAAAAAAACTGTGGAAAAAAAGGTAGCAATTGCCAGTAAGCAGCCCGTTCGTGTGGTCAAGGCTCCGCAAAAGCCTTTCTTGAGTCGGCTGGTCGCCTTGCTGTTGTTGCTTGTGACCATCGGGTTAGGTTATATCCTGATAAATTACAAAGTTGTTTTGATTGAAAAAGCGCACCCGTCGTTGGTCTTTACGGTTGTTGAGCGCCCGGGTTTCCCCGCATTTCCGGCGCATGCGTTTATGAGACGTCAGCCGCCTGTTGTGTTGCCCAAGATTGCGAACCAGGTAAAACAACCGCACGATCGGGGTCCGCGTAGAGCACGCCGTCGTGTTGTGGGTGAATTAAATCCGCCGGTCAAGGCTGCCGAGGTTCAATCCGTTCAAGAAGCAAAAAAAGATAAGCACTATGCTTGTCGTGCGGCAGCCCCTCGTAAAGCCAAGTTCGTGGCTGAAGAGTATGCACCTTACCAAAAGAAAGGTGAGGCGATTATTGCCGGTAAAGTGTGCTTGACTTTGGAAGACAACACAGAAAAATGTTTCCCGAACTCACGCGTTATTATCAATCCGGTGACGTCGTATTCACAAGAGTGGTATACACGCGGTTGGGCTGGCACAGAGTATTTGGAAGAGGCTGATCCGCGCGTGACACCGACCAATCTGATTCAAATCACAGACGAAAAAGGCGCGTTTGCCTTTAAGAACTTGCCGGCCGGTGCTTACTATGTCGGTGCTGAGGTTTGTGTGCCCAAGACGAAAGATGCCAAAGAGTGTATCTATACACGTTTAGGCGCGCGCGTTAAAATGAAACGTTATGTAACACCGACCTTCAAAAAGGTGTTCAGCGTTCGCCAGTAAGGCTATAAAAAAAAGAGCGGAAACGCTCTTTTTTTATCACTTAAAGGAAAAACTTTTTCAGGTATTCCGGCAGTTGATCGACCGCGATACGTTCCTGTTGCATGGTGTCTCTGTCACGCAAAGTAACGGTCGCCGGGCTTTGCTCAATACTTTCAAAATCTACCGTGATACAAATAGGCGTGCCGATTTCATCATGCCGGCGGTAAGCCTTACCGACATTGCCGGAATCTTCCAACATAATGCGGCCAACACCCGTCTTCAGTAAATCATTTTTAATTTGATGCGCCAGAGCCACAATTTGCGGGTTGTTACGTTTTAAAGGAATCACAGCCGCTTTCACGGGTGCCAAGTGCTTTTTCAATTTTAACACAATGCGTGTTTCCCCGTTGGGCAAGGTCTCTTCGGTATAGGCCTGCATCATCAACACGACAAAGGCGCGATCCACACCCATCGCGGTTTCCACGACAAAGGGGATATAAGAGCGCTTTTCTTCAATATCCAGATAACCCAGTTTGGTGGTTGAATCTGTGTTCTTCATGACTTTGGCTTGAATATCGAACTCTTCCTGATTTTTCGTGTGTGAGCCTAAGTCAAAATCTTGACGATCGTGAATCCCTTCGATTTCATCAAAACCCCAGGGGAACTCGTATTCTATGTCGCAAGCCATTTTCGCATAGTGCGCCAGTTTTTCATGCAAGTGGAAGCGCAGTTTTTCGGCGGGGATACCTTGTGCTTTCCACCACTCCATGCGCACATTTTTCCATGTTTCCCACCATTGTTCGTCTGTGCCCGGCTTGACAAAATATTGCAATTCGGCTTGTTCAAACTCGCGTTGGCGGAACAAGAAGTTGCGCGGTGTAATTTCATTACGGAAAGATTTGCCGTCTTGCGCAATACCAAAGGGCAATTTGCGCGAAGTGGAATCTAATACATCCTTGAAATGTGTATAGGTGCCTTGCGCGGTTTCCGGACGCAAATAGGCAAAACTGGTACCGTCATCCACTGGCCCGATCGGTGTTTTCATCATCAACATAAACGGGCGCGGTTCTGTTAAATCTGTCGAGCCACAATTGGGGCATTTTCCATCCACCAGGTGATCGGCACGCAGACGCGCCTTACACTTTTTACAATCTTGTAACAGGTCAAAAAAGCCCGCTTCATGGCCGGAATATTTCCACACCAAGGGATGAGACAAATGGGCGCACTCCAGGCCTTCCACATCGTCGCGTTCATACACCATGGCGCGCCACCACGCATTGCGGATGTTCTTTTTCAACTCAATGCCCAAAGGTCCGAAGTCGTAAGTGCCTTTCAAGCCACCATAGATTTCAGAGCCTTGAAAAACAAAGCCTCTGCGCTTGCATAAACTGACAATTTGTTCCATAGATGTTGCCGTCATTGTCGTATTCCTTTATATTGAAAAACTTTCACCTAAATAACTTTTACGCACTTTTTTATCGGCCACGATTTCATCGGGGGAGCCTTCTTTGATAACGACGCCATCGCTTAAGATATAAGCGCGGTCAATAATGCCCAATGTTTCGCGCACGTTGTGATCGGTAATCAAAACGCCCAGGCCACGATTTTTCAAGTGCGCCACTAAATCTCTGATTTCGGCCACAGCAATCGGGTCAATACCGGCTAAAGGCTCGTCCAGCAAGATAAAAGCAGGATCGGACGCCAAAGCACGCGCAATTTCCAAACGACGTCTTTCGCCGCCGGACAGTGCTTTTGAAGAACGTGTGCGTAAGTGCGCAATGGAAAACTCACCCAACAGGGCGTCTAAGCGTGCTTCGCGCTCGTCGGCATTTTCTATGGTCATTTCCAAAACCGCCATGATGTTTTGTTCAACGGTCAAGCCACGGAAAATAGACGCTTCCTGCGGCAAATAGCCAATGCCCAAGCGCGCCCGCTGATACATGGGAAAATTCGTGATATCCACACCATGCAGTGTGATGCTGCCTTTGTCCGGTTTAATCAAACCGGTAACGCAATAAAAGCAAGTGGTCTTGCCGGCCCCGTTCGGACCTAAAAGGCCGACCGCTTCGCCTTGCTGCACATACAAGGAAATATCCTTTAAGACGACTTTAGACTTATAGGACTTGCCGATTTTGTTGATCATAAGACCTTTTTTTGTGTTTGTCATATCTATTTCCCTTTAAGCAGACTAGGTGTCAATGTTCCTTTAACGCGTTGTTTCGAGTCAGATACAATTTTACTGATTCCTGTTTTCATATCAACGGAAATCTTTGAGCCGGTCAGGCGACCTTCTTTGCGCTCAATACGCGCATTGCCTTTAACCACGGCGGTATCTTGGCTGTAAAACGCTTCGTCGCCATAAATGGTATCTGTGGGGGTTTTAATAACCACATGCCCATAGGCTTCTAAATCTTTCATTTCGTATTTGTGCTGGCCTGTTTGTGTCGTATGCATGACCAGGCGGTCCGCCGTCAGGGTGTTGGTCCCATCATACAGTTGTGCTTTTTCCGTCGCGGTAATAGTGTTGGTGGGCTTGTTCATATGCACGTCTTTTTGCGCTTTTAAGGTCAGCGTTTTCTTTCTTTTGTCGTCGCGAAAGCGCACATTGACTTTGCCATACAAAAAGACATTATCGCCATTGTCTTGCAGGGCGAAACTGTCCGCTGACAAGGCCAGTTGAGGTCCGGTAACCGTAATGGGTTTGGGGCTGGACGCCGAGCGGGCTTTTTCGTCAATCGTCAATTCAGAGACGGTCGCCGTGTGTCCGTTGTCCGATGTAATGGTAATCGGATCGTTCATGCGCAGCACCTTTTCCGCCTGCCACAGCAAAGCCGACGGCGATTGTGCCGATAATAAGACGCCGGAATTGAGTTTCATGGTGCTGGTCGGTTTTGCCAACGTAATGATATTGTTTTCTACATCCGTTTCTATGACGTTTTCGGCAGAGATGGTAAAGGGTTGGTGCTTGGCATCTTCCGATTTAAAAAAGACTTGTTGCATATTGATGGTGGCCTTGTCAGGCACATTGCGTTTGGCTTCGGACAGCATCTTATTGACAAAGTCTTTCTGTTGCACAACGTGCGGCCATATCAAAGTTACAGCCAACAAAATACCTGATGCCACCGTCAAAACATACTTGACCATGGCGATCCGGTGTTGTCTTTTTTGGAAAGAGTGGGATAAAACGCGCACTACGCCACCCCGGCCTGTAAGCATCTATGCAAGTGGAGCAAGCCCAAAGGATGCCCTTGCTCGTCGATGACAAAGAAGTTGGTAATTTTCTTTTCGTTCATCAGGCGCACCGCTTCTACAGCCAAAATATTGGGGCCAATGGTCTTGGGATTGCGTGTCATAATCTCATCCACCGTTGAAGACAGCAGATTGACATTCATGTGGCGGCGCAAGTCTCCGTCGGTAATCAGGCCGATCAGCACATTGTTGTCATCCACAATACCCACACAGCCCAGACCTTTGCCGGATATTTCCACGACCGCTTCGGTCATGAGAGTGTGCTGTTTGACGACAGGCATATCCTTGCCGGACGCCATCAAATCGCTGGCGCGGAGCAACAGAGCACCCAATTTGCCACCCGGGTGACGTTCCCGGTAATCGTCTTTGGAAAAGCCCTTCAAGTCCATCAGCGCCATCGCCAACGCATCGCCCATGGCTAAACTTAAAGTCGTTGAAGTGGTCGGCGCCATACCGAAAGAACAGGCTTCTTGGAACGGCGGGAAGCACAGCACGACATCAGAGGCGCGCGCCAAAGTGCTTTCGCGGTTGCCGACAATACAAATCAAATGCAGGCCAAAACGTTTGGTGTAGGCAATAATATCGGATAATTCTTTTGATTCGCCTGAATTGGACAAGGCTACGATAATATCGTCCGTTGTGAGCATGCCCAGGTCGCCATGGCTGGCTTCGGCCGGATGCACAAACAAAGCCGGTGTGCCGACTGATGCCATGGTCGCCGCGATTTTGCGGGCAATATGACCGCTTTTACCCATACCGGTCACAATGACGCGACCTTTGGTATCGTGCAACAGGCGCACAGCCTTGACAAACTCGCCATCCAAGGTGTCTGTCAATTTGAGCAGAGCTTCCTGCTCCATGCGTAAAACGTTTTTGCCTATAGCAATAATTTCTTCATCAGTCATGGTTATTTCCTTTAATGTTCAAAGATATCCGGACGGTCAAAGCCCAATAAATCAAGGGCGGCACGTGTCGGCAAAAAGTCAAAACAGGCTTGTGCCAATTCTGCGCGTTTTTCCCGTTGTAAATATTTGTCTAAAATGACTTTGAGTTTATGGAGATATAACACATCGTTGGCCGCATATTTTTTCTGTTGCGCGGTCAATTTATCGGCGGCCCAATCGGAACAGGTCTCTTCTTTATCTAACTCGACATTGAGATATAAACTGCACAAGGTTTTCAGACTGTGCGAATTGACATTGGTCCTGACCAATTTATGCGCAATTTTTGTGCAATACACAGGCTGACACACAATACCCAACGCCTTTTTAATCATCATGACATCAAAGCGGGCAAAGTGGAAGATTTTTAAGATTTTCTTGTTGGCTAATACTTTTTTCAGGCGGACGGGTTCGACGCCATCAACGATTTTAACCAGGTAGCAATGCCCCTTTTCGTCGGCTAACTGCACCAGGCAAAGCCGGTCACGCAACGGGTTAAGGCCCGTCGTTTCTGTATCTACAGCGACAGATTTGGAAAACAAATTATCTTTGGGCAAATCCCCAACACATAAACGGACAGATGACATAATTCCTCCCTGAAAATGGTGCCCAGAAGAGGACTCGAACCTCCATGCTCTTGCGAACGCTAGCACCTGAAGCTAGTGCGTCTACCAATTCCGCCATCTGGGCAGGTAAGATGTTTTATACCGCATTGTGCACAGTAAGTCAACCTTTTTTTGTTTTTTTAACTCAACTGTATTTTTGCCAAAAGTTCATTTTGCTCGGCAAGTTTGCGTTGGACCAGGCTTTCCGGCGTGGGAGGTGCCGGCGGTATAGCTGCTTTTACTTTCATTTTGGCATGTTTGAAAAAGAGTGGCGAGTTCGCGCGCAACGGGCGGTTGGCGTATCCTGTCAGCAAATCCCATTGCTTGTCTACGGCCAAGCCGAGCACACCGGTACCACCGACCACAGAATCTTTCATGTATTCGCGTCCGCCCTTGAGGTGCATAAAGGGTTTGACCTTTTTACCAAAGCCCACATTGATTTTGCTTTTCTTTTCCACGCGGTGCGACCAGTTGCCCAAGCCGGCCAACATTTTTTGACGCGTTTGCGGGTTGTTGTGGCGCTTGATAATCTTACAGCCCACAGAGCTGAGAATAATATCCGTTGCGTTTTGTCCATAGACGGAAGAAATCTGGTGCCAGTCCTTCACACATACCAGGAAAATATTGTATTTTGAACGCCCAAAAGTAATACCGTCTGTAATACTTTGCAGTTTGGGCATGCTCTCAAAGTTATCCAAAATAAACTCAACGGGGAAGGGGCCGGAGCCTTGTTCGTTGGGGCCCGCGCTCATCAAAAAGGCAGATACCATATTGATGAACAGGCTACACACATCGCCGCCTTCGCGGTTGATATAAACCGTAATGGGCTCGTATTTGCCGGTTTTGGGGTTTTTCATCCCGCGCAAGTCTTTGTAGGAAATATCTGTGGAAGCGGTGCGGTTGCGAATAGCCAGGTTTTTGAAAGGATTCAGACCACGCTCGGCCATAGAAATGACGGATGATCTTTGTTTGTCGGGCAGAGAGAACACCTGGTTGATTTCCAACAAAGCGCGTCGCGAATAGCCATAATAGAAGGTCTCATTGACCAAGCAATCCAGGATGTTTTGCCACACATCCGCCATGACAGCGCTTTCGTCGCCGGCCTGTATCTTTTTGCGTAAGGCTAGGCTTTCCTGAAACATCCAATTGTTGAGCAGGTCAAGCAGCATACCGAAAGAGGCTTCTCGGCCGACCCAGTTTTGCGGTAAATGTCCCCATGAGCCGACCGCCACATAATCATCGCCAACAAAGGTGCCAGCTTGCAGTTTTTCAATCGCCTGTTTGACTTCCGGCGTGGGCTGCATACCCATGTAGTAACTGAGCAAAACCTCTCTATCTTCTGCGTCCAGGCAATTGTTGGCTATTCTGTCCAGAAAATAATCGTTGGCTTGTGCTTGCTCGACTTTGCTGGTGATAAAAATAGTCAGGCCGCACAGCGCGCCACGTCCCGTTCTTACCCAATACGGGTCAGAGCCGGAAGGTCCGTCAGGAATCAAAAACTGCACCAGGCTGTCAATATAGGTTTCGCGTCCGGAGCCGGCCGGTGGCAAATTGCCTTTGCCAAGCGGGTTCCAACAGGGGTAATACAGTTTCTTGTCGGGTCGGTCTATCAAAGAAAAGTCCATTTGAAAGGTCGGCCCTAATGTTGCACGATAACCGCTGGTGGCTTTGGCAATTTCACCCGACGGGTCAAAGATAAACAGACACGCATTGTCATTGTATAAGACATTAGGGATAACAACGCCGGCCGTTTTGCCGGACAAAGGCGCACCGATACAGAAAGCAGAACGCGGCTCTGTCATACGCATGGGCGCACCATTTTTATATTCACCGATATAGAGATATCGGCCCTTGAACAAGCCCATTTTTTCTACTTCCGTCAAGCGTGCTTCATGAGCGGATCCGTGATATTGCGGGCCATATTCAAACGGATTCATGACCACATAATAAGCCAGGTAGAAACCGGCCAGGGCTAACGGTAACAAAGGCAAACGCCAGCCGGCAAAAGACGCCCAAGTAAAATGTATGGGCTCTTGTGTGATGAAATCGCTCAACCAAAGGACATAGACCTTAAAGGCCAAGAACGGGTTGTGGAGCAGGGCGCCGGCCAGTTTGGCGGCACTCATATCTTTTAATATATTGGGCGCCAGGGCCACGCAGAAGGGGGCTAACAACCACCATATGAGCCAGAAAATCAGCACCGCCCGCGCCGCGCGCTTCCAGACGAACATCCACGCTTTTCTGTTTTGTGCATAATTGGAATCCAAGCGAAATACCATGGCTATGTCCTCTTTTTATCCCTCAAAACGCGCGTTTGTTGGGCTTGCGTGTCGATGAGCACCGGATTCGTTTCTGTGTCCTGTGTGGCTTTTTTAACCGGTTTTTTCGGTTCGATAGCCTCTTTTTTCATCGCCGGACGTTGTGTTTGCTTTGTTTGTGCTATCAGATTTTCTTTGCGCTTGACCTCTTTTTTGGCAAAGGCTTTGAAAGCGTCTTTGCGTTCCATTTCTAATTTCTTGGCCAACAAGATTTGCATTTTTTGACTGGCCTGTGCCAAGTTCTGTGTCTTTTCCTGTAACTTAAACATAGATTCGTGCGAAAAAAGCGTCAGTTTGCTGATATAGGTGCCGGATAGATTGACCCCTGTTAAATCAAAGGCCGACAAATCAACATCAGGCACCGCCACACGCGACAAGTCAATCAGCCGCAAATCAAGCATATTCAAATCTTCTTGCGAGAGCATAGACAAGTCTATCTTGCCGGATTCAATTTGGCCGATGAGCCACTCCAGCGAGTGAATATAAATCTTTTGCTTTTTATCTAGGCGCGCACCGTCAGTGTCGCAATCGCGGTAAAAAATACCATCTAAACAAGCCCCTCTTAAATCGGCGTCGGATAGCACGGTTTGTTCAAAATAGGCATAGGAAAAATCGGCTTGCTGTAAATTGCAACCGCTAAAATTGACACCGCTTAAATTGGTCTTGGAAAAGTTGGCTTCAGACAAGTCCAGGCCGGACAGATCCGCGCCTTTGAAATTGACGCCGGTAAAGTCCATGTCTTTCCACTTTTTGCCCTGCCGCAGTGTATCCACAATTTCCACCGCTGTGGCATCGTGTGTGTAATCTTCTACTTCAAAGGGGCGCAGGGGAGAATCGATATGAACATAGGGCAAAAAGGCGAACTTATCCGTCTCCTTTAACGGTGTCGGATTGATTTTTTTTGCCGGTCGTTCGTTTTTCGTCATATGCCTTTAACGCCTATTTCAGTTGATCACGTAAAGCATACCCGATTTCTTTTCCGTTTTCAAGCAAAACACCCGTATCGGCGCCCGCCTTCAATAACTTATTGAAAAAGCGTTTCTTTTTATCTTTGGGCATATGGGCATAATACAGGGCAATCAGTGGCACATTTTTGCGTGTGTAACCGCCTTGGACATTGACATCTACCTTGTGTTTTAACAACAGATCTAACGCCTCTTCCGAGCCGGTTTGTATCGCCATCAGCAACGGAGATTGTGTATAGTTATTGACCGACTGATTGACATTGGCGCCCGCCTCTAACAACGCCTCGGCAATATCTAACGAGTTGTTTTTCAGGGCTAAAATTAACGGTGTGCGCTCCATGCGGTAGCCGCGCGAATTGTAATAGGTGTCCGTCACGCTGACGGGAGCCCCCGCTTTGATAAGCAATTTCACCAGGTCGGCGCGTTGGAAATAAACCGCAATAATTAGCATGGCCCAGTGGTTGCTGTCATGCACAGTGACATCGGCCCCGTGCTTTAACAACAATTTGACCAGCGGGGCATTTTGCATATATAAGGCTTGCGCCAAAGGCACAATAGATCCGTCTTTGGGGTTAAGCGGTGCGCCCTGTTTAATCAAAGCGGTAATCAAGCGGTTGCGGTTGAGTGTGACCGCCAATGATAAGGCTGTTTGTTTATTTTTGTTTTTTAATGTCAAGTCGGGATGATATTTCAGCAACAGTTGGCACAGGGCAACAGAACTGTTTTCCACGGCGCACATCAAAGGCGTGTTCCCTTTGCTGTCGCGGGCGTTGATATCGGCAGTGACAATACCGACAATCCAACTCCAAATGCTGGTGTGGGGGCGTAAAAGTTTCTTGACTTTCTCGGCCTGATTGAGCCGAATAGCGTCAAATAATTTGTCGTTAGCGGTTTTCATGCGGCGCTCCTTTAATCGAGATGGAAGTATAGCACATTTTGTCCAAAAAATAAAGTGCTTTTAGCAAACTTGCAATTTTACAAAAAATGTGGTATTTTCTATGAAAAAGGATGTCCTATGGATTCACAGTTTATTCGTGTCAAAGGTGCGCGTGCGCATAACTTGAAAAATATCAGCATAGATTTACCGCGTAATCAATTGATTGTGATTACGGGTGTGTCCGGTTCGGGAAAAAGCTCGTTGGCCTTTGATACGCTGTATGCCGAAGGGCAACGCCGCTATGTGGAAAGTTTATCCGTTTATGCGCGTCAATTTTTAGAGTTAGTCAGCAAGCCGGATGTAGATTTAATTGAAGGTTTGTCGCCGGCTATTTCCATTGAACAAAAAACTTTGGTGCGCAACCCGCGTTCTACCGTGGGCACGATTACCGAGATTTATGATTTTATGCGCCTGTTGTGGGCACGTGTCGGTGTGCCTTACTCGCCGGCAACCGGCCTGCCGATTGAAAGTCAAACGGTGCCACAGATGGTGGATCGTATTATGGCATTGCCCGAACAGACAAAATTATACCTGTTGGCACCGATGGTTGTGGCGCGTAAGGGCGAGTATAAAAAGGACCTGCAATCGTGGCTGCAAAAAGGTTATTCGCGCGTCAAAATAGATGGCACTTTATATGAAATTGAGGAAGCACCGGCCCTGGATAAACAAAAAAAGCATGATATCTTTTTGGTGGTGGATCGGTTGAGTGTGCATGGCGGTATTGAACAACGTCTGGCCGCCTCACTGGAAACCGCTATCAAGTTAGCAGACGGTCGGATTTTGGTGGAAAATATAACAGATCAGACAAGTTTTTGGCTGTCATCCAAGTTTGCCTGTCCGGAGTCGGGTTTTACCTTGCCCGAATTAGAGCCGCGTTTGTTTTCTTTTAACACGCCACAGGGCGCCTGTCCGCAATGTGAAGGTTTGGGTGTTAAATTGACCATAAATCCGGACTTGGTGGTGCCGGACAAGACTTTGTCCTTAAATAAAGGGGCGTTAGCGCCCTGGACCTCATCTTCGGGTGAGTTGTATGCGTGGCACGCCTTTGCCTTAAAGCACCTGATGCAGCGTTTTACCGTAGATCCGGATGTGCCTTGGGAAAAGTTACCGCCGCAGACGCAACAGGCGATTTTATACGGAAAAGACGGGTTTGAGGGCGTGATTCCCAATATGGAACGTCGCTTTTTGGAAACGCAATCTGACTGGATGCGTGAAGAAATCGGCAAATATCAGGATAAAACACCTTGTCCGGCGTGTCATGGTGCGCGCTTAATACCGGAAGCCTTGTGCGTGAAAGTCATGGGCAAGACGATTTTTGAAGCGACGACTATGCCGATTTACAAGGCGCGTCAATGGTTCGCACAACTCAAGGAGCAATTGTCCGAAAAGCAGGCACAAATTGCGGCACGTATTTTACAGGAAATTGTGGAGCGTTTGACGTTCCTGGATGATGTGGGCGTAGGCTATTTGACTTTGGACAGAAGTGCCGGGACTTTGTCCGGCGGTGAAAGCCAGCGTATTCGTTTGGCCTCTCAAATCGGCTCGGGGCTGACGGGTGTGATGTATGTGCTGGATGAGCCTTCGATTGGCCTGCATCAGCGTGACAACGACCGTTTGTTAGCCACCTTGCAACACTTGAAAAAGTTAGGCAATACGGTGATTGTGGTGGAACATGACGAAGATGCTATGCGCTCGGCCGATTATATCGTGGATATGGGTCCCAAAGCCGGCCGTAATGGTGGCTATATCGTGGCTCAAGGCACGCCGGCGCAACTGCAAGCCAATCCGGCCAGTTTGACAGGACAGTATTTGGCCGGTGTGCAATCTATTGCGATTCCTACAACACGGCGCAAAGGTAACGGACAGCAACTGGTTTTACAAGGGGCGACTTTAAACAATTTGAAAAATGTAACCGCCTCTTTCCCCTTGGGCACTTTGGTCTGTGTGACCGGCGTGTCGGGCAGTGGCAAGTCGTCTTTGATTTTGGATACTCTATATAAAGGTGTATCGCAATTTTTAACACGCGTGCGTTGTCAGCCGGGCCCGTTTACAAAATTATCCGGCGTCGGTTATTTGGACAAGGTTATTGACATCGATCAAACGCCTATCGGTCGGACGCCGCGCTCGAATCCGGCCACTTATACGGGGATGTTTACGCCTATTCGTGAGTGGTTTGCCGCGTTGCCGGAAGCCAAGGCTCGCGGGTATCAGGCTGGTCGCTTTTCCTTTAATGTCCAAGGCGGGCGTTGTGAGGCCTGTCAGGGCGACGGTATTTTGAAAATAGAAATGAACTTCCTGCCGGATGTGTATGTGCCCTGTGACCAGTGCCATGGCAAGCGTTACAATCGCGATACGTTGGATATTACCTATCGGGGTAAATCTATTGCGGATGTTTTAGAAATGACAGTGGATGAGGTGTGCGAGTTTTTTGCGCATGTGCCGACGATACGCCATAAATGCGAGGTTTTACAAGATGTGGGCTTGGGCTATATTCAGTTAGGGCAGTCGGCTACCACGTTATCGGGCGGTGAGGCGCAGCGTCTGAAATTGGCTAAAGAGTTGTCCAGAACGGCGACGGGTAAGACACTGTATATTTTGGATGAACCGACGACCGGCCTGCATTTTGATGATGTCAAACAGTTGTTGCATGTGCTCAATCGCTTGGTGGATCAAGGCAATACCGTTATTGTTATTGAGCACAATTTGGATGTGATTAAAACCGCCGATTATATTGTCGATTTAGGGCCTGACGGAGGCGATAACGGCGGACAAATCATTGTGTCGGGCACGCCGGAAGAAGTGGCGCGTTGTCCGCAAAGTTATACCGGTCAATATTTGGCTCACTTGTTGTCTTTGGATTGAGTTTTCAAATCTGTGATATAGTCCTTCAATTCGCCTTTGCTCAACGCTAAAATGGCTTGAAAGGAGTCGTTATCTGCAGTTTTGTTTTTGCGTGTGTGGCCGCATTTCACGCATGTTTGCGTCAAGACATAGGCGCCGCCTTTCGTTTCCAGTGCGACAGCCGGCATCAAGCCTCCACACTTTGAGGCTCTGTCGCCGGGGGCAACATCGACATGCCGACTGGTCAGGCAATACGGGCAGTGGTTTGTATAGCCGTTACCTGTGATATGCGCTCCACAGACGCCACATATAAAATCTTCTTGAACACGTGTAAATTGTTTTGGCATTTCTTCTTGTCACCTGGGGTCATTTTATGCTAAGATACACGAAAAGGAAAGAAAAAAATGGCAACCTTGTTTGAAAAAACAGTTCAGCGTCCGTTGGCGGATCTTATGCGCCCTCAAACTTTGCAGGAAGTCGTGGGGCAGGATCATTTAATCGGGCCGGATGCGCCGATTGCGCGGATGATAGAAACCGGTCGTGTGTCCTCGTTTATTTTGTGGGGGCCTCCCGGTTGCGGAAAAACGACGATTTCTCGTTTAATGGCGCATATTGCCAATTTGTATTTTGAGCCTATTTCCGCGGTGTTCTCCGGTGTTCCAGAATTGCGCAAGATTTTTGCGGCCGCTAAAGAAAGATTAAAAGGCGGGCAACGCACCGTGTTGTTTGTGGATGAAATACATCGTTTTAACAAAGCGCAACAAGACAGTTTTTTGCCTTTTGTGGAAGACGGAACGGTTATTTTAATCGGTGCGACGACGGAAAATCCCTCCTTTGAACTCAACAGCGCCTTGCTGTCGCGGTGTAAGGTTTTTGTGTTAAAGCGTCTGGATGAGGCGGCTTTACAAAAGTTGTATGATAAGGCGCAAAGCCTGTTGTCTCGGCCATTGCCTTTATCGAAAGAGGCAGTGCAACACCTGATGACTTTGGCGGACGGCGACGGGCGATATTTCGTCAATTTGCTGGAAGCCATCGATCATTTCGTGGATTCGGATAAAGAATTGTCCGTCGATGATGTGGCAAAAATTGTGCAAAAACGGTTGCCGATTTATGACAAGGCGGGCGAGGGGCACTATAACCTGATTAGCGCTGTGCATAAATCATTACGTGGCTCGGATCCGCAGGCAGCACTTTACTGGGTGGCGCGTATGATGCAGGCCGGCGAAGATCCACAATATATTTTGCGTCGGCTGACGCGGTTTGCGGTGGAAGATGTCGGGATGGCCGATCCTTTGGCTCTGCGCTTGGCGATTGCTTGTTGGGATACCTATAACCGCTTGGGCTCGCCCGAGGGTGATTTGGCGATTGCGCATTTGGCTGTATATTTGGCGACAGCGCCGAAGTCTATCAGTGTCTATAAGGCGTGGTCGCAGGCGTTGGCGGCTGCGAAAGAAACGGGCTCGCTGACTCCGCCAAAAACGATTTTGAACGCACCGACTTCTCTAATGAAAGACATGGGCTATGGCGCAGATTACCAGTATGATCCGGAAACAGAAGATGGTTTTTCCGGTCAAAATTATTTTCCGGAAGGTATGTCCAGAACGGTGTTTTATCGCCCGATTGAGCGCGGCTTTGAGCGGGAAATTGTCAAACGGTTGGCCTATTGGGACGAATTGAGGAAGAAAAAATGTCAGAAAAAGTCCTCATCGTAACAGTGCGGGAAGATGAAGTGCCTTGCCGGTTAGATCGTTGGTTCAAACGACACTATCCGCAGTTGCCGCAAAGTTATATTCAACGTCTGTTGCGCACGAAACAGATTCGGGTCAATGGTAAGCGCGCAGAGGCGAAACAGGTGTTGGCGCCAGAGGATATGATTCGTGTGCCGCCTTTGCCCGAGCATCCTACAGAGGCGCGGCCGGCGACTGTTTCCGACAAAGATAAAAAGTGGCTGACCTCGTGTATTTTGTACCAGGACGCGGACATGTTTGTTTTGAATAAGCCGGCAGGTTTGGCGGTGCAAGGCGGATCTGGCACGAAGCGCCATTTAGATACTTTGCTGTCGGCGTTGGCAACGCGCGGTCAAACACCGAAACTTGTTCATCGGTTAGATAAAGACACCAGCGGTGTGTTGGTGGTGGCGCGCACGAATAAAGCGGCTGCGTTTTTGACGCAAGCGTTTAGAACAAAGGCGGTGCATAAAACATATTGGGCCTTGGTCGAGGGCAAGCCGCGTCACGCTCAAGGTGTCATAGATCAGCCGTTGCTCAAGCAAAATGCCAAAAACGGCCGGGAAATGATGGTTGTGGATGAGGCAGGTCAAAGCGCACAAACACAATATAAAGTGATGAAAACAGCGCGTCAGTTGTCGTGGCTTGAATTATCGCCTTTGACAGGGAGAACACATCAGTTGCGCGTTCATTGCGCCTTTATGGGCACACCGATTGTCGGGGATGAAAAGTATGGCAAGGCGACTTCGCCAGCGCCCCAAATTGCGGCCAAGTTGCACCTGCATGCCCGTCAAGTTACGGTTCCGATGTTGTCCGGCGGAAAACGGACATTTTTAGCACCTTTGCCGGAGCATATGAAAAATAGTTTTGATTTTTTGGGCTTTTGTGATACAAAGGAACTTAAGAAGAATAAAAATCACACCATAGGGGAAGATTTATGCGAAAAATAGTTATCTTTTTTCTGTTTTTAGTGTTGTTGTTGGCTGCCGGTTTGGGCTGCTTTTACCTATTTTTTGATATTAACGCTTATCGGGCGGATATGGAAAAGAAACTGGCTTCATCTTTGGGCTTCTCCGTTCAAATCGTGGGCGATATGCGTGTCAAAAAGACTTTAACGCCGACGATTTCTATTCCCGAATTGCGTGTGCAGAAGCCTTCAAAGCAAGGCTCTGTGCCCTTTATGGTCTTTAAAAATGTGGATTTCACTTTTGATTTACCGTCTTACTTAAAGCATATATATGATGTGTCGGATATCCACGTTAAAACAGCGCAAATGTTCTTTGACGTGAATGAGGCGGCGCAAGATGGCGAACAGACAGAAGGGTTGATCAGCGGCACTCATCAACGCCGGCCGTCGTTGCAACAGAGGGATGTTTATACCCTGTCCGTCCATCAAGTGAAATTGGATTCGGTCCAACTGATTTATCAAAACCACATCAACAATACCTCTAAACAACTATCGTTCTCGGATATTTCCATTTCCGAGCTGAAACATATTTCCGGAACGATTGAACACAACAATGAACGTTTTCAGTTAAAGGGGCAATTTACGGACCTGATGACAACTTTGCGCACCGGTATGAATCTGGTGTTAGATTTCCGTGTCCAAGCCAAGAAGTCGCAAAATGACTTACAGATCTTAATTCCCAATCTGAAGACATTAGATTTGGTGCGGATGACGTTGCGGACCAAGGGTGATTCTTTTGCCCAAGCGGCGCAGATGTTTGCGGCCGATATGCCGGCCAACCTTGTCCAACAGTTGCCGGATCAGCCCTTTACTTTGACAGCCTCGGTGGATGTGCTCAACCAAAGACAGTTAAAGACGATTTGGAACGTTGAGGTGGCTAATTCTTTTTCTTTCCAGGTCAATCCGTTCCTGTGGGATCTGCAAACGCAGTCGGAATACAGCGGTCATGTGCAATTTAAAACCTTTGGCGATGATGTCTTGAAGGGGATAAATATGCGTCAATTGTCCGTCAATACGCAATTTGCGGTGGATCCTAAAAAGATTCAATTAGACAAGTTGTCTTTGATTGTAAATAATTCCAACCTGGACGGAAAAGTGGCCGTTATTCGTGGCGATATTCCTAAAGTGTCGGCCATTTTATCCTCGCAATATTTCAATTATGCCGATTTCATGAACCTGTGGAAACAGACCGAAGATAAACCTTTGGCGTGGGTGCTGAATAATGTGGAGATGGACGCCGCGATTTCTATTCAACATATGGATGACGACGGGCTGACGACGGGCTATCCGTATGTCAATGCGCTTGTGACCTCTCACGATAAGAAATTGACCGTGCGCATTATCGAGCCTTCTTCTTTTGCCGCCGGCCCTGTGGTGGGTCAATTACAAGTGGCCCAAGCCGATGGGACATTGCAAACAACTTTACAGCTGATTGGCGACAATGTGTTGCTCAATCAGATTGCGCCTTTCAAACCGCATGTGCGTGGCGGATATGTTGATTTGAACGTCAATTTAAAATCTGTCGGCAATACGTGGGAAGAGGTGCTGCAAAATGTGACAGGTAATGTGGCCGTTGTGATGCAGGAAGGCGAATTGTTGTCCGCCAGTCAAACCTTGAACCGCTTAGCCGCGACCAAAGCGACAGCGTCTTATCATGTTTATACGCACCGGAATATCTTTGTGAAAAATGCCATTTTCAATCTGACCTTGAAGAAGGGCGTTGTGTTCTTGGATCACAATGTCGGTATCGAAACAAGCAACTGGCTTGACTTTATCATAGATGGTGCCGTGAATCTGGCTCAACACACAATGAACCTGCAGATTTATCCGTTGCGCGTTACCAAAGTCGCCACAGCGCCTGAGCCCGATCCGTCGAAATATATTTCGATTGCCGGACCTTGGGAAAAGATCGCCGTGCAGACAAAGACGCGTCAGACGCCGATGCAGGACGGAGAGACTTTCTTGCGTCAGTTACAAAAGCGGACTCAGTTGATTTCCATTGACAGTTACTTGGGTCGTCAGCCGCGCACACAGGTGATTCAGCTGAAACCGGAGCCGGTTGCACCACAGCAGAAAACATCTGTTGAGCAACAGGTCGTGACCAGTCTGTCGGAAATCGTCGCGAACTAAAACTTGCGTTTGCCCAATTCTTGAAGTGTAGCGTTAATCAGCGTTTCGACGCTGGCGTCGGGTGTTTTAGCAACCAGGCCGGAGACCAGCACGGCGACCTCTGTTTGCCCGTAACCCAAATGTGTTAAAGCGGAAATGGCTTCGTTGGCCGGGCTGTTGGGCACGGATGTGCTGACAGATGTGCTACCGCCCAAACACAAGGGCGTTTTGCCTTTGAGCTCGGACACAATACGTTGCGCCAATTTAGGACCGACACCGGCGGCGCGGGTCAAGGCTTTGGCATCCTGTGCCGCAAAGGCTAACGATAATTCTTGCGGAGAGAAGACCGATAAAATGGCTAAGGCGACTTTGGCGCCAACACCTTGAACAGTAACCAGTTTGTCATACCATTCTTTTTCTTCCATGCTTTGCAGACCGAACAGACGAATCGCATCCTCGCGGACCTGCGTGTCGGTAAATAGGCTGACACCTTCCTGTCCGACGGATAATTGTGATAAGGCTTTTGCCGAGCAAAACACGCGGTAGCCCACGCCATGGACATCCAAAATCAAAAAGTCTTCGCCGATATAGTCAATGCGACCTGTCAATTTTGCAATCATACAGCACCTCTCTTTTGTCTATAATAAGACTTTTTACAAAAAAAAGAAATAAATAATTGTAGATTTTTTCAGATAAGCGGAGTATATACTAATTATTGTTATTACTTTCAAAAGGAGATTATTATGACAACACGTGTTGCTATCAATGGTTTTGGACGCATAGGTCGTTTGGTCTATCGCGCTTGGTTGGAATCCGGTCGCACAGATGTAGATATCGTTGCGATTAACGATTTGGGTGATGCCGCGGCTAATGCTTATTTGCTTAAATATGACTCAATTCACAGAAAGTTGGATATGGACATCCGCGCCGAAGGTGAATACTTGTTGGCTGGCGATAAAAAGACCCGCGTGATTGCGCAAAAAGATCCGACGCAGTTGCCGTGGAAAGACATGGATATTGATATCGTGTTTGAATGCACAGGTATCTTCACTTCAAAAGAAAAAGCCATGGTGCATTTGGCCGCCGGTGCAAAACGCGTGTTGGTGTCAGCGCCTTCCGAAGGAGCTGATAAAACTATCGTTTATGGCGTGAATCAAAACACTTTGACCAAGGAAGATGTGGTCGTGTCCAACGCGTCTTGCACAACAAACTGCTTGGCGCCTGTGGTTTATGTATTGCAAAAAGCCTTTGGCATTAAACAAGGCTTTATGACTACGATTCACAGTTACACCAACGATCAAAAGATTTTGGACCAATTGCACAAAGATTTGTATCGTGCCCGCGCTGCTGCGATGAGCATGATTCCGACAAAAACAGGTGCGGCCAAAGCCATTGGCTTAGTCATGCCTGAATTAGCCGGTAAGTTGGACGGTGTGTCTATCCGCGTGCCGACTCCCGATGTATCGATGGTCGATGCCAACTTCATTATGGAAAAAGAAGTGACGGTTGATGAGGTCAATGCCGCTTTGAAATCCGCTGCCGAAGGCGAATTGAAGGGCGTGTTGGGCTACAATGCGGAAAAATTGGTCAGTATCGACTTTACGCATGACCCGCACTCATCCATTTTTGATGCTAACGGCACAAAGGTCATCGGCGGCACACAATTGCGCGTGATGAGTTGGTATGACAACGAGTGGGGCTTTTCCAATCGTATGTTAGATACCGCCGTTGCCATGGGCAAATTGCTGTAAGAGGTCTCTATGTTTAAAACATTAGACGATTTAGGTAACCTGCAGGGAAAATATGTTTTTGTGCGGGCCGATTTGAATGTGCCTGCCAAAGACGGACAAGTAACGGATACCACCCGCATAGATCGCTTTGCGCCGACGGTGCAGTTTTTGCATGACAAAGGGGCAAAGGTAATTATTGCCTCGCATTTTGGTCGGCCGAAGGGGCAAAAAACGCCGGAGTTTTCACTGGGCTTTTTGGTGGAAGCGTTGGCAAAGGCCGTCGGTCAGCCGATTACCTTTGTGCCCGATTGTGTGGGCGATGTGGTCAAGCAAGCCAAAGCCAATATGAAAGATGGCGACATTATCTTGCTGGAAAACTTGCGCTTTTATGCTCAAGAGGAAGACAACGAGCCGACGTTCTGTCAGCAATTGGCTGACGGGATAGATGTATATGTCCATGACGCGTTTTCCACCGCGCACAGAGCACATGCTTCAACCGCAGGCATGGCCGCTTATGTGCCCGTGCGGGTGGCCGGTCGCCTGATGCAGGCCGAATTGGAAGCTTTAAACAAAGCGTTGGGACAGCCGGTGCATCCGGTGGCCGCTTTGGTCGGTGGCAGTAAGGTCTCGACAAAGTTAGATCTGTTGGCTAACCTGATTAAAAAGGTCGATTACCTGTTGATCGGTGGCGGTATGGCGCACACCTTCTTGGCAGCAAAGGGCATCCCCATGGGCGAGGGCTCTTTGGTCGAACCGGACATGGTGGAAACCGCCCAAAAGATTTTGGCCGGTGCCGGTGCGTGTCAGATTATCTTGCCGACTGATTTAGTGTGGGCGGACGCGTTTGCCGAAGGGCAGGAAGCGCATATCGCTGATGTGCATGCTTTGCCGGCGGGTAAGCCTTTGTTGGATATCGGTCCGCAATCGGTCAAGGCGTTTATCGAGGCGATTGCTCAATGCAAGACTTTAATTTGGAACGGTCCTGTGGGCGCGTTTGAAGTGCCGCCGTTTAATGCCGGCACAAACGAGATTGCCCAAGCGGTGGCGCAGATGACCAAGGAAGGTCGCCTGTTGTCCGTTGCGGGCGGTGGCGATACCGTGTCCGCGCTGAAAAAAGCCGGTGTGGCAAAAGATATCAGTTATATTTCAGCCGCAGGTGGCGCTTTCCTGGAGTGGATGGAAGGCAAGACCTTGCCCGGCGTTCAAGTTTTGGAAGGCTGATGCACTAAAAAACACCCCCGGTCTCCCCGAGGGTGTTTTTTTATCTGTTGATTTTACCGATCAGAGACGTTTGGATTGCGGGGTACTGGGGATAAAACTATTCGTTCTGTTCCGTTGTTCCCCGTATGTTCGACAATGGTTTTACCCTTTTTTGTTTCCGTAATCGTCGTGCCTAAGCCGTTATTTTTGTGGCTAATCACTTGACCGGCGGCCTCATTGGCATCTTTTACCAAAATATCTTTTTTGGCTTGCTCAAACTGTTGTTCCACACAGGTGTTATACATCGCTTGGTGAAAGCGTGATACGTATTCTTGCGCTTGTTCAGGCGATATGATAGGCTCTAGCGCCACAGTAGCGCCTAGTGCTGTGAGCGATATCAAGCCTGCAAGTCCCAAACGGCCTCCTGCCATAATTAGGTTCCCATCAACAAAGTCCTTAAGACCTTTCGCGCCAGAGTACAGCATACCACACCCCAGCGGGAGGAGTGAAAGGGTAAGGAGAACGTATGTACGATCTCTTCCCAACCCAGACACGTTTGAAAGGTTAACTTGTTCCAATGCCTTTTGCATCGCAGGCAGCATTTGCAGCATTGTTTCTTCTTTGGCCTTATCTCCGTCGGCAATATTCTTGGCCATGGTTCCATAGGCCTCCTCTACAGAGACACCTTGTTCCAAATCTTGCTTATATTGTTGCAAGTGCTTGAAGTTTTTCTTAAAATCACAAGCCTCAATCCATTTTTGGGATGTGGCTTTATCAAAATGCCCATCCTGTGTTACTGGAAGAAAAGCTGGAAAATCCATGTATTTTAATGCTTGCTGTTTTACGACATCGAAGTCATCTTGCTTGTCGTGTTGCAGCGCAAAACGCACAACCGCCTGTAATTGTTCATAGCGCACATCTTTATCTTGAGATGCGGGTGTTGTTTTTTCTGTATTTACGATTGATTGTTCCTGACGCACCCCTTCATTTGTAGGTGTGGGTGTCGGAGTGTTCGCTTTGGCGTCTTTGGCTCCGCCGCCCAATGCCAAGGCAGACAAACCAGCCATGGCTATTATCTTTTTTGCATTCCCCTGTATCGTTCGTGTAGCCTGCTCTATTATATTCTTTACATTGTTCTGTTTTTGCATAATACATCCTCCTTTGGACCTTCAATAGAACACATTGTACTATAAAAACAGAGGGGTGTCAATGAATATTTGCGTGGCTTATAATTTATCGTTGCTTTTTTCGATGTTTTTGTTATAATACTTTTCCATAAGCGCAACTAACGGAAAGGATCACCCATGCGTCAATCAAAACTGATTTCCCAAAAACACAAAGAAAAACCCGCAGAAGCTACACTTGCCAGCCATATTTTCTTGCTGCGCGGTGGCTATATGCGCCCGTTGGCCAACGGCATTTATTCTCTTTTAACGCCGGGCAAACGAGTTCAACAGAAAATTGAGGCAATTATTCGCGAGGAAATGGATCGTATTGACGGGCAAGAAGTTATGCTGCCTGTCGTGATGCCGCGCGAATTGTGGGATGAGTCGGGACGATGGACATCTGTTGGCCCTGAATTGCTGCGCTTTAAAGACCGCACCGGACACGATATGTTGCTGGGTATGACGCATGAGGAAGCCTGCACAGCCTTGGCGCGCACAGAAGTGACCAGTTATCGTGACTATCCGTTTATGTTGTATCAAATTCAAACAAAATATCGGGATGAGGCTCGCTCGCGTGGCGGCCTGATTCGTGTGCGCGAATTTACCATGAAGGATGCCTATTCCTTCCACACGTCTGAGGCTGATTTGGACGCCTATTATGACAAAGTGGCGCAAGCCTATCACACGATTTATCGTCGCATAGGTATTCCCGAGGTGGTGGCAATTCAGTCAGATACCGGCATGATGGGGGGTAAGATTGCGCATGAATATCAATTAGTTACCGATTCCGGCGAAGACAAGATTGTGATGTGCGATAAATGCCAGTCCTATTGGAACGCAGAAGTCGCTACGACAAACTATACCTATGAAAAAGAAGACTTGCTGCCTTTGGAAGAGGTGGCCACGCCGGGTGTCAAGACGATTGAGGACTTGGTCAAGTTCCTAAATATTCCGGCGAATAAGATGGCTAAGATGGTCTTTTACACCACCGAAAAAGGACAAACGGTGGCCGTCATGATTCGCGGCGATTTAGAGGTCAATGAAACGAAGTTTGCCAAAGTCGTCAAATCTTTGTTTAATTTTGCCACCGATGAGGAAGTGCTCAAAGTCGGCGCTGTTCCTGGCTTTGCAACAGGTATCAACCTGACTTGTCCGGTGTATGTGGATAAATCTTTGGTCGGGGCCTGTAATTTGGTGTGCGGGGCGAATAAAGAGGGCTATCATCTGAAAAACTTTAACTTGGAACGCGATTTGCCCAACGCTGAGATTGTTGATATTGCGTTGGTGCAAGAGGGCGATATCTGTCCGAAATGTGGCGCGAAATTACATCTGACGCGTGGCATCGAGGTGGGCAATATCTTTAAGTTGGGCACAAAATATACCGAGTCTATGCACATGACCTATACCGCCGAGGATGGCAGCGAGAAAACGCCGATTATGGGCTGTTATGGTATCGGTGTCGGGCGCTCGTTGGCCTCGGTGATTGAGGCTCATCACGATGAGTATGGGCCGATTTGGCCGCTGTCTATTGCACCGTGGCAGGTCCAAATCAATGCGATGGGCTTAGATAAGGAAGGTATTGCCGAAACGGCCGAAAAATTATACGCAGATTTGGAAAAGGCCGGCGTAGAGGTCCTGTATGATGACCGCAATTTGTCAGCCGGCGTTCAATTTGCCGAGGCGGATTTGACCGGCTTGCCTTTGCGTTTGATTGTGGCCCCGAAGGCGCTGGCTCAAGGGATGATTGAATACAAAGTCCGCGGCACGGGCGAGCGTGGCTTGATTCCTGTGGCCGAGGCGGTTGATTTTACGCAAAAGTGGCTTCAACAGGAAATGAAAAAATACGCCTGATGGCAAACGTCTTGGAGCGTTTTGTAAAAAAGACTTGCCTTTGGGCGCGAGTTTGTATATAATGGCGTCTTATCGGAGTGTAGCGCAGCCTGGTAGCGCACTTGTCTGGGGGGCAAGTGGTCGTGGGTTCAAATCCCGCCACTCCGACCATTTACATAACATAGTATGTGTATACCTACTATGTTATTTTTTTATCTAAAATAATTTAATTATATTTTTCAATGAGTTAATGGTGATTTTTCTCCGGATACCAAGAGGGCAACATTCGATTGTATGACAATTTTTGCACATAAAAAAGTATACCTTTGACTTAAAAGTATACCATTCCTAAAAAAGTAAAAAAGAGTGGCAGCTTGGTATAACACATTGAAATAGATATATTTTTTATCTTGATGTCGCCAGTTCAAATCCACTCAAGAGTGGTTGAAATTGATTGCGAACTTCAATCATAACACATTGATTCTGAATAAAAAATTATTTACTTGACTTTTTGACACATTCAAACGTTATTACAATCTGTATCATAAAAATGGAGGTGGCTATGTCTGAACAATCGGAAAAACTCGTTAAAATTATTCTACCCGATTTGTTAAATTATTTAGAAATGGTAGAAAGCGGAGAAATCATTGAACGACGGATAAAGAAAAATTCTTACTTTGCACAAAGGGGGCAACGCGATCAATTTACAGTTGATAAACCAGAATAAAATGAGTGCGAAAAATAAATTTTGCATTTTTGTAAAAAAATAGATGCTTTTTGCATCAAAATATATTATGCTAATGAAAAAATAATGTAACGCGTTGATTTTACGTATTTTGTTATTTTTAAAATGTTGCATAAGGGGAACACTATGTTAGAATTGGCATTAACAGAAGATTACATGAATAATTATGGTAAGGCAACTATAGTAGATTTTCCTTTGCCATATAAACCATTAAAAACATGTAAAATTAATAATAAAAGATATCTTGGCAACAAATATAAACTTTTGAATTTTATAACAAGTATTGTAAAACAGGAATGTGCGAATATTGATACGGTCGCTGACATTTTTGCCGGAACTGGAGCTGTTTCATCAGCTTTTATTGATAAACATTTAATTGTTAACGATATACTATATAGTAATTATATATGTCATATCGCATGGTTTAGTCCTCAAAAGTATGCCTCAAAGAAAATTGCCGAATACATTAGATATTATAACTCTGTAGAATCTTGCGAAAGTAATTATATGAGTGAAACTTTCTCAAATACTTTCTTTGATGAATATACATGCAAAAAAATAGGTTTCATAAGAGAGCATATTGAAAAAGAATATAAGTCTAAGAGACTAAATGAGAGAGAGCGAGCATTGCTTATTACATCCTTACTCTATTCAATGGATAAGATCGCGAATACATGTGGACATTATGATGCTTATAGACGCAATGGGACGTTTGATAAGCCTCTGGAGTTGTTATTACCAGAGCCCGAAAACAATTTACAAAAAAATGAAATATTCAATATGGATGCTAATTTGTTGGTTCAAAAAATTGAGGCTGATTTAGTTTATATAGATCCTCCTTACAATTCTCGCCAATACTGCGATGCCTATCATTTATTGGAAAACGTTGCAAAGTGGGAAAAGCCTGTTGTCTATGGTGTTGCCAAAAAGATGAATAGGGACAATCTGAAAAGTGATTATTGTACCTCCAATGCCACAAGAGCTTTTGAAGATCTTATTAAAAATATTAAAGCGCGATACATCCTCTTATCATATAACAATATGGAAAAGAAAGGTGATGACCGCTCAAATGCTAGAATCTCGGATGAGGATATTTTAAGAATCCTAAAAAATAAAGGTGAAGTAAAAATTTTCTCCCAAAAATATAAATCATTTACAACTGGAAAATCTGATATTCAAGGAAATGAAGAACGTTTGTTCTTATGCAAGTGTTACACAGGTCAACCTAAACACCTAATTCAGTCCCCCTTAAATTATACGGGCGGAAAATTTAGATTACTAAAACAAATACTTCCAGAATTTCCCTCAAGTATTGATACGTTTGTAGATTTGTTTTGTGGCGGTTGTAATGTCGGAATAAATATCAATGCGAAGAAAATTATTTTTAATGATTTTAATGAATATTTATATGGATTATATAATGTTTTAAGAAACAATACCAAAGATTTTATTTTCAACAGTATTGATCAAATAATTACAAAATTCTCGTTATCAGAAAGCAGCAAATATGGCTATGATTATTATAATTGTCAGAGTGACGACGGACTACAGAGATATAATAAAGATGGGTTTGAAAAATTAAAAACGACATTCAATTCTCTGAAGAAAAAAGATGATAAATACTATTTAATGCTTTATGTGTTGATTGTTTACTCTTTTAACAATCAAATCCGTTTTAACTCAAAAGGTAATTTTAATTTACCCGTAGGGAAAAGGGATTTTAATTCTAAAATGAGGATGAAATTATCATTATTCATAGATAGACTACATGAAATTTCTTGTGACTTTTTATGTGAGGATTTTAGGAATATTGATCCTGCTAAATATGGAAAAAATACCTTTGTATATATAGATCCCCCCTATTTAATTACCTGCGCTAGCTATAATGAGAAGAATGGTTGGAATTCCCAAGATGAAAGCGATTTATTAAATTATATTGATAGGCTTAATAAATGTGGAATCAAATTTGCTTTGTCTAATGTACTAGCTTCTAAAGGAAAATCAAATACCTTGTTAAATAATTGGATAAGACAAAATAACTATCGTGTTATTTTTCTAGACTACTCTTATAACAATTCAAATTATCATATCATGGACAGAACATCAAAAACTGAAGAAGTTTTAATAGTGAATTATTAGGAGGACATATGCCAATTCGTTTCAGATTTAAATCGTATGCTTGGAGCCTAGGTTCCACTAGCTTTCGTATGGCGGATTTTCATAGAAAGATAGAGGAACAACTCTCTCTTATACATGAATTTTGGGCTGAACGTGAAAATATTACTTGGGATAAAGAAACTCAGAAGGATTACTATAATTTTCTTTATAGTAAAGGTTTTATAACAGGAAAAATTACAAAAGATGGTGATAAGGCTAAAACGGCACGAGAAAAAACCTCAGGTTTAACGGATATAGGCTTAATTGACGAGAAAAGAAAATTAACACCTGTTGGAGAAAAACTTTTAGAAATAGTAAATAGTGGGGATTTTTCTCCTGATAATGAATTTCAGATATCTAAAGATAGCTTTATATATTTAAAACAACTTATAAAAACTTCGTGCCGTGTAGAATCTGGAA